>NZ_JBVIQN010000021.1:0-162971 GCF_055577005.1 Streptomyces sp. NPDC033221 | reverse complement strand
TTCTCTCGGCGGGGGGGGGGGTGGGGTGTTTCTCCCCCCCCCCCCCCCCCCCCCCCCCCCCCCCCCCCCCCCCCCCCCCCCCCCCCGCGGTCCTTCGGTCAGCAGCCGCAGTCGCAGCAGCACCCGTCGCAGCAGCATCCGTCACAGCAGGAGTCCGGGCAGCAGTTGCAGCCGTCGCAACTGTCACAGCAGTCGCAGTCCCGGCAGCAGCCCTCGCGCTTCTTGCGCGACCACGGGCCCTCGTACTCCTCGGCGCAGCAGAGCTGGCAGGTGCAGCAGAGCCCGATGGCGACCGCGCAGCCGGTCAGGAAGCCGCGGGGCTTCTTCGGCGGCTTGGGGGTGAGGTTCGGCAGCCCGCCGTGGCCGGGGCCGCCGTTCCCGGGTCCCCAGTCCCCGGAGCCGCCGCCCGAGCCGCCCGAGCCGCCCCAGCCTCCGGAACCGCCCGGCCCGCCCGGGCCTCCGTACCCGCCCGGCGGTACCGGCCCGCCCGCGTACGGATTCTGCGCGCCGTTCAGATGCTGCGGGGCCTGGGCGTACGGGCCGCCGGCCTGCGGCTGGCCGTACGGAGACGCCGGGGGGTGCGGCTGCGACTGCCCGTACCCGTTGCCCTGCCCGTACGGATTGCCCCCTTGGCCTTCGTACGGCCCCGCCCCGTGCCCCTGGTGGGAGCACGACGCCGTACCGAAGGCGCGGTCGACCGACCGTCGCAGTTCGTGCACGAGCAGGGTGTGCGCCAGGGCGGAGTCGGCGAACTCCACGTCGCGCAGCGCCAGGCGGATGCCGTGCAGCGCGTCGTCGCACAGCCGGCGGGCCTGTTCCAGGGAGGCGCCGGTGGCGGTGAGCGGGTTCCAGGCGCCCTCGGCGGCGTCCGCGGCTCGGTCCTCCACGGCGTCGAGGAGGTGGGCCAGCCGCCCGAAGAGCCGCCCGGCCTCGGCGAGCGGCGCGGCGTTGCCGGGGCGGCCGGCGAGGACCGCGGTGTGCGCGAAGGCGGCGGCGGTCGCCGTCTCGGTCGGTTCGGTGATGACGGTCAACGGCGTGCCGGGGCACGCCAGTTCCTCGATGCCCACCTGCCGGTCGACCGCGTCGACGAGGACGGCCGTGTCGAAGCCGAGCGTGGCGCCGGTGCGGGCCCCGGCCCGGTCCCAGCCCGCGGCGACCTTGCGGGCGGCGGCGGCCACCGGGCGGCGGCGCAGCAGTCCGTTCCGGTCGGCGACATGGTCGCGTATCTTCGCCGAGGCGAGCACCAGCGACACCGAGGCGGCCAGCCGCGCGCCCTCGCCCTTCGCCACCGAGGCGGTCCGCATCCCGCGCAGCGGGCAGGGCCCGGCGGTACGGCGATGTGCCGCCTCCCGGCCGGTCTGGGCGTCGGTCAGGACGGACACGATCAAGCCGTCGTAATTGGTCACCACCCGGGCGAACTGCCCGTGGTCGCCGCGCAGGGCGAGGCACAACCCGCACAGATGAGCCATCCACTCCGCCTTGAGGCCTTGGGACAGGCGGTGGGTGCAGGGCCTGACGATTCCGAACACGTGAAGAGAACCCCCGTTGACGTCGGTGAAGTGCGGTGTGGCTGGAAATCGTATTACCCGGCGTGGTGGAGTCCGGCGCCGGTGGTCCGCGAGGCGGGACGTCCGCGGGGGCCCACCGGATCGGGTGCCGGGCGTGCCGGGGCGGCCAGGACGGGGCATAGCACGAGGCACGACGACCCGATCCGGAGGAGAAGCCATGAGGGACACCGTGACGGTGACGAACGGGCCGGCCGGAGCCTCGGCCCGCCCCGCGCGGGCCCGCCCGCCCACCTGCCGGGTCCCGTACCCGCGCGGCGCGCGGCCGGAGGCACGATGAGGAGCCGCGGCGTCAGGCCCCGGCGCAAGCTGCCCGTCTCCGACAGTGAGCATGTGCTGTTCGGCGGTGCGCTGCGGTACGACCTGTCGTTCACGCGCCACGAGATGCCGATCCTGCGGATGGGACTGTGGACGATGGCCCGCCAGTTCCCGGCCATGATGGGCACCGTCGCCAAGGCGGCCTGGCGCGAGGACCGCATCGCCCTGACGGCGTTGCTCTGTGCCGAGATCGGCCAGGGCGTCATGCGGGCCTTCACGCTGGTGGCCACCAACCAGGTGCTGGTGGCGCTGTTCGCGGCCGGGCCGACCCCCGAGCGGCTGCGGCAGGCACTGCCCGCCCTGGTGGCGGTGGCCGTCGTGGCGGTGCTCTCCGCCCTTCTGTCGGCCGTGTCCACCGCGGCGTCCGGGCAACTGGAACCCAAGGTCGAGCGGGTCTGTACGGCCCGCTTCTACCACGGCGTGATCCACGTCGAGCTCGCCGCCCTGGAGGACCAGCAGGTGCACCGCACCCTGGACGCGGGCCGGTTCGGCACCGACTCGATCCGGATGATGCTCGGTTCCTCGATCCTGGTCCTCAACGCGCTGGTCGGCCTGGCGGCGGCCGCCGGGGTGCTGTTCATGCTGCACCCGCTGCTCGTCCTGATGCTGTTCCTGGTCGCCGCGCCCAACGGGTGGGCCGCGGTCCTCTCGGCCCGGCGCCAGTACGAGTCCCGGCACACCTGGATCGAGCACCGCCGCGCCATCTCCGTGATCACCCAGAAGCTCACCGACCAGGCGTGCGCCGCGGAGATCCGGGTGCACGGCGCCGGGCGGCTGCTGGTGGACGCGTACGCGGACATGTCCAGGACGATGGAGTGCGAGCAGCAGCGGCTGGCCCGCGCCGAGGCCGTCACCCAGACCGTTGCCTCGGCGGGCTCGGGCCTGGCGTCACTGGGGGCCTACGGCGTGCTGTGGCTGCTGCTGACCGGCGGCGGGATGCCGCTGGCCGTGGCCGGGACCGCCGTCATCGCCGTACGGTCCTCCAGCGCCGGCCTGTTGTCACTGGTCATGCAGTTCAACCGGCTCTACGAGGAGGCCATGTACCTCAAGGACTGGGAGGACGCCTGCACGACCGCCAAGCGGCACGCCATCCCGGGCGGGGGAACGCCGCTGACCGGGCCGTTGGAGGAGGTGCGCCTGGAACAGGTGTCCTTCACCTACCCCGGAGCCACCTCGCCCGCCCTGGACAAGGTGGACCTGACCGTGCCCCGGGGGACGGTGGTGGCGCTGGTCGGTGCGAACGGTTCGGGCAAGTCCACGCTGGCCAAACTCGTCGCCGGCCTGTACCTGCCGAGCGACGGGCGCCTCCTGTGGAACGGCACCGACACCCGCGGCGCCGACCGCGCGGCCGTCTTCGGACAGGTGGCGCTGCTGGCCCAGGACTTCCCGCACTGGCCGATGACCGCCCGCGCCAACATCCACATCGGGCGCAGCGACCAGCGGCTCGACCAGTGGCGCGTCGAGCGGGCCGCCGACGGCGCGGACGCCACCGACGTCATCACCTCCCTGCCGCACGGCTGGGACAGCCTGGTCGTCAAGGGCTTCGAGCGCGGCACCCAGCTCTCCGGGGGGCAGTGGCAGCGGCTGGGCGCCGCCCGCGCCCGCTACCGCGACGCCCCGCTGCTGGTCGTCGACGAGCCGACGTCCGCCCTCGACCCCAGGGCGGAGATCGAGGCGTTCCAGGCCCTGCGCGCCCTCACCGACGACGGCACCACCGTGCTGCTGATCACCCACCGGCTCGCCGCCACCGCGACCGCCGACCTCATCTACGTCCTCGACGAGGGCCGTCTCATCGAACAGGGCAACCACGCCCAGCTCATGGCCCTCGACGGCGGCCATTACCGGTCCCTCTACGAGATCCAGGCCGCCCAGTACGCCTGATGCGCGTGGTCCGCCGCGGCGGGGCCCCGGACGGTGTGGTCCGGGCCCCCGTATTCTCCGTAGGCGGGCAGAACGCGGCTCATTCCGCCAGTGACTTGGCGAAAAGACCGTAGAGCTTCTTGTACGCCTCGTCCTGGGTCGGGAGGAGCACCAGGACCCGAATGGTCAGGTGGCCCTTGGCCGGGACGATGTGCACGCCCTCGGGAGGCGACCCGAGGATCACGTTTCCGTCGGAGCCGTCACTGATGACCATTCCCCAGAATCCGGCTTCGAATTCCGGGGCCAGCACCGAGCCGTCCGGGAGCTGGCCGAATCCGACGTGCCAGTGCTTCACATCGGTTTCACCGGCGTACATGGTGATGTCGTAGGAGTGGATGTACTTGTGGGTCTGCCAGTCCTCCCAGGAAGAGTTGAAGGCGCTCTCGACCCGGAGGTTCAGGTTGGCCGCCGTGAAATTCACGGTCTCCGGTTCGGATTCCTGACCGCCGCGGACGGCCTTCGCCGTCACGGCGTGCTTGCCGAGCGACCAGCCGCCTTCGTGGGCGAAACTCCACAGGTTGCTGGTCACCTTGGCGGTGCCGAGCTGGGTCGCGCCCTCGGTGAGCGTCACGGAGTCGGCGTTGAACGCGACACCGTCGACGGTGGCGCCGCTGTCCACCTCGGCGCCGTCCCGGGGCGAGCGGATGTCCACGACGGGCGTCGGCAGGACGACGTAGAAACGCAGCGGTGCCTTGCCGGACAGTACGTCGTCACGTACGGCGATGGCGGAGAGATCGTGCTGGCCGAGCGGCCAGTCGGCGTCCGGGGTGTACTCCCACGCGCTGTCCTTGACCGGGCAGGTGCCCAGCAGCGTGGTCCCCTCGTAGAGCAGGACCTGCTGGACGTCGGGGGCGGCGTTGCCCTGGATCGCCTGCCGGCGCTCCTGGGTCTGCGCGCTGGGCTTCGGCGCGGTGAACACCGGCAGCGGCACCGGCTTGTTGAAGGCGAGGGCGGACTGAGCCTGGTCGTTCCAGGTGCTGGTGGGGCTTCCGGAGAGCGGGACCCGTGTCAGGTCGGTGATCGAGGAGTTGGCGGGGACGGGCAACTGCGAGCCGCCCTGATTGGTCCTCGTGAAGAGGATGTTGTCCCGGTCGGTGTTGTTGACGACGCTGCTCACACCGTCGTCGCTCTGGTCGAACCCGTAGTCGCTGAAGTTGTTCGCCGTGCCGTTGGCCGGAATGACGAGGATTTTGGTGCGGGGACCCCCGACGTTGTAGTTGACATCGGCAAACAAGGAGAAGGCGTTCTTGGGGGCGGCGTCCTGCCCCCGGCCGGTGATGACGTACGGTTCATCGGCGGACTTGCCATTACCGTTGACGGTCACTCGCGTCCCCATCCCATAGCTGCGCTGCTGTCGGTCAGCGCAAGGCTGCCCGCGGTATGTGGTGCCGTCAATTGCGGAAGGCCAGTTCGACAGTGTTCAGGCCATACGGGGTACTGGCTCGATTCCGAACGCCGAACGGCCGGAAACGTGGGGGTATTTCGCCGCTGCAGCCTCACACGGCCCCATGGGCACGTGCGCACCCGAGACCTGGCAAGGTGGAAACGTCGGCGAACTCCTCTGCGCTATTTCGGCGTTCGAAGCAGTCGCCCGGGTACTCAGCCGCCGCGGAGCCGGTGCCGGGACCCCGTGATTCAGCCGCGTACCGCTGGGCACTCGGAACCCCGTGACGCGCGGGAGAACGGCGCACGACAGCCTCACCGGCGTCCGTCGGGTTGTTACGACCAGGAGGTCTCAGTGAGAACAGTGAGCACACGTCCGCGTCTCTTAGTGGTGGCGGCAGCCGGAACGCTGTCCCTGGCCTTCGTCACCGGCTGCGGCGGAAGCAACGACAAGGCATCCGGCAAGGACCCCGGCAAGCAGGACGGCGCCTCGGCCTCGCAGGGCGGCGCGGCGGACGGCCCGCAGGCCGTACGGGCCGCGCACCAGAAGACCACCGCCGCCAAGACCGCCAAGATGACGCTCGTCACCAGGGCCCAGAGCGGCGGGAAGAACGCGGAGGTCCGCGGGTCGGGCGTGGTGGACCTGGGCAACGGCAGCAGCCGGCTGACGATGCAGACCGGCAACCAGCAGGTCCACCAGCGGTTGGTGGACGGCATCCTCTACCAGCAGCCGCCCGCGGCACAGCGGCAGCAGCTGCCGCAGGGCAAGTCGTGGTTCAAGGTGAACCTGAAGAAGCTCGTGGAGCAGTCCGGCGGCAGCTCGCAGTACGAGGACCCGACGGCCTCCTTCAACTACACCAAGGGCATCAGCGACAAGGACGTCACTAAGGTCGGCACCGAGACCGTCGACGGCGCGGCCACCACGCACTACAAGGTGTCCGTCGACGTGGCGGAGCTGGCCAAGGGCAACGAGCAGCAGACGAAGCAGCTCAGGGCACAGCTCGGCGACCGGCTGCCGCTCGACGTCTGGCTGGACGAGCAGGGCCGGCTCCGCCAGGAGAAGGTCGAGGTCAAGCCGCAGGGCGGCAAGCAGGGCAGCAGCGGTGCGCGGACCTCCGTCAGCACCACGCTGAAATTCAGCGACTTCGGTACGGACGTGAACGTGACCGCGCCCCCGGCGAAGGACACGGTCGACATCACGGACAAGGCCGCGAAACAGGGGCAGCGGACATCGGAGTCCTGACCCGGTCCGCTGTCGTTCCGTAGGCGCCGGTGGGTGGACCGGCGCGTCCGGGGTCACTCCGGGGAGCCACCGGACGTGGCTCCCCGGAGTGACGACGACCAGGGCGCCCGGCCCATAGATTTTCGTCGAACGTCGTTCACGCCTTCCGACTTCGACAGGAAGAAACCGATGCGCCTCCGAATTCCGCCCCGCGCGACAGCGGCCCTGGCGCTGGCCGCCGCCGTCTGCGCACCCGCCGCCACCGCCCACGCCGGAAACACGCCGGACGGCCGGAGGGACATTCCTTCGATACGGACGGAAGAATCCCGCCCGGCATTACCCGCGCCCACGGGAAAGCATCCGATCGGCCGGACGACCTTGCACCTGAAGGACGACGGCCGGGCCGACCCCTGGGTGCCCGGGGAGCGCCGGGAGCTGATGGTTTCCGTCTGGTATCCGGCCGTACGCCCCGCGAAGAATCCCGCGCCGTACATGACCGCCGCGGAATCCGAGGAGTATGTGAGAACCAGCGGCGTGAACGTGCCGCCCCGCATTCTGAGCACCGTACGCACCCACGCGACCCTGGACGCGCGACCGGCCGTGCCGCGCGGCGGACTCCCGCTGGTCGTCTTGTCACCGGGCTTCGGGATGCCGCGCGCCACACTGACCGGACTCGCCGAGGAGCTGGCCGGCCGCGGCTACGCCGTCGCCGCCGTCGGCCACAATTACGAGGCCAACGGCACCACCTTCCCCGACGGGCACACGACGCCCTGCACGGCGTGCCAGGGCAAGGACTGGCAGCGGGTCGGCGCCGTCCGTGCCCTGGACATCTCGTTCGTACTGGACGAGCTGACGAGGAACCGTCCGGCGTGGCCGGGCGAAGGAATCGTGGACTCCGGCCGTATCGCGATGGCCGGGCATTCGGCCGGCGGTTTCAGTGTCATTCCGGCCATGCTGCGGGACCCGCGCATCAAGGCGGCCGTCAATATGGACGGGAATTTCCACTACCCGAACGACGTGCCACTGGATCGCCCGGTCCTGATGCTCGGAAAGCCCGGACACGTACCCGGCGGCCCCGACAGCACCTGGGACGACACCTGGAAGGAACTCACCGGGTGGAAGCGCTGGCTGAGCGTCGAAGGAACCCAGCACCTTTCCTTCACCGATCTGGCGGCCCTGACCAAGAAACTCGGCATTCCGTTCCAGGATCTGGACGGTGACCGCTGCGACGCCGTCATCCGCGCGTATCTGGCCGCCTTCATGGACAAGCATCTGCGAGGCAGGGAAAGCGCCCTGCTGGACGGCCCGTCGGTCCGGTATCCGGAGGTGACGTTCCACCGGCCGTAGCGGCGGGGCGCCCCGGCCGCTCGCGCCGGGGCGCAGCACTGCGAAGTGAGCCGCGTCACATGCCCGGGCCGGATCTTGACGGGTTCCGGAACCGGCCGGGCGCGGATGGCAGACTGATACCGGTGAGGGGCGCGGTGTCCGGCGGTGCCGACGTGGCGGGTGCCCACAGCGGTCAACAGCGGCAGCCGTGCGGGATCGGCGCCAGCGGGCGTGGAGGAGCGGTAAAAGTGCAGGTCGAGGCGGTCTCTTGAGATTTCTGCACACCTCCGACTGGCACCTCGGCCGCTCGTTCCACCGGGTGAACCTGCTCACCGCGCAGCGCGCCTTCCTCGATCACCTCGTCGACACGGTCCGTACGCAGCGGGTCGACGCGGTCCTGGTCGCGGGCGACATCTATGACCGCGCCGTGCCGCCGCTGGCCGCCGTGGAGCTGTTCGACGACGCCCTGCACCGCCTCGCGGACCTGGGCGTACCCACCGTCATGATCTCCGGCAACCACGACTCCGCCCGCCGGCTCGGCGTCGGCTCCGGGCTGATGCGGCAGGCCGGCGTCCACCTGCGGACCGACCCGGCGACCTGCGCCGCTCCGGTCGTACTGCGCGACGAACACGGCGAGGTCGCTCTGTACGGACTGCCGTACCTGGAACCGGCCCTGGTCAAGGACGAGTTCGGCGCCGAGCGGGCCGATCACGCGCACGTCTTGGGTGCCGCCATGGACCGGGTGCGCGACGACCTCGCCGGCCGGCCCGCCGGCACCCGGTCGGTGGTGCTCGCGCACGCCTTCGTCACCGGCGGCGCGCCCAGCGACAGTGAGCGTGACATCACGGTCGGCGGCGTGGAGTCCGTACCGGCTGCCGTCTTCGACGGCGTGGACTACGCCGCCCTCGGGCATCTGCACGGCTGCCAGACGATCACCGACCGGGTCCGCTACTCCGGCTCCCCGCTCGCCTACTCCTTCTCCGAGGAGCGGCACCGCAAGTCCATGTGGCTCGTCGACCTGGACGCCGCGGGCACGGTGACCGCCGAGCGCCTGGACTGCCCGGTGCCCCGGCCGCTGGCCCGCGTCCGCGGCAAGCTGGACGACCTGCTGGCGGATCCGGCGCTGGCCGTCCACGAGGAGGCGTGGGTGGAGGCGACACTGACCGACACCGCCCGCCCGCACGAACCGATGGCCCGGCTCGCCGGCCGCTTCCCGCACATCCTCAGCCTCGTCTTCGAACCGGAGGAGAGTGCCGCCCGCACGCTCGCCTCGTACGCACAGCGGCTGCGCGGCCGCAGCGACCAGGAGATCGCCGAGGACTTCGTCGCGCACGTACGGTCCGGGCGCAGCGTGGACGACGAGGAGCGGGCCGTGCTGCGCTCCGCCCTCGACGAGGTGCGCACCGACGACGTGCTGCGGGAGGTGGCGCGGTGAGGCTGCACCGGCTGTCGGTCACGGCCTTCGGGCCGTTCGGCCGGACCCAGACCATCGACTTCGACCGGCTCGCCCAGGCCGGTCTCTTCCTGCTTCACGGGCCGACCGGCGCGGGCAAGACCTCCATCCTGGACGCCGTCTGCTTCGCCCTGTACGGGACCGTGCCGGGGACGCGGCAGAACGGCCAGACGCTGCGCAGCGACCTCGCCGATCCGCTCACCCTCACCGAGGTCGTCCTCGAAATGACCGTCGGCGGGCGGCGGTTGGAGATCACCCGGCTGCCGGAACAGTCCCGCCCGAAGAAGCGCGGCACCGGCACCACCCGCGAGAAGGCGCAGAGCAGGCTGCGCGAGTACGTGACCGGCGACGACGGAACCGGTGCGGGTGCCGGGGGCGGGCACTGGAAGGCGCTGAGCCGCTCCCACCAGGAGATCGGCGAGGAGATCGGCCAGCTGCTCGGCATGAGCAAGGAGCAGTTCTGCCAGGTCGTCCTGCTGCCCCAGGGGGACTTCGCCCGTTTCCTGCGCGCCGACGCCGAGGCCCGAGCCCGGCTGCTCGGGCGGCTCTTCGACACCGGCCGGTTCGCCGCCCTCGAAGAACGGCTCGCCGCCCGTCGCAAGGCCGCCGCCGACCGGGTCTCCGCCGGTGACGACCGGCTGCTGGCGCTCGCCCACCGGATGGACCAGGCGGCGGGCGAGCCGGCCGACCTCGTGGACCCCTCGGTCCCCGCGCCGGGACGCGCACCCGAAGCGGTGCCCGCGGCGTCGGGCCGCCGCAGCGGTACGGGCCGGACGGTGCGGGCCGCCGCTACGGGCGGGGCTTCCAGGGGGACGGCGACCGCCACCGCACTCGTACCGGGCCAGTACGGGCCGGACACCGGCACCGCGGCCACCACGCAGGCGGCCGAGACGCCGAGTCCCGGCGAGCCGGGCTTCGCCGAAGCCGTACTGGTACGGGCGGCCGTGGCACGGGCCAACGCGCGCGAGCGGTACGACATCGCCCGGCTCGCAGTGCGCTCCGCCGAGGCGGCCGAGGCCGCGGCCCGCGCGCGGGCGGACGAGGAGCGTGAACGGCACCGCCTCCAGCGGCGGTACGCCGAGGCACGGCGGCGCGCGGCGGAGCTGGCAGCGCAGACCGGCGAGCGGGACCGGGCCCGGGAACGGCTGGCACGGGCCCGGGCGGCCTCCGAGGTCGCCCCGGCGCTGGCGCTCCGCGACGCGGCCTGGCGCGAACACGGCACGGCGCAGGCCGCCGAGCAGCACGGACGGTCCCAGCTGCCGCCCGACCTGGCCGACGCGGACGCCGAACGGCTCGCCGCGCTGGAACACGAGCTGCGCCAGGACCTCGGATCACTGTCGGCGGCCCGCCGGGCCGAGAGCAGGGCCGCCGGAATCGCCGAGGAGCGCGCCGGCATCGAACGGGAGGCGCGCGCCGACGAACAGACGCTGCTGGACGCCACCGCGTGGCTCGCGGACTGGGAGCCGGCCCACCGGGAACACCAGCGGCGCATCGAGGTCGCCCAAGAAGCCGCGACCCGCGCCGAACAGCTCCACGCCCAGCTCGACCCGGCCCGGCAGCGGCTGGCAGCTGCGCGGCGGCGCGACCGGCTCACGGACGGCCTGCGGACCGCGGACGAGGACGCGCTGCGCGCCCGTGAACGGTCGGCCGCGGCCCATGAACACTGGCTCGACCTCAAGGACCGCCGCCTGCGCGGCATCGCCGCCGAACTCGCCGCCGGGCTGGAGGACGGTGCCGCGTGTGCGGTGTGCGGCGCCACCGAGCACCCCGCTCCGGCCCGTACCGGCGCCGGCCATGTGGACCGTACGGCGGAGGAAGCGGCGCTGGACGCCTACCGGCGGGCCGAGTCCGTACGCGAGGAAGCGGAGCGCGCCCGGCAGTCCCTGAAGGAAGAGCTGGCCGCCGCCTCCGCGACCGCCGGCGACACCTCCACCACCGAACTGGCCCGCGCGGAAGAGGAGTTGCGCGACACGTACGCGCGCGAGCGGGCCGCTGGCGCCGACCTTCACGCTGCCCGGGAAGCGTTGTCCCGAGCCGAGCGGGAGTACGAGCGCCGCCGCGCCGAGCAACAGGAGGCCGAGCGCCGCGCTGCCGCCCGCACCTCCCACCGGGAAGCCCTCGACCGGGAACTGAGCGTGCTGGAAGCCGAGTTGGCGGAGGCGCGCGGAGGCTTCGCGAGTGTCACCGAGCGCGCCCGGCGCCTGGAGCGGCAGGTCGCGCTGCTGGCCGAGGCCGCGGCCGCCGCCCGTACGGCCGAGTTGTGCGCCGAGCGGCTCAAGGAGACCGACGCCAACCTGTCCGACGCCGCCTACCGCGCCGGATTCGACACCCCGCAGGACGCGTCCGCCGCGCTGCTGGACGATGCCGACTGGCGGGCTCTGCAACAGCGCCTCGACCGCCACCAGGCGGAGACGGCCACCGTGGAAGCCGAGCTGGCCGACCCGGAGGCGCTCGCCGCGGCGGGCCTCCCGCCCGCGGACCCGGACCGGGCGCACGCCGAACTGGAACGCGCGGGACGCAGGCTGCGCACCGCCAGTGCGGCACACGCCGCCGCCGAGGAACGCTGCGCGGAACTGGACCGGCTCGGCGCACGCGCCCACTCCGACGCCCGCCAACTGGCCCCGCTGCGCACCGAATACGAGCGCATCGCACGCCTCGCCTCACTCGCCGCCGGTACGTCGGCGGAGAACGAACGCCGGATGCGCCTGGAGTCCTACGTCCTCGCCGCGCGGCTGGAACAGGTCGCGGCAGCCGCCAGCGCACGCCTGCACCGCATGTCCTCCGGCCGCTACACGCTCATACACTCCGACGAACGGTCCGGCGGCGCGCGCCGCTCCGGCCTGGGGCTGCACGTCATCGACGCCTGGACCGGCCATGAGCGGGACACCGCCAGCCTGTCCGGCGGCGAGACGTTCTTCGCGTCCCTGGCGCTGGCGCTCGGCCTGGCCGACGTCGTCACCGACGAGGCGGGCGGCACCCGCCTGGACACCCTCTTCATCGACGAGGGCTTCGGCAGCCTGGACGAACAGACGCTGGACGAGGTGCTGGACGTCCTGGACTCGCTGCGCGAACGGGACCGCAGCGTCGGCATCGTCAGCCATGTCGCGGACCTGCGGCAGCGCATCCCGGCCCAGCTGGAGGTCGTCAAGGACCGTGCGGGATCGTCCGTACGCCATCGGGTGCCGGAGTGATCGCGCGCCGGGGGAGCGGCGAGGAGTACACGACGCTGGTCGTCACCGCGCCCAGCGCCCCCACCCGGCCCGACACCTCCTCCAGGTGCTTCATCGAGCGGGCGGCGACCTTCAGAACGAAGCAGTCGTCGCCCGTGACGTGGTGCGCCTCCAGGATCTCGGGTGTGCTCTCCAGCAGGTCGTGGAACGGCTTGCCGCTGCCGTTCGGATAGCGCAGCCGGACGAAGGCCAGCACCGACAGCCCGATGCCCGCGGGTTCGACCACCGCGGCGTACCCGGATATCACCCCGGCCTCCTCCAGGCGCCGTATCCGCTCGGTCACCGCGCTCGCGGACATGTTCACGGCACGGGCCAGTTCGGCGTATCCCGCGCGGCCGTTGTGCTGCAGGACATCGAGGATGCGCCAGTCGGTGGCGTCGGGGGAATAGCCGGTCATGGGAGGTGTCTAGCAGTGGAATCCCCGGCGGATCAAGGGTTTTGCCGGTGATCGTCACTTCCCGGCGTCGCAAAGCGGGCCGGTACGGGTGAAGTCGGCAACCCGGAAGGGGGGTTCCGGCGCCGAAGCGATGTGCCGGTCGCCTGCGGGCTGGCATGGTGCTGAATGTGAGCAACGTACGCGAGGTCATCCGATATTACCGTCAGCCGGGATCACAACTGGGATACCGCCTCTTTCTGAACGGCACCAAACATTTTGGTCTTTACCGCGATACGGACTCCCCATGGGCCTGGTCGAAAGCGCTGCGCCGCATGGAAGACCGCATGGGGGAAACGCTCGCCCAGCCGCCGGGAGCGCGCGTTCTCGACGCCGGGTGCGGTGTGGGTGATGTGGCCGGCCGTCTGGCGGGCCGCTTCGGCCTGCGGATCCACGGCGTGGACCTGCTCGACGCCCATGTCGCGCAGGCCCGGCGGCGGGCCCGCCGCCGCAACCTCGACCACCTGCTCACCTTCACCCGCAGCGACTACGCCACGCTCGACTTCCCCGACGCGAGCTTCGACGCCGTCTACACCATGGAAACCCTGGTGCACGCCGCCGAGGCCGAGGCGGTGCTGCGGCAGTTCCACCGCGTCCTGAAACCGGGTGGCCGGCTCGTCATGTTCGAGTACGCCCGGGAGACCGCGGCCCGTATGCCCACCCCCGCGGCCGAGGTCTTCCGGCAGCTGAACGACTGGGCCGCGATGCCGTCGTTCCAGCGTTTCACCTACGGCACGCTGGAACGCCTGACCGCCGAGGCCGGATTCACCGTGCGCGGCGTCCAGGACATCTCCCGCGACATGTGGCCGATGCTCCGGTGTTTCGCCGTGATCGGAGCGCTGCCGTACGCGGGATTCCAGTCCGCGGGTCTGCGCCGGCATTCCGTGAACACCATGTCGGCCGTGGAATTCTGGCGGCACCGCGCTTTCTGGCGGTACGAGATTCATACCGCCGACAAATGATCCGGGGGGAGCGTCGTACATGGCGAAGTCCGCGGCGCGGTACGGCTCCCCGGGACGTCCGCTCAGGGAAGGTGCCCGGCCCCCGCGAAGACGTGCGCGTGCAGTCCGCCCCGGTCGCCCGACGGCGCGAACCCGGCCCGCTCCAGCACCCGCCGGGACGGCACGTTCGCCGGTTCGGTGAGCGCCAGCACCGTACGGACCTCGGGCCGCCCGGCTGCCCAGTCGGCCAGCAGGCGCGTGGCCTCCGTGGCCCAGCCCGCGCCGCGTGCCGAGGGGCAGAGCGCGTACCCGATCTCGACCGTGCCCTCGTCGTCCGGCGGGCCGTGAAAACAGATGGAGCCCACCGCCGTACCGTCGTCGGCCCGGACGATCGTGAACAGGCCCCAGCCGGGGCGGTAGAGCCCCGACGAGGCGGCCTGCGCGACGGCTTCGGCGCAGGCGACGGTGGACTCCGGAGGACCGCCGCCCGCCCAGGCCACCCCGTCGGGGGAACCGGCGCCGGCGGTGTCGGCGAGGCGCGCCGCCGCCGTCGGCGTGACCGGCCGCAGCACGAGCCGTCCCGCCGCCAGGACCGGCGGGAAGCCCGCGCCCACCGTGGCCAGCAGCTCGGTCAGCGATCCGGTGTCCGCGCCCTCCGGCAGGCCGCTGACCTGCCCGTCCCCCACCTCCACCACCCGCCACACACCGTCCGTACGCAGCGCCAGGTCCGTGGTGACGAACCGGCAGCCCCCTGTGCGCAGCGCCTTCCGTACGACGGGCGCGACCGCCGACAGGTCCGGCCGCGGACACTGCCCCGGCGTGTCCGGGTGGGCGCCGACGAGCGCCGGCTCGCCGTCCACCCACCACACCCGCACCTCACCCACCGGTTCGTACGGTTCGAACGCGCGCAGCACCACGCCCCCGGTCAGGAACTCGTCCTGGAGTTCCACGAACCGGCCGACCACCGAGGCCAGGCGCGGGGTGTCGGACGCGTCCGGGACGTACGCCGCCTCCGCCCACTCGTGCTTACGGGACTTCACCCAGTCCTTGATCACCACCGGCCCGCCGCCCAGCGCGTCGGCCGCCCGGGCCAGCTCCGCCGCGCCGGGCGGCTGCCCGGGCGGGCACGGCAGCCAGCGGCTCCTCGGGGTGAGTTCGGCGAACAGGTCGTACCAGCCCGGGAGTTCATGAGCCGCGCGATAGCCCTCCGGCGTGGTCAGCAGCGGGCAGCCGCGCTCGCCGAGAGCCGTGGCGAGCGCGGCGTACCGCTCGGCCGGCAGCATCCAGCCGCGGTACCACGCCGCCCCGGACCCGCGCGGCACCCGCGCCACCGCCCCCGCCGCGTCCCCGGCGAGCAGCGCCTCGTGGTCGACGACCGCGTGGCGCGCGCCGGCGGCCCGTACCGCGCCGGCCTCCCGGGCGAATTCCGGATCGATACGGCCGGGCCGGAGCGGATCACCGGAGAAGACGAACACGCCGCTCCTGCCTCAGATCCGCGACAGCTCGGCCAGCAGGTCGTCCAGACCCAGCGAGCCCTGTGACAGCGCCGCCATGTGCCACGCCTTGAGGTCGAAGTCCGCGCCGTGCCGCTGCCGCGCCGCCTCGCGGCCGTCCAGCCACGTACGCTCGCCCAGCTTGTAGCCGATGGCCTGGCCCGGCATCCCCTGATAGCGGATGATCTCGCTCTCGACGAAGTCCGCCGGACGGCTGGAGTGACGGCCGAAGAACTCCTGCGCCAGCTCCGGCGTCCAGTGCTCACCCGGGTGGAACGGCGAGTCCGCCGGAATGGCCAGCTCCAGGTGCATGCCGATGTCGATGATGACGCGGACCGCCCGCATCATCTGCGCGTCCAGGTAACCGAGGCGGCGCTCGGCGCTGGTCAGAAAGCCCAGCTCGTCCATCAGGCGCTCGGCGTACAGCGCCCAGCCCTCGGCGTTGGCGCTGACCATGCCCACCGTCGTCTGGTACCGCGAGAGGTCCTCGGCGACGTGCGCCCACTGCGCCAGCTGGAGGTGGTGGCCCGGCACGCCCTCGTGGTACCAGGTCGAGACCAGGTCGTACGCCGGGAAGCGGGTCTGGCCCATCGTCGGCAGCCAGGTGCGGCCGGGGCGCGAGAAGTCCAGCGAGGGGCCGGTGTAGTACGGCGCCGCGGCGCCGCCGGGCGGCGCGATCCGCGACTCGACGTGCTTGACCCGCTCCGCCAGGTCGAAGTGGGTGCCGTCCAGCGCCTCGATGGCCTGGTCCATCAGCGCCTGGAGCCACTGGCGGGTCTCCTCGACGCCCACCACGGCCTCACCGTTCTCGTCCAGCCAGGACAGTGCCTCCCACGGGGTCTTCGCGCCGGGCAGGACCTTTTCGGCCTCCTTGGCCATCTCGGCGTGCAGCCGGTGGAACTCCGACCAGCCGTAGGTGTACGCCTCGTCCAGGTCCAGGTCGGTGCCGTTGAAGTAGCGGGCGAGCAGGGCGTAGCGCTCGCGGCCCACCACGTCCGGCGCGCCCTCGACCGCCGGGGCGTACCGGTCACGGAACCAGTCGCGCAGCTCGACCAGCGCGCCGGCCGCCACCGACGCCGCGGCGTCCAGCTCGGCCCGCAGCGCCTCGGGGCCCGGCTCGGTCAGCTCGGCGAACCAGCTGCGGCCCGTACCGATCCAGGTGCCCAACTGGCCGATTACCGTGGAGACTTGGCGCGGACCGGCGGGCAGGTTCTGCTTCAGACCCGCCTCCAGCGAGGCGCGGTAGCCTTCCAGGGCGGCGGGCACCGCCCGCAGCCGCTGGGCGAGCGCCGCCCAGTCGGCGTCCGTCTCGACCGGCGTGATCGTCAGGACCTCGCGCACCGAGTGCAGCGGCGAGTGCAGATTGCTCACCGCGCGCAGCCCTTCACCGGCCTCGTGCACCGCCAGTTCCGCCGTCAGCCGCTCGCGCAGCAGCCGGGCGCAGCGCCGTTCGCCCTCAGTGTCCCCGCCCGGCCGCTGCTCGGCCTCGGTGAGCCGGTCCAGCGTCGTGCGGGCCAGCTGGGCCACCGCTTCCTGGCCGGTGGGCGAGAAGTCGGGCAGCCTGCTCGAACTCTCCGGGACACCGAGAAAGGTGCCCGTGACGGGGTCCAGGTCGACCAGGGCGTCGACATAGGCGTCGGCGACCTGGCGGGGGAGTGGAGCGTTGTCGGAAGCAGTGGTGTGGGACATGCGTCCCATCCTCGTACGGAAGCCCCCGGTACGTCATCATCAGCGCGCCGTGCGTTGCCGCCGGGGGCGCCTCGTCCGCGCAGGGCGAACGGGACGCGGCGGCGCGGTGCCGGTCCCGGGCCTGGTGGCCGCGGCCGCCATTGGTCCGCACCAGGCTATTGCTCCGGCCCGGAGCGGAGCAGCAAGCTCACACCATGGACCTGGAATTGCGGCATTTAAAGACGATCCGGACAATTGCCGACGCGGGCAGCCTGACCAAGGCCGCCGCCCGGCTCGGCCTCGCCCAGCCCGCCCTGAGCGCCCAGCTCAAACGCATCGAGCGCACCCTGGGCGGACGGCTCTTCGACCGCGGCCGCTTCGGCGTACGGCCCACCGCGCTGGGGGAGTTCGTGCTCGAACGCGCCCGCGTGGTGCTGCCCGCGATCAGCGAGCTCCAGCAGGAAGCCGTACGGTTCACCAGCGCCGGCGGCACCCTGGCGGGCCTCCGGCTCGGCGGCACCCACGGCCCGCTGCTCGGCGGACTGGTGGACCGGCTCGCGACCGTCCGCCCGGGAGTGCCGGTCACCACGTTCACCACCTGGTCCGAACGCGAGATCGCCGCTTCCGTCGCCGCGGGACGGCTGGACTTCGCCCTGATCGGGGCCTGCGGGGAGAGCCCGGCACCCGAGCCCGAACGGCTCAGCTGGCGGGAGGTCGCGGTGGACCCCGTCTTCGTCATGCTCGCCGAGCGCCACCCGCTGGCCGGACGGCGCGAGATCGGCCTGGCGGAACTGGCGGCGGAGGCCTGGGCCGACGTACCGGGCGACGGCTGCTTCGCGGACTGCTTCACCCTCGCCTGCGCCCGCGCCGGCTTCACCCCCACCCGCGTCTACGAGACGGACACCGCGTCCTGCATCCACCTCGTCCAGGTCGGCCGCGCCGCCGGTCTGTGCCGCGCCACGCTGCCGCCCACCCCCGGCATGGTGACCAGACCACTGGCCGGTACGCCGCTGACCTGGCGGCACCTCGTGGGCTGGCACCCGGGCACCCCGGCGGCAGACGCCGCCGCCGAAGTCATCGCCCAGGCACGCGCCGCCCACGCCGACGCCGCCGCGCGCAGCGACAGCTACACGCGATGGCTGGCCGATCACCGGGACGCGGCCGATCCCGGGCCACCGGGGGCGGGGGAGACCGGCAAGCCACCGACCACCAACGAGCCGACGGACTACCCATCAGCCCCGCCCGTCATCCATAACACCCGGCAGAAGGACAACTGACATCTTCTCCGGATCGGCATACGGCACCTAAGTTTTCGGCACCTCCACCCCCCCGAGACCGAGGAGACCACCCCCATGCGCCACAGACACGCACGAACCAGCGCGTGTGCCGTCATAGCCGCCGTCGGCGCACTCGTCCTGACCGCGCTGCCCGGCTCAGCGGCGGCCCGGTCCGCAGGGGCGGACTCGGCGGCCCCGCAGACCCCCCACCGGTCGGCCGCCGAAACCCTGTCCGTCGGCGCCACGTCCGACGCCGTGTTCCAGGCGATGCAGCGCGACCTCGGCCTCGGCCGGGCACAGGCCGAACGCCGGCTGGCCAACGAGGCGGAAGCCGGCGCGGTCGCCGGACGACTGCACCACGCCCTGGGCGGTTCCTTCGCCGGTGCCTGGGTCAGCGGCACCGAATCCGCCACCCTCACCGTGGCCACCACCGACGCCGCGCGCCTCGCGGCCGTACGGGCGGCCGGTGCGCGCGCCGTCCACGTACCGCACACCCTCGCCCAACTCGACGCCGCCAAGGACAAGCTGGACCGCGCGTCAGCGCGCCGGGCCGCCCCCGAAGCGTCCTCGTGGGCCGTCGACGTCCGGACCAACACGGTACGGCTGCGCGCCGCCGACCCGGCCGCGGCCCGGTCGTTCCTGGCCGCCAGCGGCGCCGACCGCGGCCTGGTGAGCGTCGGCGCGACCGCCGAACGCCCGCGCCCGCTCTACGACATCCGCGGCGGCGACGCGTACTACATGGGCGGCGGACGCTGCTCCGTCGGCTTCGCGATCACCCGCGGCACCCAGCAAGGCTTCGCCACCGCCGGACACTGCGGCCGCGCCGGAACCTCCACCACCGGATACAACCAGGTGGCCCAGGGCAGCTTCCAGGCATCCACCTTCCCCGGCCGGGACACCGCCTGGGTCGCCGCCAACGGCAACTGGACCTCGACGCCGTACGTCAAGGGACAGGGCGGCCAGAACGTCCGGGTCGCCGGATCCACCCAGGCGGCGGTCGGCGCCTCGATCTGCCGCTCCGGCTCCACGACCGGCTGGCACTGCGGCACCATCCAGCAGCACAACACCAGCGTCACCTACCCGCAGGGCACCGTCAGCGGCGTGACCAGGACCTCGGTGTGCGCCGAGCCCGGCGACTCCGGCGGCTCCTTCATCTCCGGCAGCCAGGCACAGGGCGTCACCTCCGGCGGGTCCGGCAACTGCCGCTCCGGCGGCACGACCTTCTACCAGCCCATCAACCCGCTGCTCCAGGGCTACGGCCTCACTCTGAAGACCAGCACGAGCGGCTCCGAGGACCCCGGCCCCGGCCAGCCGGGTGAGACCACCTGGGCCGCGGGCACGGTCTACGAGGCGGGCGCCCAGGTCACCTACGACGGCACCACGTACCGCTGCCTCCAGGGCCACCAGGCGCAGCCGGGCTGGGAACCCGCGAACGCGCCGTCACTGTGGGAGCAGGTCTGAGCAGCACGCCGAGCCCTGTGGAGGGCGTCGGCGAGAGCCACTGAGGTACGGCACCGATCCGCACCGGTCTCCGTACCGCCGGGGCCGGCTGGTACGAGCGCTCGCGTACCGGCCGGCCCCACTCTTCTTCGCGCCCGGGCGCTTCGCGGTCACGCCGTCAGGGCAGCCGCGGCCCGGCCCCCGGCACGCTGCGGGCCGCCTCCGGCCGTACGGGCTCCCGCCGGACCGGCGACCCCTCCGGGCGGGCGCTGATCACCAGCGTGCCTTCCTCGATCTGGTAGTCCAGCGGCAGCCCCAGCCCGCGCATCGCCGCCACCATGCCGGTGTTCGACGCCTGGGTGATCGCGTAGACGCTCGCGCAGCCCGCGTCGGAGGCCATGCCGACCAGCCGGCCCAGCAGCTCCGAGCCGATGCCGCGCCGCTGCCACGCGTCCTCGACCAGCAGCGCCACCTCGGTCTCCTCGCCGTCCCACAGCAGGTGTCCGAGCGCCACCAGCCGCCCGGACGCGGTCTCGACCGCGAGCGTGCGGCCGAAGCGCGGGGTGAGCAGATGGTTCAGGTAGCGCTCGGCGTCGGCGACCGGGCCGTGGTAGCGCATCGCCAGCGTCCGGGCCGTGCAGCGCTCGTGCATCTCGCGGGCCGCCGCCAGGTCCGAGGTGTCGGCGCGGCGGACGGTGAGGGCGTTGCCCTCGGGCAGGGTCAGCACCTCGCGGCGCGGCGGCACCCGCTGGCCGAGCCGGGCGTCCAGCTCGACGAGCGCCCGTACCCGAGCGAACTCGGTGGGCGTGAACGGAAGGTGCGGGCGTTCGATGGTGACGGTTCCCCCGGACGGGTCACGGAACTTCATGGTGTGCTCTTCGAGGATGCCCTCGTCCGGCACCCGTTCGCCGGACGGTCGCCCCTTCAGGGACCGCGCGGGCACCGAATGGATGGTGCAGCGCCCCAGCAACTGGCGTAGCGCCAGCGGCAGCTCGGCGGAGTCCAGTGCCGTACGGGTGGCCAGCGCCAGCATCCGGGTGGGGGCGTCCACCAGGTCGTGGGCGTCCGCACGCTCCAGCCAGGTGTGGGTGCCGCCCGCCGCGGCGACCGTCCGGGTCAGTTCGGTGCCGGGCAGCGGGGCGGGGGCGCGCAGGAGGAACTCGTCCACCGTCCCGTCGGACAGCGGGTGTGTCTGGAGGTTCAGGATGTCCACCCGGTGCGTGGCCAGCGCGGTGCACAGCGCGGCGAGGCTGCCCGGTTCGTCCCGTACGGTCGTACGCATCCGCCACAGCGCCGTCTCCTGCCGCTCCCCCTCGGGGGCGGCCGGAGCCGTGGGCGCTGTGGCGCCCGTATCGGTGGGCGGCGGCGCGTGTTCGTGGCGCCGTGACCACCAGGTGTGGAACCCGGCCGTGGCGATCAGCGCGACCGCCGAGCAGCACAGCAGCACCGGCCCCGACGGGCCGTGCGCGATGGTGTTGGCGAGGGCGTCCGCCACGGACACGGCGGTGAACAGGGCGGCCAGCTCGACGAGGTCCCGCCGCCAGTGGTGGCGGCGGGAGCTCTTGGCGGATGTCGCGTCAGTCATGCAGCCCAGCGTCGCCGACGGGTGTTGCCTGATCGCGAACGCTCTGTGACCGATGGGTAAAGGACGCAATCGAGGCAAAAGGCGGCGGTTCCCGTTCCCTACCGGTCCGGCTGTCCCACCCGCCCCGGCTGCAGCACCCGGCTGAACAGCACCTGCCCGCTGTCCTGACGCAGCCGTACCGTCAGTTCGCCGCTGTCCCCGTCGATGTCCACCTCGCCGAAGTACTGCGGGCTCTCGGCGGGGGAGACGTTCGCCCGCCGCGGCGCCTTGACGAAGGGCTGCGCGGGGCCGAACGTACCGTCCAGCGGCACCGCCGGGAAGCCGCCGGCGTTCAGCGGTCCCGAGACGAACTCCCAGAACGGCGCGAAGTCCTTGAAGGCGGCACGCGACGGATCGTAGTGCTGGGCCGAGGTGTAGTGCACGTCGGTCGTCAGCCAGACCGTGCCGGTGACGCGGTGGCGCTTGATGTGCCGCAGCAGCTCGGCGATCTGCAGCTCCCGGCCCAGCGGCCGGCCAGGGTCGCCCTGCGCCACCGCCTCGAAGTCGGTCTTGCCGTCCGCGACCACCAGCCCCAGCGGCAGATCGGAAGCGATCACCTTCCACACGGCACGGGACCGCGACAGCGACCGCTTCAGCCACGCCAGCTGCTCGGCGCCGAGGATGCCCTGCCGGTCGTCGGTCTGCCGGTTCGGGGAGTTGGCGTTCCGGTACGTCCGCATGTCCAGTACGAACACGTCCAGCAGCGGCCCGTGGTTGATCACGCGGTATACCCGGCCGCCCCGGTCCGAACGGAGAGTACGGATGGGGAAGTACTCCCGGAACGCCCGCAGCGAACGGGCGGCGAGCACGTCCACGTCCTTCTCCGTGTACCGGTCGTCGTCCAGGATCTGGCCCGGGTACCAGTTGTTGCGCACCTCGTGGTCGTCCCACTGGATGATCGTGGGGACCTGCGCGTTGAAGCGGCGCAGGTTCGCGTCCAGCAGGTTGTAGCGGAAGGCGCCGCGGTACTCCGCCAGCGTCTCGGCGACCTTCGACTTCTCCTCGGTGGTCACATTGCGCCAGACCCTGCCGTCGGGCAGTCGCACACTGGCCTCGATCGGACTGTCGGCGTAAATGTTGTCACCGCTGCACAGGAAGAAATCCGGGTCCCGACGGCGCATCTCCTCGTAGATCCGGTAGCCGCCGAGCTCCGGGTTGATACCCCAGCCCTGGCCTGCGAGGTCGCCCGACCAGGTGAAGCGCACCCCGTCGCGGCGCCGGTCCGAGGCGGTACGGAACGTGCCGGTGACCGGCTCACCCGTACGCCGGTAGTCGTGCGGGTCGGCCAGCAGCACCCGGTAGTGGATCTGCTCGCCGGACGGCAGGCCGTGCAGCGCGGTGGTGCCGGTGAAGTCCGTATCGGGGCCGAGCACCGGGCCGTGCCAGGTGCGGGCATCGCGGAACGACTCGGTCGCCGCCGTCTGCACGAGCATCCGGGCCGGCCGGTCGGCACGCGCCCACACCAGCCCGGAGGAGGTCGTCACGTCCCCGGTCTGCACGCCCCACAGAGCGCTCGGGCGTCCGGCGCGCACCTGGGCCGGCGCCCCTGCGGTACGGGGCGCGGCGCCCGCTCCGGCGCTGCCCGTCCCCGCGGCGTGCGCGACGGCGGGCAGGGCGAGCGCCGCGGTACCGAGCGCCGCGCCGTGCAGCAGCGACCGCCGGTCGACGGCTCTGCCGGATCCCTGCGCCATGTGAAACCTCCCGTGATACGACCGATTCGTACGACCCATGGGTACGTCCCATGGGTACGACCCGATCTTGGTGACGTTCCCGTTCGTACCGCTGCCGGGTGCCCCGCCGCCGAACGCGTGGTGAACTCCAGGGGACCGGCCGGACCCGGCTCCGTCGGTTCGGGGCTCGCCCGTCCGGCCCTCGGCCGGTCCGGATCTCAGCGCGCCGTGTCGAGGATGACCCGGGCGACCAGCGCCGGATCGTCGTTCATCGGCACATGGCCGCAGCCCGGCAGGCGTACGAGCCGGGCGCCCGGTATCGCGTACTTGGCGCGCACCCCCTGCCGACGAGGCAACAGCCGGTCCCGGCTGCCCCAGGCGATGGTCACGGGAAGGTCCGGTACGTCATCGGTGAACAGTACGGCGAGGCCCGCCGCCAGTGTGGGTGCAAAACCGGTCGCCGTGCGCAGCGCCTCCGTCTCGGCCACCACCGCCGACGCCGAACGGCGGCCCGGATGGGCATAGACGGCGCTCGTGAGGGAAGCCCGCCCGGCCGCCGAACGGGCCAGCAGCCCGACAGCGGGCCGCGGCAGCAGTTTCGCGCCGGCCCGCATACCGCGCAGCACCCAGAAGGCATACCGGCGCTCCGCCGGCGTCCAGAAGCCGCCGGGGGAGAGCGCGGTCACCGACCGTACGTGCTTGCCGAGGCCCAACTGCAGGGCCAGCAGGCCACCGAGCGAATTCCCGGCTATGTGCGGCCGGTCGAGACCCAGCTCGGAGAACGTGGCGGCCAGCAACGAGGCGACCGAGTCGAGGTCGTACGCCACCCCGGGCGGCAGCGCGGGGGAGGCACCGAAGCCGGGCAGGTCCAGGGCGATGACCTCGTGGGAGGCGGCGAGGATGTCGGAGACCGGCTCCCACGCCTGGAGGTGGTGGCCTATGCCGTGCAGGAGGACGAGCGGTGCGCCCGAACCCTTGCGCTCATAAGCGACGGTGAACTCCGGCCGGCCGGGCGGGGTGACATGGGCGAAGGAGACCGTTGCGGCCATGGTGGCTCCTGGGTGGGGTGTCGGGGCGGAGGGACGGAACGGGTGGGTGGGCGGGGGCGGGCTGGTGCGCAGGGACACCATGTCAGCGATGGCTACTGAGCGGTAGCCTCTCTGCGCCTTGGGTCCTGACGCCCTGTCCGACACTTCCGGCGGTGCGGCACACCACGTCCGAAGCGACCGCCTTCCGTACGTTTCCGCTGGACAACCGGCAGGCGGCCCGCTGGGATGAGGCGGTGCAGACCGATCCCGCGACCGACGTCTTCGAGGAGCACCGCCCCGTGCTGCTGGACGTGGACTACCGGATGCTCGGCCGGGTGGCCGACGCCGAGGACGTGGTGCAGGAGGCATGGCTGCGCTGGTCGTCCGCCGGCCGGGAGGAGGTGCGCGAACCGCGTGCCTTCCTGGTGCGCGTCACGACCCGGCTGGCCATCGACCGGCTGCGGCAGGTCCAGGCGCGCCGGGAGACGTACGTGGGGCCCTGGCTGCCCGAGCCGCTGGCCACCGACTTCGGCGACGTGGCGACCGGTTTCGGCAGTGTGGCCACTGATACCGCCGAGCGCGCCGTTCTCGCCGAGTCCGTCACCCTCGCCGTCCTGGTGGTGCTGGAGTCGCTGTCGCCGCTGGAGCGCGCGGTGTTCGTACTGCGCGAGGCGTTCGGCTACCCGTACGCGGAGATCGCCACCGTTCTTGAGCGCGGTGAGGCCGCGGTGCGCCAACTCGCGGGCCGGTCCCGGCGGCACGTCGAGGAGCGCCGCCCGCGCTTCGAGGTCGACCCGGCCCGGCAGCGCGATCTGACCGAGCGCTTTCTCGCGGCGGCCGCGGGGGAGGACCTGGAGGGCCTGCTGAGCCTGCTCGCCGAGGACGTACGGCTGGTCGGCGACAGCGGCGGCAAGGCCAAGGCGCCGCTGTGGATCATCGAGTCCGCCGACAAGGTCGGCCGCTTCCTGCTCGGCGTGGCCAGGGGCGGCATCCCGGCGGCCGACTTCGTCTTCCGGGAGCTCAACGGCGGTGTCGCGCTTCTCGTGCTGTCCGGGGCAGGCCCGACGCGGTCTTCCAGGTCGATGTGGTGGACGGCCGGATCCAGACCGTCTACATCATCCGCAACCCGGACAAGCTGGCATCACTCGCCACTCGGAACTGACCGGCTCGGGTCGCCCTGCCTGGTTGGTTGACCTGCCCCCTTGGCTGATCTGGCAGCCGGCTGGCCGGTTCTCGGGCCGCCCTGTTCTCTTTCTCCCGCCGCGCTGCCATCTTGCTGCGCTGACCCGGCGATGCCCTGACCTCCGTCCGTGTCCGCCCGCCCGTGCCGTGAACGGATCGGTCGATTGGTCTTGACCAAGGGTGAGGGCAGCCATATCGTCACAGGGATACTGCAACAACCTTTCATAAAGAAGCGCTCATATCCGGGCGCACGCGCGGGCTCGGGACGGGCCCGCGTTCCGGTGGGGACCACCCTCGCCGGGAAGACGGCCATGGCGGAGGACAGGGTGGGGACCACGCAGCTCGAAACGGCGCCGGAGCCGAAGTACTGGCACCTCAAGACCGTGCTCAGCGAGGCGCTCGACTCGGAGTTCTCGGTCGGCGAGATCCTGCCCAACGAGCGCGACCTGGCGGCGCGGTTCGGCGTCGCGCGCGCCACGCTGCGCCAGGCGCTGGAACAGCTGGAACTGGAAGGGCGTCTGCAGCGCCGCCGCGGCGTGGGCACGACCGTCGCGCCGCCCCGCGTCGGTGTGGCCGTCGACCCGGCGCGCCACACCTGGCCAGGCGCGCCCGGCGACGACTGGCAGCCCGTCGACGCCGTGGAGTCGCAGAACGTGCCCGCGGCCGTGGCGCGCCTGCTGGAGCTGGCGGCCGGCGAGCAGGTGCACGTCGTGCACCGCAGCCGGGTCACGCACGGCCAGCCGGTCGCCGCCGAGCAGCTGTACGTACCCGCCCGCTCCGTGCCGGAAGCCGCCACCCGTGCCGCCGTGGACGCGCCGGCCCGCGCCCGCGCCGTGCTCCGCGAGCTCCAGCAGCTCGAACTGGAAGGCCAGGACCGGGCCGTCGAGCTCGGTTCGGCCCGCGCGGACGACGCCAGGGAACTGGACCGGCTGCCCGGCGCTCCCGTCCTCGTCGTCACCACCCGCTACTTCGCGGGCGGCCGGACCGCGGCCGTGGCACTGTCCACGTACCGCGCCGACACCTGCCGGCTCACCTTCGGCGACAACGAGACCGACGCGGGCGTCACCGTCCTCGCGAGCTAGGCGGCGGCCTCCCCCCCCGCCGGACTCCCGCCCGGGCCACCGAAGCGGCGCCGCTGCGCGACAATCGGATCATGCTGAGAATCGGATCGATCGTGGTGGGCGCTTCGGACGTTCGGCGTGCGGCTGCCTTCTGGATGGATGCCCTGGGGTACGAACCGCGTGACGAGCCGGAAGACGGGTGGGTGGTCCTGAGGCCCGCGGAAGGGGACGGGGTCCAGGTCTCGATCGGCCTGAGCGAGACGCCCGTCCGGGAGCGTCCGCGGGTCCACCTGGATCTGTACGCCGATGACGCCGCCGACCAGGCCGCCGAGGTCGAACGGCTGGTGTCCCTGGGCGCTCGGCGGGTCGACTGGGACCTCTACCCGGAGGACGCCGACTTCGTCGTGCTGGCCGACCCCGAGGGCAACCGCTTCTGTGTCATCGATACAGGGCGCGGCTGAGTATCCCCTGCCCCACTCACCCGGCCGAGGGTATGCCCGCCTCCGGCGCGTCGCGCACCGCCGTGCCGTCCGGCGGCGTCAGGAACGCCCGCACCATCGGCACGACGAGGTCGGCGCGCCGCGGCAGGTTGCTGTGCGTCGTGCCCGGGAGCACGCCGAGCTGTGAGCCGGGGATCAGCTCGTGCATCTCGACGGCGTGCTCCAGCCGGACGAAATCGGTGTCGCCGACCAGCAGGAGGACCGGCGCCTCCAGCCCGGCCAGGGTCCGGGCGGACCAGCCCTCGAACGCGTGCACCGTCGGCTGCAGCTTCTCGGCGAACGCCTCGAAGCGGCCCGGATCGGGCGCGACCTTCGCGTACGCCTCGTACATCTCCCGGAAGTCGCCTTCGGTGGGCATCCGCGGGGAGCCGGGCCGTGCCTGCGGATCGAGGATCTCCGGGTGGTAACCGTCGGGGCGGTAGTGCGTGGAGGCGAGCACCAGCCGGTTCACGCGCGCGGGCCGGGTGAGCGCCAGCTGGAGGGCGGTCAGGCCACCGAGGCTGAATCCGAAGAAGTCCGCCCGGTCGATCCCGAGGTGGTCCAGCAGCCCCGCCACGTCGTCGGCCAGATACGAGAGCGTCGGGTCCCGGTCGATGTCGCCGGTGTGCCCGTGCCCTTGCAGTTCCACGGCGATGACCTGCCGCGTCGCGGCGAGCGCGGGCAGTATGCCGCCGAAGGACAGGTCGATGGTGAGCAGCCCGCCGTGCAGCAGGACCAGCGGCTGCCCTGCGCCGTGCGTTTCGTAGTACAAATTCAGGCCGTTGACCTGCGCGTATCCGGCGGATGACGGATACGTGGTGGAATCCTGCTGATCGCTCATCGCGCTCTCCCCGTCTCGGCACCACGGCTGACCGGCCCCCTGCCGCCTGTTCGGCCGGACGCCGGGGTCAACTGGTCAGCACATTAGCCGGGGGGTCTGACAACGCCCCCGCGTCACGCCGCGGACGCCGGGAAGGGCCCCGGTGCCGCATGGGAGGTGCGCGCGGATCAGCCGCGGATCATTGAGGCGTGGATGCGGTCCAAAGCGCGCGACACCTCGTCCCGGTTCTTCGCCTGCTTCATCCATGCGGGCAAGCGGGCCACCACGGTCATCTTCCGGCCCTGCTCGTGCCACGGAGCCCGCTCGCGCAGCGAGGCCTTCACGAACCGCCCGATGAGATCCAGATGTTCCAGGTTGTAGGCCCACACCCAGCCGTGCCGGGTCTCGGTCTGCAGCCACAGCCGGGCCCCGAAGAACGGGTCGGTGGCGGGCCCGCAGGAGCCCCGGTGGAAAGCCGCCCGCCCACCGGCCCGCTGCTGGGAGACCCCACAGACACGACAGATGAGACGCCGCGGCCCGAACAGCTGCCGGCCCGGCTCGCCGGACGGATCCGGGGCCGGCACGACGTATGCCGTGCTGTCGCAGGCGGGGCAGCGGACGAGGATGGACCCCAGGTAGTGGTACCTCGTACTGCGGGGATCCCGGAACCTCGGTGGTGCGGACGGCGAACTCATCGCACAAGTATGCGACATCTGGGCGCCGTGCCGCCCGAAGCAGGTGATCAGGGGTTGTTCAGATACGTGAGCACGGCGAGGACGCGGCGGTTGCTGCTGTCGTCGTCGGTGATGCCGAGTTTGCCGAACATGGTGGTGGTGTACTTGCCGATGGTGCTCTCGCTGAGGAAGAGCCGTTGTCCGATGGCCTGGTTGGACAGGCCTTCGGCCATCAGGCCGAGCACGGAGTGTTCGCGTTCGGTGAGTCCCGCGAGGCGTCGGTTCGAGGAGCCGCTGGACAGGAGTCTGGCGATGACGGCCGGGTCCATGGCGGTCCCGCCGCCGGCGACGCGTTCCAGTGCGTCCATGAACTGATCGGCGTCGAACACGCTCTCCTTCAGGAAGTAGCCGATGCCGCCCGTGCCGTCCGCCAGGAGCTCGCGTGCGTAGAGCTGTTCGACGTGCTGGGAGAGGACCAGGACCGGCAGTCCGGGCGCCTCACGGCGGGCGGCGAGAGCCGCGCGCAGGCCCTCGTCCGACTGGGTCGGCGGCATACGGACATCGACGACGGCGACGTCCGGCCGCCACTTCAGCAGCGCTTCGAGCGTTTCCGGCCCGGTCGACGCCGTCGCCACCACCTGGTGGCCGCAGGCTTCGATGAGACGGACCATCCCGTCGCGCAGGAGGTAGAGGTCTTCGGCTACAACGATTCGCATGGCACCATCATCCTCACGCGCGTCGGGCCGCCTGCCGGGCTGGTGACCTCCAGGGTGCCGTCGAAGACCGCGAGGCGGCGGCGCAGCCCCGCGAGGCCGCCACCGGCCCGCTCGACGGCTCCGCCCCGGCCGTCGTCCTCGACGTCCACGACGAGGCCGGTGCCGTCCCGGGTGAGGACGATGCGGGCGCGGTCCGCGTGGGCGTGTTTGGCCGCGTTGGTCACGAGTTCGGCGATGCCGAAGTACACGGCGGACTCGATCGGCGGATCGAGGCGCAGTCGCAGGTCCGTGTCAACGGTCGTCTCCAGAGGGCTGTCCAGCGCGAAGGCCCGGACGGCGTCGATGAGTCCCCGCTCGTTCAGTACCGGCGGGTTGATGCCCTTGACCAGTTCGCGGAGTTCGCTGAGCGACGCGGTGGCGCCGACGCGCGCCTCTCGCATCAGTGCCTTGGCCTGGTCGGGATCGGTCGTCAGCAGTCTCTCGGCGGTCGCCAGGGACAGTCCGAGCGCGACCAGGCGGGCCTGCGCCCCGTCGTGCAGGTCCCGTTCGATCCGGCGGATCTCGGCGGCCTGCGCGACCGTCGTGTCCGCGCGCTGGGCCGTCAGCTCGTCCACCCGGTCCGCCAGCGCCATCGCCCGCGAGGGGCGCAGGAACCGGACGGCCACCGGCTCGATGACCCGCCAGGCGTACGGAGCGGCGGCGATGGCCACGACCGTGGCGAGTACGCCGACGAGGCGCCCGGAGAGCGCGGGCCGGCCGAACCCGAGGACCGCCACCGCGACGGCGGCCGGCGGGACGGCTGAGACGACGCCCGCGGCGAACGGCGCGAGCACCGTGAAGCGCAGGTCCCGCCACGTCGCAGGATCGTTCCACCAGATCCGCCACCGTTGGTCCAAGAGGGCGTCCCGGCGGGTCCGCTCGTAGGAGAAGCCGTTCCACCAGAACCCGGTGGACATGCGCACCACCGGCTCCGCCTGCTGGTAGCCGCCGGGGACGGCGGTGGCCGTCCACCTGGCGACGAGAAGGCGGACCACCCGGCAGACCGGGCGGGACAGGGCGAGCGTGCCCACGCCCACCAGTACGAGAGGCGCCACCCACGACCACGGGTTCCCCGCACCCCACCAGCCCCCCAGGGCCACGGCGGCGGCCCACACCGCGGGCACCAGCATGACGACGACCGTCACGGCGCACGCCCTCGCGAACCCCACGCACGCACTGGTCACCCACGACACCATCGGTCGCACGATCCTTCCCTCTCCTCCTTCGCCCCGGCGTGACACCCGTGCTTCCCGGGGCGCGCCGGTCCGGCCGTACGGCTCGGTCACTCCACTGTGCACGGCACGAAGCCCGGCATCCCCCGGATCGGCCTGGGAGTGGGGCTTGCCCCACCGACTCATACGTCCAGCCCCACACCGAGGGCCGCGGCAGAGATGAGACCCCTCGTCGCGGACTGCGGTGCGCCGAGAACGCCGCGGCCCTCGGCACCGGCCCGCCGGGCCCGGCAGTGCCGTACGGCGTCAGTGCCGTGCCGTGGCCGTTCCGTCCACCGCGAACAGCTCGCCCTCGACGTGGTCCAGCGCGAGCCGCAGGGCACCCGTGGCCACCGCCGCTTCGCCGAGCACGGACAGGGCCACCTGGGGCGGCCGCAGGCAGTAGCGGGCCAGCTCGGCGCGGAGCGGTTCCAGTACGTCGTCCAGGCCGGCGGCCCAGCCGCCGACGACCAGCAGTTCCGGGTCGAGGGCGAGCACCAGTGCGGCGACGTCGTGCACCAGCCGCTGGAGGAAACGATCCATCGCGTCCCGGGCCCGCGCGTCACCGTCGCGCGCCAGGGCGAAAACCCGCGCCACCTGCGCCTCGTCCAGCGGGTGCAGCGGCTCCCCGGTCGTGGACAGCAGCTTCTCCGGTGTGGCCTCGCGCCCCAGCAGGTGCAGCGCGCCGATCTCCCCGGCGGCGCCGCCGAAGCCGCGGTGCAGCCGCCCGCCGATCAGCGCCCCGGCCCCCGGGCTCAGCCCCGCGAGGACGAACACGACGTCGTCCGAACCGGCGGCCGCGCCCTTCCAGTGCTCGGCCACGGCGGCGGCGTTCGCGTCGTTCTCCACCAGGACGGGGCACCGGAAGGAACGGCGCAGCCGGTCACCGAGCGGCAGCCCGGTCCAGCCCGGCAGCGCCGTGCCCAGCCGTACGGTGCCGTCCGCCTCCACGATGCCGGGGCTGCCCACTCCGACGGCCCGCAGCGAACTGCGGGCCACGCCCGCCCGCCGCAGCAGTTCGGCCACCGCGGCCCGTACCTTCTCCAGCCGTTCGTCCGCGGACGCCGACTCCTCCACCGCGCGCTGCGCCGAGCCGAGCACCCGACCGCCGAGGTCCGACAGCAGGGCCGCCACCCGGTGCGGACCGATCTCGATGCCGAGCAGGTGCCCGGCCTCCGTACGGAAGCGGAAGCGGCGGGCCGGGCGGCCCTGGCGGCGGGCGGCGCCCTCGTCGGCGGGCACCTCGACCACCAGGCCGGTCTCGATCAGGCCCTCGACCACGCCCTCGACGGTGGGCCGGGACAGGCCGGTCACTTCCACGAGGTGGGTGAGCGTCGGGGAGTCGGCGGCGCGCAGCGCGTGCAGCACCACCGCGGAGTTGATCCGTCGCAGCAGGGAGGGGTCCCCGCCGGTTAGCCGCCCCACGGTCCGTCTCCCTCGCATTGCGTGTGTGGCGGATCGTAGCCGGTCAGCCGGTGTGCGGCGAGTCCCGGGCGGGGTACGGGGGACAGCCGGCGGGCCGGGCAGGAGTCGCGGGACGGTGCCCTTGCTGCCGGTTCCCTGTGCCCTTGCCGCCGGTCCACGCGGCCCGGCGACGGCCGCAGGAGCCTGACGCGGAGCCAATTGTCAGACCCTGGCGGTTTACTGACGGCATGACGAACGTGACCACGGCTCAGCACCTCACCGCCATCGACGTCCTTCGCGACCGGGACTTCCCCGACGAGCCGGTCCGCTCCGCGATGGTCGAGAGCGGCCCGGGATTCCACGTCGCCCAGCTGCGCGGCGACGAACAGCTCTGGGACGCCGACCCGGCGGACGTCAAGGAGACCGCTCAGGAGTACCGGGCCGAGCTGGAGGGACTCATATCGGCTCTCTGCTTACGCTGGGGCGAGCCCGAGGTGCTCGACCTCGCGGACCATCTGGAGCGGGTGGCGATGGGGATGCCCGTCCGTCCGCCGCTGGACGTCCTGTGCGGTCAGGTCCCGCGGGTGCACGCCTGGCGTGCCGGCGGGCGCTGGATCGCGGTCGGCCTGGGGGAGGGCGGACCCGAGATGCCGGTCTTCCAGCTGCTGGCGGCGGTGGGCCGGGCAGACCTGCCGCACTGAGCACGGCAAACGGGTGGCGGCACCGGTGCGGCCGGCCCGGTGCGGACCGGGCGCACCGCCGACGCCACCCGTCCCGGGTGCGTGGGGCGCGGGGGCCGGGCGCGGACCGTGCCGGCGCGGCCGTCCCCGTGTCTCCGTCCGGACCGATCGTCCGGCTCGGCCTACTTCTCCTGGTCGCCCTGCTTGTCGCGGTGGTGTCCCCAGGGGTGGCGCAGGCGGATCCAGATGTCCCGGGCCTGGCGCCCCGCCTCGGTCCGGCTGTGCGCCACCAGCTCGCGGGCCTGCTCGGGGGTCTCGACCATCGGGCCGGAACCGCGCAGCGGCTTGCCCGCCGTCTCGTGCAGGAAGAAGGCGGCGATGAAGCCGATGACGCCCGCCACCATCAGGTAGTACGCCGGGATCATATGGCTGCCCGTGGACGCCACCAGCGCGGAGGCGACCAGCGGGGTGGTGCCGCCGAAGAGCGAGACGGAGATGTTGAACGCGATGGACAGCGCTCCGTAGCGCAGATGGGTGGGGAAGAGCGCCGGCAGCGTCGAGGCGGAGGTGCCCGCGAAGCACACCAGCAGCAGGCCCAGGATGAGGCAGCCGAAGGACGGCAGCAGGATGCCGCCTTCCCGGATCAGCAGGAACGCCGGATAGGCCAGCGCCACCAGCGCGACGCTGGATGCCATGAACACCGGCCGGCGGCCCCACCGGTCCGAGGTGCGGCCCACGGTCGTGATCGACAGGGCGACGACGACCATGGTCCCCAGGACCATCAGCTGCGCGGTCGTGGCGTCCTCACCGAGCGTCTCGGTCATGAAAGTGGGGAGGTAGGACGTCACCATGTAGTTGGTGACGTTGTACAGCAGCACCAACCCCATGCAGATCAGCACGGCTTCCCAGTGCCCCGTGAAGATCTCCTTCAGCCGGCCCTTGCCCGACTGCCGGGCCTCCTCGACGGGAGCGTCGCCGGAGCTCGCGTTCTCGGCCTCCTGCCGCGCGGCTTCCGCCTCCTGCTTGAAGGCCGGGGTCTCCTCCAGCTTCATGCGCATGTAGAGGCCGATCAGGCCGAGCGGCCCGGCCACCATGAAGGGAATGCGCCAGCCCCAGCTCTCCAGGCCGTCCGTGCCCAGTACGGCGGTGAGCACGGTGACCAGGCCCGAGCCGAGGGCGTAACCGACGAAGGTGCCGAAGTCGAGCCAGCTGCCGAGGAAGCCGCGTCGCTTGTCCGGGGCGTATTCGGCGATGTAGGTCGTGGCGCCGGCGTACTCGCCACCGGTCGAGAAGCCCTGCACCAGCCGGCAGAGGAGCAGCAGCAGGGGCGCCGCGAAGCCGATGGAGTCGTAACCGGGCAGGAAGCCGACCGCGAAGGTGCTGATCGCCATCATGATCATGGTGGCGGCCAGTACCCGCTGCCGTCCGATGCGGTCGCCCAGCGGTCCGAAGACCAGACCGCCGAGCGGCCGCACGAGGAAGGCGGCGGCGAAGGTGGCGAAGGTGGAGACGAGCTGGGCGCCGGAGGAGCTGGACGGGAAGAAGACCTTGCCCATCGTGGCCGCCAGATAGGCGTAGACCCCGAAGTCGAACCACTCCATCATGTTGCCGAGGGCGGCCGCCGTGACCGCGCGGCGCACCTGCGGTCTGTCGGTGACGGTGACTTCCTCGACGCTGAGCTGGTGTTTGCGGCGGCGCAGCAACGTGCGCAGCAGCCGGTCGGTATCGGAGTTCTTTCCTCCGTCCGACCGCTTGTTCCGCCGGACGCGCGGCGGCTGAGGCTGACCGGTAGTCATCTCGTCCTGTCGCTAGGGGCTGAGCGGCACATGGGTAACTCCGAGTATCAACGCAAAGGTCGAAATCGGCATAACCAGCATAGGAACGACACGAATGGGGCCAACGGAACGCCTGACGGCTTATCGGCTCACTGGCCGTATCCATCCGGCGCAGCGCTCTCGAACGGTCTAACCGCTCCGCACGGCCCCACCACCCCGTGCGCCCTACACACAACGCACGCCTTACCCGTAACGCGTGACTCACACGTCCCGCGCGTCACCTTCCTCGGCCTCTTCGGCAAACGCCACCGCGCGCAGCCGCCCGTACTCCTCCGCCAGCGCGGCCGGCGGATAGTGCGCGTTGAGGCCGCTGGGGTTGGGCAGCACCCAGATGTGGGTGCCACCGATCGTGCGCTCCTGCGGGCCGACCTTGGCGTGCTTGTCGTCGAAAGCCACCCGATAGGCCGTCACCCCGGCCACCGCCAGCCACTCCGGCCGCAGCCGCCGCACCTTCTCGGCCAGCTCCCGCCCGCCCTCACGGAACTCCTCCGCGGTCAGCTCGTCGGCCCGGGCACTCGCCCGCTTCACGACATTGGTGATGCCGAGGCCGTAGCCGAGCAGCTCCTGCTCTTCGGCGGGCTTGAGGATCCGCGGGGTGAACCCGGACGCGTGCAGGGTGGGCCAGAAGCGGTTGCCGGGCCGGGCGAAGTGGTGGCCGGTGGCCGCCGAGAGCAGCCCCGGGTTGATACCGCAGAAAAGCACCCGCAGGCCGGGCGCCGCCACGTCGGGGACGAGGCGGCCGCGCGCGGCCTGCAGTTCTTCGGGAGTGAACCCCATCTCAGCGGGGCCTCACAGGATGGAGCCCGGCGTGTACGCCGCGGCTTCCGGGTACTGCTTGGTGATCTCCTCGACGCGGGCCACGACGGCGGCCACCTGGTCGGCGGCGGCGCCTGTGAAGGACAGCTTGTCGGCCATCAGCGCGTCCAACTGCGCCCGGTCCAGCGGGATCCGGTCGTCCGCCGCCAGCTTGTCGAGCAGCTCGTTGCGCTCCGCACCCTGTTCGCGCATGGCGAGCGCCGCGGCGACCGCGTTCTCCTTGATCGCCTCGTGCGCCACCTCGCGGCCCACCCCGGCCCGTACGGCGCCCATGAGCACCTTGGTCGTGGCGAGGAAGGGCAGATAGCGGTCCAGCTCGCGCGCGACGACGGCGGGGAAGGCGCCGAACTCGTCCAGCACGGTCAGGAACGTCTCCAGCAGACCGTCCAGGGCGAAGAAGGAGTCCGGCAGCGCGACCCGGCGCACCACCGAGCAGGACACGTCGCCCTCGTTCCACTGGTCGCCGGACAGCTCGCCGGCCATCGAAGCGTAGCCGCGCAGGATGACCATCAGACCGTTGACGCGCTCGCAGGAGCGGGTGTTCATCTTGTGCGGCATCGCGGACGAACCGACCTGGCCGGGCTTGAAGCCCTCGGTCACCAGCTCGTGGCCGGCCATCAGCCGGATGGTCTTGGCCAGCGACGACGGCGCCGCGGCCAGCTGTACCAGCGCGGTCACCACGTCATAGTCCAGCGAGCGCGGGTAGACCTGGCCGACCGAGGTGAACGCCTGGCCGAAGCCGAGGTGCCCGGCGATCCGCTGCTCCAGCTCGGCCAGCTTCGCGGCGTCACCGCCCAGCAGGTCCAGCATGTCCTGCGCGGTGCCGACCGGGCCCTTGATGCCGCGCAGCGGGTAGCGGGTCAGCAGGTCGGTCAGCCGCCCGTACGCCACCAGCAGCTCGTCGGCGGCGGTCGCGAAGCGCTTGCCCAGCGTGGTCGCCTGGGCCGCGACATTGTGCGAACGCCCCGCCATGACCAGCTCGGCCTGCTCACCGGCGATCCGGCCCAGCCGCGCCAGGACGGCGACCGTACGGTCCCGCATCAGCTCCAGCGACAGCCGGATCTGCAGCTGCTCGACGTTCTCGGTCAGGTCACGGGAGGTCATGCCCTTGTGGACCTGCTCATGCCCGGCGAGAGCGTTGAACTCCTCGATGCGGGCCTTCACGTCGTGGCGGGTGACCTTCTCCCGCTCGGCGATAGACGCCAGATCGACGGTGTCCAGCACCCGCTCATAGTCGGCGAGTGCCTGCTCCGGAACCTCCACCCCGAGGTCCTTCTGCGCGCGGAGCACCGCGAGCCACAGCTTGCGCTCCAGCTTGACCTTGTACTCGGGGGACCACAGGACGGCGAGCTCCGCGGAGGCGTAGCGGCCGGCCAGGACATTCGGAATGCGGGGCTTGGCAGTCACGGAATGAGAGCTTACCTGCCGTCCGTGGTATCCATGGCGCTCAGGTGAGGCAGCTACGGGCCAGGTCAGGGCACGGTCGCCGACTCCTTGGCCCCGCGTATGTGAGACGCATGTGAGACGGACCGGCTGCTCGCCGCGCGGAAGCGGAGCTGCGTCACTGTCTGTGCCGATGAAGATCTGCATCGTGGCTCTGGTGGACGGGGCGCCACCTGGACGGGCTCCCGTCCCGCCCGGATCCCTGACGATCTGAGCGAACCCGCGAGAGGTCCGCCCGACCCCGGGCAGGCTCTTCGCGATCAGGCTTCGCTATGCGCGACGATGATCCGCCTCCCCGGAGGCGGGAGGCGGGAGGCCGGAGGTGCTCGGTACTGGTGCCGGGAGACCCGGTGGCCGCCGGGCCAAGGCGGGGAGCCATCGCCACACCTGATCCCGCGACCACCTGACCTGCCGTTGCGTGCAGGCGGGTCGGTTCGAGGCCGCCACGGGCGCGGGAATGCAGGCCTGACGCCGCTATGCGTGCCGTGTGCGCCGTCGCCACCCGACCCCCGCCGGGCGCACGGTCGACCGAGGACGGAAGGGAGTCGCCATGGCCGACTGTGATCATGATTGGGTGCCGTGGAGCGGCGCGCAGCGATGCCGGAAATGCGGCGCGACGCAGCACTAGGTTGCTCGTTGAGCTGGTGAAGGGGGCGCGCCTGCGGCCCCTCTTCTCGTCTGAAGGGTCGGGTGTCGCGTACCGGGTGGTGGGAGCTGCCGGCCGAGGTGTGGGCGGCCGTCGAGGCGCACACGGGACCGGTGGCCGGGGCGCGGGATGTCGCGGACGGTCTGACGTGCTCGACGGCGGCTGTCCTGTCGACCGAGGCGGGCCAGGTGTTCATGAAGGGTGTGCCGGCCAGCGACACGCACGGTCGGGCCGCGCAGGCGACGGAGGCCGCGGTAAACGCGGCAGTCCGCGGCGTGGGGCCGCGGCTGCTGTGGCAGGTCGCGGCCGGCGGATGGGACCTGCTCGGTTTCGAGTACGTCGACGGACGGCACGCGGACCTGTCGGCCGGCTCGGCAGACCTGGGACTGGTGGCCGGCGTGCTGCTGGCAGCTCAGGCCGTGCGGGTGCCGGAGCGCTGCGGCGTGCCGTCGTTCGCCGACCGGTTCGCCGAGGTGCTGCCCCGCGGCCAGCTGGATCTGCTGCGCGGTGACATGCTGCTGCACACGGACACCAACCCGCACAACCTGCTCGTCAGCAGCCGCCGGGCGTGGATCGTGGACTGGGCGATGCCCGCGGCCGGCCCGGCGTGGGTGGACGTGGCGTACACGGCGGTGCGGCTGATGGAGGCCGGCTGCCCGACGGACGAAGCCCTGGCGTGGGCGGCCCGCTTCCCGAGCTGGACGGGAGCAGACCCGCGCGCCGTCGAGGCGTTCGTAACGGGCACATGCCGGCTCTGGGAGATGCAGGTGGGGGTTCAGGATGCCCGGCCGAGCAACGGTCGATTCACCGTTCTGGGGATGGCGGCGTGACCGCCGAGCCCGCCGTCATCGTCCGCGGCGGCCGTGTGCTGCTGATCCGCCGCCACGTGTCCGAGGGCGATCTCCTGCGGCAGTTTCCGGCGGGCGCCATCGAGGCCGGTGGGTCCGCAGAGCAGGCTGCCGTGCGCGAGACGCTGGAGGAGACCGGCCTGACCATCGAGGCGACCAAACTGATCGGCGAGCGAGTGCATCCGAAGGCTGGCCGGTTGATGAGCTACACCGCCTGTTCGGTGGTCTCCGGCGAGGCGCACGCCGCGGACGCCGACGAGCTGGCGGAGGTCGCGTGGATGGTGCACTCGGAGATCGGCGAGTGCGTGCCCTAGGGACTGTTCGGGCCGGTGCAGGAGTACTTGGACGGCGCGCTCGTGCGCTGAGCGCAGGACAACACGCCCTCGGCGGGGCAACTCGCCCGGGCGCGTGTCGTGTCCAGATCGCCTGTCAGCCGCCACTGCTGGGTCGCGTGCGTCCGAGGTGCCCGTATTGCGGCCTTCCGCAGGATCAGGTACTGACACTCAGCCGTAGGCGGAACGGCAGGGTGAGAGCCCGATGCTGCCCACCGGGGAGGAAGGCCTGCCGGACACTGGCTGAGGCGCTCCGCAGTCCTCCGGAGAGAGCCTACTGGTACGTGACAGCCACAAAGGCCAGCCCTCTGACCTGGGGAACCCCCCTACCCCTTGATCAACTGGGAGGGGAGCGGGAAAGGCGGCCACGCGACGGCCCCGCCGGGCGGCTCGTGGCCGGCCCGGTGGGGCTTCGGAACCGTTCCTCAGATCCGGTCGGCGGCGATCAGCAGGTACTGGAAGCTGCCGTTGCGGTACGCGGTCAGAAAGGTTTCCTCAATGCCCGTGACCAGGTGGTCGGCCTGCCGGCGCAGTTCCCAGTACGGGAGCGCGGCCTCGGTGAGGTCCTGGACGTGCACGGGGACCAGCCGGTGGCGGGCCATCGCGCGGAAGTACGCCGACCGGGGGTGGATGTCGCAGATGTAGTGGGCGTTGATCAGGGACACCTCGCGGGAGGCGCGGCCGTAGGCGTCGTTGTAGCAGCCGGTGATCACCACATAGCGCCCGCCGCGCCGCAGCAGCCGGGCGTGCTCGGCGAACAGCAGGTCCAGCTCGACGTACATCGTCGACTCGTTGTTCCAGGACGCCGCGTACGCGCCGGTGGCGAAGCCGGTGTCGAGCATGTTGCGGTGGTGGTAGCGCACCTTGTCGTCGATGCCGCGCTTGCGGGCCTGCTCGTTGGCGAAGTCGGCCTGCTTGGCGGAGATGGTCGCCGCGTCGGCGTGGCAGCCGTGGCGCAGGTGCGCGACCACGCTGCCGCCGCCGCGACCGCACCCGGCGTCGAAGACGCGGTCGGCGGGCGACAGCGCGCCGAGGTGGGAGGCGAGGAGTTCCGCCTGGGCGTGTTCGAGGCGGTGCAGCTCGCCGGTGATGCGTTCGCGGCGCCGGACGGGGTCCGGCTCGTCCAGTACGGACCGGTCGGCGTCCCCGATGCCGTAGTGGTGGTGGTAGAGGTCGTCGATCTTGCCGAGTTCCAGATTGACCGGGTTTTCCTCGGTGTTCCAGTAGTCCGCGACGCGGTCCTGGTACGTGGACTGGGTCGGCATGGCAGGGCGAGCGGTGGGGACGTGCGCGGTGGTCAACGGTGACTCCTTGCCGTGGTGCGCTGGATCGGTCTACCAGTAGTTGGGCAGGTGGTAGCGGTCGGAGTTGGTGGCGTGCCATTCGTGGTTGCCGGCCACCCAGTCGGACAGGCTCCGGGTGTACCGCTCGACGAGCGGGGAGGTCGCGGCCAGTTCGGCCGCCTCCGTCTCGTACGCCTCCATCACCTGGTTGTGGATGTCGACGCTCTTCAGATAGGCGGCCTTCAGGCCGCGCCGGTCGTTGGCGGCCACCACCTGGGGCAGGTTCAGGTGGTCCGGGTCGCTCTCCAGCTCCTTGGTGAAGGAGTAGAGGTCGTTGACGATGGTCGTGGCGTTGCAGGCCAGGGCGGTGATCCGCTGGATCTCCGGACGGGCGTACACGGCTTCGGGCAGCTCGTAGCCGTCCACGGCGTCGACGATCGACAGGCAGGGGCGGAAGTTGTTGAACTGCCGCATGACCAGGTACTCCCAGACGCGCGGGACGTGCCGGGTCTCCGCCCAGGACGCCTCGGCCAGATAGCCGAGGTGCAGCCGGGCCATGTCGTGGACGAACCGGCCGGTCTGGCTGGGGGTCGCCAGGGCCGCGTAGTCCTTGAGGGCCCAGTAGTACGAGCGCAGGGGCCCGTCGGTCTGTACCCCCTGCCGCCACTCCTCCTCCGTACCCGGGGTGCCGTGGAACGGGTCGAGGGCCGACTGGGCGATGATCAGCCGGCCGCCGAGGCCGCGGCGGGCGCCGCCCTTGCCCTCGTCCTCCTCGCAGTAGCAGGTGTCGACGATGTTCTCGGCCAGCAGCAGTTTGCCCGCGGCGGTCAGGCGTTCCAGGTCGGCCGCGGCGGGATGCTGCAGGGCGACGGCCCGGCCGAACTGGAAGCCGGTGAAGTCGCCGGACCACTGCGCGGGGAACAGGTCCAGCCCGCGGGCCCAGTCCTCCAGCCTGCGGTCGATCTCCGCGGCCTTCTCCGGGTCGGCCGGCGCGACGGCCCGGTACCTCAGCCCGGGAACGGCGCCGCCGCGCCGGACCGGCCGGGCGCGGGCGAGGCTCGGCGGGCCGGGCAGCCTGAACGCGGTGGCGGGGGTGCTGGTGGGTGTGCTCATGGTCCGTACTCCACTGGGTCAGTCGGCGGTCCGGCCGAGCTGGACGTTCTCCAGGACACCGGCCGCGTCCGGCACGAGGATGGCCAGCGAGTGGTAGGCGGTGACGAGGTAGTTGATGACGGCGGCCTGGTCGATGCCCATGAACCGGACGTTCAGGCCGGGCTGGTGCTCGTCGGGGAGACCGGTCCGGTGGAGGCCGACGACGCCCTGGTCGGCCTCACCGGTCCGCAGCGCGATGATGCTGCTGGTGTGTGTCTCGCTGACGGGGATCTTGCCGCACGGGAAGATCGGGACACCGCGCCAGGCAGGCACCTGATGCCCGTTGACGTCCGCCGAGCCCGGTACCAGACCGCGCTTGTTGCACTGCCGGAAAAATGCGGCGATCGCCTTCGGGTGGGCCAGGAACAGCTGGGTCTTACGGCGCATGGACAGCAGCTCGTCCATGTCGTCTGGGGTGGGCGGGCCGGTGTGGGTACTGATGCGCTGCCCGTAATCGGTGTTGTGCAGCAGCCCGAACTCCCGGTTGTTCACCATCTCCCACTCCTGGCGCTCGCGGATCTCCTCGACCGTGAGCCGGAGTTGCTGCTGCGTCTGGTCCATCGGCTCGTTGTAGAGATCGGCGACCCGGGAGTGCACGCGCAGAACGCTTTGCGTCAAGGAGAGTTCGTACTCGCGCGGGGTGAGGTCGTACTCGGCATATCCGCCGGCCAGCGTCGGTTCGCCGACATGTCCTGCCTGTACCGGTACGTCCGCCTCGCCCCGGCGGTTCATCGGGCGCCGCTGATGCTCGGCGTAGGCGCTGAGGTGCGCGGCCAGGGAGGGCGCACGGTCGGTGAACTCCCGCAGCACGTCCCAGGGCAGCGCCAGCAGGACGCCCGCGGTCTCGGCCCGGACCGACGCCGGCCACCGCGGGTCGGGCCGGCCGATGGCCTCGTCGCCCAGCTGGTCGCCGTCCGTGACGACACCGACGACCTCCTCCTCGCCGTACTTGCCGGGCGCGCAGCGGGCGAACCGGCCGTGCACGACGAGGTACGCCTCGGTGACGGGCCGCCCCGCCTCGCAGAGGACCTGACCGGCCCGGACCTCCCGGACCCGGAAGCGGCCGGCGATCTCCTTGAGCACTTCGGTATCGGTGTATCCGCGCAGGGCGGGCAGCTCGGTGAGGGTCTGCGGGATCACCTTGATGTCGTCCGCGCCGTTGTGCTCGAACTGGACACGGCCCCGGCCGGTACGGAGTTGCAGGCGCCGGTTGACCCGGTAGGTGCCGCCCTTGACGTCCACCCACGGCAGTGCTTTGAGCAGCCATCGGGAGGTGATGGCCTGCATCTGGGGTTCGGTCTTGGTGGTGGTCGCCAGCCGGCGTGCGGCCTGGGTGCCGAGACTGGTGAGCGCGCTGTCCGCGGGCGGACCGAGCGCGCTCTCTTCGGCAGCGGAACCGGGAACGCGGTCGGGGACACGGTCCGGTACGGGCACATTTCCTCCGGTCGTGAACAGGAGTGGGAAGAACGGCCGTTGAGGAACAAGAGGGCCGTGTGCAGCAATAAGCGAAACAGGTGGAAGTGCGCCGCCGGTACGGCGCGAAAGGGGGCGCCTTTGCGTCTGGAGGGCGTAAACATCGAAGAGTTGGCAAAAGGGGCGCGAGGAAGCTGTCGTGCGCCCCTCGGGCGTCGGGGAGCGGCCGTCGGGCGTCGTACAGGTCAGCGGCGGGGAGACGGGCGCGCGGAGCTACGGGGGAGGCAAACGCCCGCCAACTCCCCGGATGACGAGGAGATGTAGCGCTGTACGGCGCCGAGATCGGGCGGCCACCCCACTTCGCATCCGTGGGTGCCGGCTCCGCAACCGGCGGGCGTCGGCGTCGCGGTGCCGTCGAAGCCGGAGAGGGGCGCGTCGGCCATCGGTCAAGAAGCAGCCGCCAACGCTGTGGCAGGGAAGGTGCGCCGAGTTGGTGGGAGGGCCGCTTCCGGACGCGTTGTGGAAAAAGTTCGCGGGCTGCTGTCGATCCGGCCGCGTCCCGTTCGACATCAGGGTGCGCGGCGCAGCGCCGCACGAGACGCGACAGGACCTGCCGGGAGTAGACGTGCATCAACTGCTGAGAGTCATGAACTTCAACGTCTCAAGTGACGGAGTCGGTGCCGGTGCCGGTGAGGATCAGAGCCTCGCGCGGCCGTTCGGCCTCGACCACCCCGAGAGGCTGTTCGCCTGGGCCGGCGCCACGGCGAGCTGGCCCATGCGCACGGATCCCGGCGGGAGCCGGGGCATCGACGATTACTTCACGCGTGACTTCGCACGCGGCATCGGTGCCGAGATCATGGGCCGCAACAAGTTCGGGCCCCAGCGTGGGCCCTGGCAGGACCACGAGTGGCGCGGCTGGTGGGGGGAGGAGCCCCCGTTCCGCACTCCGGTGTTCGTCCTGACCCACCACGAGCGTCCGTCGTTCACGCTTTCCGACACCACGTTCCACTTCGTCGGCGGCGACCCGGCCGCGGTCCTCGAACGGGCGCGGAAAGCGGCACAGGGCAAGGACGTCCGGCTCGGCGGCGGGGTCACCACCATCCGGCAGTTCCTTGACGCCGGCCTCGTCGACACCCTGCACGTGGCGGTCTCCCCGGTGAAGCTCGGGTCCGGACTGCGGCTGTGGGAGTCCCCCGATGATCTGCTCGACCGGTTCCACCTGGAGGTCGTGCCCAGTCCTAGCGGTGTGTCGCACCACCTGTTCTGGCGACGGTGACGGGGGTGGAAACAGGGACGGGAGCAGGGACGGTGGCACGGACATCGGCGCCGCCCCATCGGCAGCCCGGCGGCACCCCATCGGCACCCCGGCGGCGTCCGCGGCGCGCGTTCAGTCCTCGTACGGAAGCAGGTCCGGACGCTTCGGCGCGCGGCCGTCCCCGCTGGACCGGCCGGTCAGGCGCCGGCCGATCCACGGGACGAGGTGCTGCCGGGCGAACCGTACGTCCGAGGTACGCCGGGCCGTCCATCCCGGCGGCACGAAGGCGGGCAGCGGCGCGTCCCAGTCGGATGCGGCGGGGAAGCCGAGGGCCTGCCAGACGGCCTCGGCCACCCGCTCGTGTCCCGCCGTGTTGAGGTGGAGCCGGTCCTCCGCCCACATCCGGGGGTCGGCCAGCGCGCGGGAGGAGAAGAGGTCCACCACGATGGCGTCGTGCTGTTCGGCCAGCGCGTCGATGTGGGCGAAGAGCTGTTCCATGCGGGGCCGGAACCGTTCCAGGACCGGCCCCTGCCGCCCGGGGCTGTGCATCAGGACGAGCTGTCCGCAGTCCTTGGCCAGCCGTCCCGCGGCCTCCTCCAGGAGGTCGCAGACCCGGTTCACGTCGCACTTGGGCCGCAGTACGTCGTTCAGCCCGCCCACCAGCGTGACCAGGTCGGCGCCCATCGCGGCCGCCGGGCCGGTCTGCTCGTCGACGATCTGCCCGATCAGCTTGCCGCGCACCGCGAGGTTGGCGTAGCGGAAGCCGGGGGCGCGGGCCGCGAGCCGGGCGGCCAGCAGGTCCGCCCAGCCTCGGTAGGTGCCGTCCGGCAGGGCGTCGGACATGCCCTCGGTGAAGCTGTCGCCCACCGCGACGAAACTGGTGTAGGTGGCATTGATCTCCATGGCGGAGGAATCCTACCTCCGGGACGCCCCCGCGGCCGGTGCGGCCTTCTCGGGCCGCTGCTGGAGCACCAGCTCCCGCAGCACGTCCTCCATCGTGACCAGGCCCGCCAGCCGCCCGTCCTTGCCGATGACCGCCGCCAGATGCGTACGGGAGGCACGCATCGCCGACAGGACGTCGTCGAGCGGTGTCTCGGCCCGTACGCGGGCGATCGGCCGCAGCGCGGAGAGGGGGAACGGCAGATCCCGCGGCGAGGCGTCCAGCGCGTCCTTGACGTGCAGGTATCCCAGGATGCGCCGGGTGCTGTCGACGACCGGGAAGCGCGAGAAACCGGAGGTGGCGGCCAGCTCCTCCACCCCCTCCGGCGTGCTGCCCAGCCGGGCCGTGACGACCTTCTCCACCGGGACCACGACATCGGCGACCGGACGGCGGCCCAGTTCCAGGGCGTCCCTCAGGCGCTCCTTCGCCCGGTCGTCCAGCAGCCCGGCGGCCTGTGAGTCCTCGACCATCTTGGCGAGCTGGTCGTCCGAGAACGTCGCGGCCACCTCGTCCTTGGCCTCCACCCGCAGCAGCCGCAGCAGCGCGTTGGCGAACGTGTTGATCGCGAAGATCACCGGCCGCAGCGCCCAGGTCAGCGCGACCAGCGGCGGCCCCAGCAGCAGCGCCGTACGCACCGGCTCGGCCAGCGCCACGTTCTTCGGCACCATCTCACCGAAGAGCATGTGCAGATACGTCGCCACGGCCAGCGCGAGGACGAAGGAGACCGGATGGACCAGGGCGTCCGGCATGCCGACCGCGTCGAAGACCGGCTCCAGGAGGTGGGCGATGGCGGGCTCGGCGACGGCGCCGAGCACCAGGGTGCACAGCGTGATGCCCAACTGCGCGGCCGCCATCACGCCGGATACGTGCTGGAGCCCCCACAGGACCCGGTCCGCACGGCGGTCGCCGTCCTCCGCGTGCGGCTCGATCTGGCTGCGGCGTACCGAGATCATCGCGAACTCGGCACCCACGAAGAACGCGTTGACGACCAGCGTGAGCAGGCCGACGAACAACTGGAGCGCGGTCATCGGGTCTCCTCCCCGGTCTCGTCGTCGCTGTCCGGCAGCGGCGCGTGCAGCAGTACCAGCGCCGCGCGGTGGCCGGAGGCGTCCAGGACGTCCATCCGCCAGCCGGCGGCCTCAAGGCTGTCGCCGGCGGCCGGGATGCGGCCCAGCTCGGTGGCGATCAGGCCGGCCAGCGTCTCGTACGGGCCCTCCGGCAGCTTCAGGCCGATCTGTTCCAGCTGGTCGGTGCGGACGGCACCGTCCGCCTCGTAACGGGCCCGGCCTTCCGCGTCCTCACCGGCCGGGGCCAGGTCCGGCGTCTCCAGCGGGTCGTGCTCGTCGCGTACCTCGCCGACGACCTCCTCGACGATGTCCTCCAGGGTGGCGACGCCCGCCGTACCGCCGTACTCGTCGATGACCACGGCCATCGTCTGCTTGCCGGACAGCCGGTCCAGGAGACGGTCGACGGTCAGCGTCTCCGGTACCAGCAGCGGCTCGCGCAGCAGCCCGGCGACCGGGTGGCGGGCGCGGCGCTCGGCGGGGACGGCCAGCACGTCCTTGATGTGCGCGACGCCGACCACGGTGTCCAGGCTGCCGCGGTAGACGGGGAAGCGGGACAGGCCGGTGGCGCGCGTCGCGGCGGCCACGTCCTCCGCCGTGGACTGCACGTCCAGGGCGGTGACCTGTACGCGCGGGGTCATCACGTTCTCCGCGGTCAGGTCGGCGAGGGCGAGGGTGCGGACGAACAGCTCGGCGGTGTCCGGTTCCAGGGCGCCTTCCTTGGCGGAGTGCCGGGCCAGGGCGACCAGTTCCTGCGGGCCGCGGGCGGAGGCCAGTTCCTCGGCGGGCTCCATGCCCATCCGGCGGATCATCCGGTTCGCGGTGTTGTTGAGGTGTCCGATCAGCGGCCTGAAGGCAGCGCTGAAGCCACGCTGCGCGGTGGCGACCCGGCGGGCGACGGGCAGCGGGCTGGAGATGGCCCAGTTCTTGGGGACCAGCTCGCCGATGACCATCAGGACGACCGTGGAGACCGCCGTACCGAGGACCAGGGCCACCGTGTCCCCGGCGGCGGGCGGCAGGCCGAGGGCGTCGAGCGGCCCGGCCAGCAGGACGGCGATCGACGGTTTGGCGAGCATGCCGATGACCAGGCCGGTCACGGTGATGCCGAGCTGCGCGCCGGAGAGCTGGAAGGTCAGGCTGCGTACGGCCTTGAGCGCGCTGTCCGCGCCGCGCTCGCCGTGCTCGACGGCGCGTTCCAGGTCGCTGCGCTCGACGGTCGTCAGCGAGAACTCGGCCGCGACGAAGACGCCGCAGGCCAGGGTCAGGAGCAGGGCCACGGCCAGGAGGAGCAGCTCGGTCATCGGGTCACCTCCGTCCCATGATCGAACAGGACCGGGAGGTTCGCGCTCCGGGCGCGGACGGGATGACAACTGGGAGGCTCGCCCATGGCTGGACGCTCACTCCTTTCGTGGGGAGACGTGGGAAGCATCCATGGTAAAGGATGAGCAAAACAGGTGGTGAGTCGTCGGAGGGTGGGGGTTGAGGACGGCGGGGGAGGGGAAGGGCGGAGGGGGATTCGGCCGGATCCGGGCGGACCGGCCGGGTCAGGACTGCGGCAGTGGTTTCACCCAGCGCCGCCAGTGGTCCTCGCGCCGGTAGCCGGCGGCCGACCACGCTCGCTGGGCCCGCTCGTTCGATTCCAGGACCATGGCGTCCCCGCGCCTGCCCCGCACGGCCTGGAAGCGCCGCTCGGCCGCCGCGAGCAGCGCGGTCGCGACCCCCTGCCGGCGGTGGGCGGGGAGCACCGCGAGCCGGTACAGCGAACACCGCCAGCCGTCGTACCCGGCGATGACGGAGCCCACCAGGGTGCCGCCGGACTCCGCGAGGATCAGCGCCTGCGGGTCCCGGCCGATCAGGCGGGTCACCCCGTCCACGTCGTCCGTGATGGAGGTGCCCTCCGCGGCCTCCCGCCAGAAGGCGAGTACGTCCTCGGCGTCGTCCGGCCCGGCGGTCCGTATCCGTAGATCGATCATGCCGGTGAGCCAAGCACGGTACGGCTCCGCGGCGCCATCGGCTTTCGCACTCCGAGACGCCGTGCCCCGGCTGTCCGCCCTCATCGAACGCCCTAACTGCCCTTCAGCTCCTCGATGACCGGTGCGAACGCCTCCATGGAGGGGTCCAGCACGGTGATGTACGAGAAGCCGTAGCGCTCACGGTGCTCGCGGAGCTGTTCGGCCATCTGTGTCACCGTGCCGAACAGGAACGTCGGTATCCGCAGGGCCTGTTCCTCGTCGACGCCGAGGTCGTGCGCGGCGATCTCGCGTGCGGCGGCGCGCCGGTCGTCGGTGGCCTGGACCCGCTGGACCAGGATGTTCAGTTCGGCCGGTGCCGGGCGGTCCGCGGCGGCCCGGTGGTAGACGGCGAGCGTGGCGTCGAGCGCGTCCGGTGTCAGGATTTCGAGGGTGCCCTCCGGTTTGCCGGGGGCGGCCCGGCCGCCGGTGAAGGCCGCGATGTCGGCGTGCCGGGCGGCGAGGCGCAGCATGCGCGGGCCGTTGCCGCCGATCAGCAGCGGTGGCCGGGGCTGCTGCGCCGTCTTCGGCGCGTGCTCCGGGCCGCCGAGGAGCCGGTTCAACTCCTCGACCGTGCGGGCGAGGTGGTCCACCCGCTCGCCGGGCGTGCCCCAGGGCAGGCCCGCCTTGTCGTGTTCGGCGCGTACGTATCCGGTGCCCAGGCCCAGTTCCAGCCTGCCGTCGGTGAGCAGATCGGTGGTGGCCACCTCGCGGGCGAGCAGGGCCGGGTTCCAGAAGCCCGCGTTGAGGACGAAGGTGCCCAGGCGCGGGCGTTCGGTCGCCTCGGCGGCGGCGACGAGCGCGGGGAACGGGGCCGGCCAGCCCAGGTGGTCCGGTACGAGCACCACGTCGTACCCCAGGGCCTCGGCCCGGCGGCACTTCTCCCGCCACGCGGGCCCGGTTTCGATGGTGAGCATGTTGACGCCGAAGCGGAACGGACGTGGCATGAAGCCCCCTTGGGGTGGGTGAGCGCGCGGGGCGCCCGGCGCGTGCGGTGGTCGCGTGGTGCGTACAACCGGTGAGTATGGCGGAGGTGCGGAGGTACGCGAGGTTTCCGTCGGCCGAACCTGAATCCGAACTCGAAGCCGCAGCCGAATCCGAATCCGAAGCCGTTTACTCGTGGGCTATCGCGGTCAGTACGTCGAGCCGGGACGCGCGCAGTGCGGGCAGCACCGCCGCCAGCAGCCCGACCAGTACGGACCCGACCACCACCGCGGCCACCGTGGTCCAGGGGACGGCGAACGCCGTCAGCCCCTCCAGAGCCAGTACCCGCTGTGTGGCGGCTCCCCAGGCCAGCCCGAGCACGAGGCCGAGGAGCGCGCCGAACAGAGCGATCACCACCGACTCCAGCCGGATCATCCGGCGCAGCTGCTTCCTGGACAGGCCGACGGCGCGCAGCAGTCCGATCTCGCGGGTGCGCTCCACGACGGCCAGAGCCAGGGTGTTGACCACGCCGAGCACCGCGATGACGATGGCCAGCCCCAGCAGCCCGTACAGCAGGTTGAGCAGCCCCTGTATCTGACCGCTGACCAGCTCCTTGTACCCGGCCTGATCGTGCACCTGCACCTGCGGGAACGGCGCGAGCGTCCGCTCCAGGGCGGTCCGCAGCCGCTGTGGGGCGGTGCCGTCCGCGGCGTTCACGTACAGCACGGAGTTCTGGCCGCCCGGCACGTACCTCTCCAGGGTGGCCATCCCCATGAAGACGCCACCCTGGGCACCCGGCCCGGAACCGGAGTCCTTCGTCAGCGCACCGACCGTGAAGCGGGCGGGCCGCCCGGACGGCAGTACCGCGTCCAGCCGGCTGCCCACCCGGAGACCGTGTTCCCGTGCGAACTCCTGCTGGATTCCGACCCGTCCGGGCGCCAGCGCCGCCGCGGAGTTCCCCGCCGCGTACGTCACCTTCGCCACGGCGTCGAAGTCCCGGTCGAAGGCCCCGGCCACCGTCGTGACCGACCGGCCGCCCGGCAGTTCCAGCTTCAGGGGGACGATCCGCTGGCGTACGACCGTGCCGGCTCCCGGAGTGGCCCGCACCCGGTCGGTGATCTCCTCGGAGAACGGGACGAACGACGCGTTCTGTACGACGAAGTCGGCGCCCAGCGTCCGGTCGATCTGCCGGGAGACCGACGCCGCCGCCGAAGCCCCGGCGACCGCTAGCCCGGCCACCAGCGCCAGCCCGACCATCAGGGCCGCCGCCGTCGCTCCCGTACGGCGGGGATTGCGCAGCGCGTTGCGGCGGCTCATCCGGCCCACCGCGCCGAACGCCGGCTCCAGCCCCCGCCCGAGCAGCCGGAGCACCGGGCGTACCAGCAGCGGCCCCGCGATCACCCCGGCCACCAGCGTCAGCAGCACACCGAGCGCCAGCAGCGACCCGGCGGCCGCCGTCCGCTCACTCAGCGCACACCCGGCCAGCGCGGCCACGCCCGCCGCGCCCACCAGGGACCCGGCGGCGGCCCGGAAGCGCAACGGGCGTCCGCTGCCGGACACCTCCACGTCGGCGAGGGCGGCCATCGGGGAGACCCGGCCCGCCCGCAGCGCGGGCAGCAGCGCGGCGACGAAGGTCACGCCCACACCGACGGCGTACGCGACGACCACGGTCGGCCAGTTCAGCACCAGGTCGGCGGTGTCCAGCCGCAGCCCGAACCAGCCCAGCGCGACGACCAGCAGCACCGCGAGCCCGATACCCGCCGCGAGCCCGGCCGTGGCGCCGAAGACGCCCAGCAGCAGTGCTTCCAGCAGCACCGAGCGGCGCACCTGACGACGGTCCGCGCCCAGCGCCCGCAGCAGGCCCAGCTCCCGGGTGCGCTGCGCGATCAGCATCGAGAAGGTGTTGACGATCAGGAAGACGCCGACGAGGACCGCGACGCCCGCGAAGCCCACCATCATGTATTTGAGGACGCTGAGGAAGTCCCCCAACTGCTCGGCCTGCGTCTTCTTCTGCTCGGCCCGCGTCCGGATGTCGTACGCGGCGGCACCGGCGCCCAGCGCGGCGCCGATCCGGCTCTTGAGCACGCTGTCCGGTACGCCGGGCGCGGCATCCACGGACACCCCGGTCGCCCTGGCCGCGCTGCCCAGCAGGCCGCGCTGCGCGGCCCTGGTCTCCAGGAAGACCAGGGAGGAGCCCGGGTTGGTGGTGGTGAACGCGGCGATGCCGACGACGCGTACGGGGAAGGTGCCGGGCGCGGCGATGACGTGCAGCGTGTCACCGATCCGTACGCCCGCCCGGCCGGCGGTGTCCTGGTCGATCATCGCCTCGCCCGGTCCGCGCGGCGGCCGGCCGTCGGCCACCCGTACCGGACTGCGCTCGCTCGGATACCAGTTGGTCGCGGTGGACGGCGCGCTCCGCGTCGGTCCCACCGGGCGGTTGCGGGCATCGGTGACGGTGATCCGCTCCACCCGCACGTCGAGGTGCGCGTCCGCCACCCCCGGCACGTTGGCGACCCGGCTCCGCAGGGCGGCCGGGACGGTCGGCGTCTCGGCCGAACCGAGGCCGCCCGGCGCGTCGAAATCCTGCCGCGGCGCGACCTGCACGTCCGAGGCGGTCGAGGCGAACAGCCGGTCGAAGGTGGCGCCCGTGGTGTCCGAGAAGATCAGACTGCCCACCACGAACGCCACCGAGAGCACCACGGCGAGGGCGGAGAGCAGCAGCCGGCCCTTGTGCGCGAAGAAGCCCCGCAGGGTGGCCCGTAACACGGGAGGTCAGCCGTTCCGTGGGGAGCCCGGGCCGGGGCCGGAGCCCGAATCGGCGCCGGGGCCCGGTGCGGCCGGCGGGTCCGGCCTGGGGCCCGCCGCGAAGACCTGCATCCGCTCCAGGACGGATTCCGCGGTGGGCCGCGCCATCTCGTCCACGATCCGGCCGTCCGCCAGATAGAGCGCCAGGTCGGCGTGGGCCGCCGCGTTCGGGTCGTGGGTCACCATCGCGACCGTCTGCCCCAGTTCGTCCACCGCCTCCCGCAGGAACTGGAGCACCTCCAGGCCCGAGCGGGAGTCCAGGTTGCCGGTCGGCTCGTCGGCGAAGATCAGGGCCGGGCGGGCGGCCAGGGCCCGGGCGCACGCCACCCGCTGCTGCTGCCCGCCGGAGAGCTGGGCGGGCCGGTGCCGCAGGCGGTCGCCGAGCCGGAGCGTGCTGATCACCTCGTGCAGCCACTCCCGGTCCGGTGTGCGGCCCGCGATGTCCAGGGGCAGCGTGATGTTCTCCTCGGCCGTCAGCGTGGGCAGCAGGTTGAACGACTGGAACACGAACCCGACGTGGTCCCTGCGCAGCCGGGTCAGCTGCCGGTCGTCCAGGCCGGTGATCTCCCGGCCGCCCAGCCACACCCGGCCGGCGGACACCGTGTCCAGGCCCGCCAGGCAGGGCATCAGCGTGGATTTCCCCGAACCGGAGGGCCCCATCACCGCCGTGAACCGCCCGCGGCCGATCGACACGTCGACGCCGTCCAGCGCCACGACCCGGGTCTCGCCCATGCCGTACGTCTTGACGAGCGACACCGCCCGCGCGGCCGCCTCGCCGCCTGCCGTGGCGCCTTCCGCCCTGCCCGGGACCGGTGTGGACACGTCAGCCTCCCGACGTCGGCCTGCCCCGTTCCGCACGGGGTGGCAACTCCCGCATGGCCCACGACAGTAGGGCAGCTTCCGGCGTCCTGGTATCCCCCCTCGGGCCCGCTCCCGGCCCCCCGGCCCCGGTGCCCGGGGCCGGGACCGGTGCTCAGCGGACGGCCGACGGGGCGGGCACCGGGTGGTGGAACGTCACCTCCGGGTTGTCCTTCGTGGGGCCCTGCAGCAGGGGCTGGGGCAGGTGGCGCAGATGCCGGTCGAAGAACGCGGCCACGTAAGCACGGGTGACGGCGACCGCCCGCTGTCCGGAGAGTGGGGGCTGCGGGTGTGCGGGGCCTGTGGGGGCTGTGGTGTGCGCTGCGTTCGTGGTGTTCGTGGTGGGCAGGCCGAACTGGCCGACGAGGGCCGGGGCGTCGCTGAAGGAGAAGTGGTCGGAGCCGGCGACGGTCAGCCAGCGCTTCCACCCGTCCAGACGGCTCCAGGCCAGGTCCCAGGTCCGGTCCCGGCCGCCGGGCCGGTGCACCTCGTTGTCCGTACCGAGCATCAGGAAGGGGCGGGAGCCGAGGCCGTCGGCGGGCACGGGGTCCTGGAACGTTCCGTCCATGTTGACGCCGGCCCGGATGCGGCTGTCGCGCGCCATGGCGGAGACGGCGCTCGCGCCGCCGAGCGAATGGCCGGCCATGCCGATGTGCTTCTTGTCGATCAAGTGCGCGTGGCGCCAGGAGGCTTGCCGCCCGGTGAGCCGGTCCAGGACGAACGAGACGTCCCGGCCCCGGCCGACGGCCGCGAGCCGGATGCCGTCCTCGGTGCCGTTCACCTTCTCGCAGGCGACGCAGGTCAGTATCCGGCCGCCGGGGAAGGCCGTGCCGACGCTCTCGTAGGCGTGGTCGACCGTCGCGACGACGTAGCCACGGGAGGACAGGTCTTCCGCGAGGCTGGTGATGCTGTAGCGGGGAGCGCCGAACCCGGGCGAGAGGACCAGCAGCGGGTAGGTGCCGGCCGCGGGGCGGGCGTCCGCGCGGCTGTGTACGGCCGTGCTGCTCAAGGTCTCCGGCGCGACCACGTTTTCCCACCCCTGCGCCTTGATCAGGTGCCGGCTCTCCTCGGTGGTGGCGTACCGCGCGGGCGTGCCCGTTCCGCGGCGCGCCGGGTAGTACACGTCGACCATCAGCTCGCGGGCCTGCGCCGTGGGCACCCAGGGGTCGCGGCGGCTGTGGTCGGTCATCGGCAGCGTGGACCGGCCGACCGCGTACGGTCCGGTGGGAGCGGGCAGGCGCAGCCGCGCGGCGGCCTTCGTGTCCGTACGGTCGGACGGGGCGGTGGCGGCCGAGACGGGCTGGGGTGCGGGCGCGGCCCAGGATGTGCCCGCGGTGGCGGCGAGCGGTATGGGGAGGCTGAGCGCCAGGGCCAGGGCGACGGAACCGACCGTCCGGGGAAGTCTGTTCATGTGGATGACGGTAGGTTCACACGCGGGCCGGCGCGTCAGCCCCAGGTCTGATCATCGATCATCCTCGGTCGCTACCGCGCTTCCAGCCCTGCGCCCTCCGGGTCTTCCCCTGCCCGTCGTGCCACGCCCACCACCGTCCACGGCAGGGCGGGGCCGGGGCCCAGGACGCGACCGCGGCGGTAGGTGTCGAGGGTGAAGCCCGCGGTCCGCAGTTCGTGCAGCGGGTCGCGTGACAGGTGGCAGTTGCCCATCAGCAGGGGCCACACCGTGCGGTCCAGGGCCCGTTGCACCGTGGCGGGGCCGTGGCGCAGGGAGCGGCCGTGTTCGAAGAAGCACAGTTGGCCGCCCGGTCGCAGTACCCGCCGGAGTTCCGACAGCGAACGCCGCACGTCACGTACCGAACAGAGCACCAGCGACACCACCGCCGCGTCGAACGCCTCGCTCTTGACCGGCAGCGCTTCCGCCGTGGCCGGTACGACGTCCACCGGGATGCCGGCGCGCGCCGCCTCGGTCAGGGCCCGTTGCCGCAGGGTGCGTTCGGGCTCGATGGCCACCACCTCCGCGACGGTCCGGGGGTAGTGGGCGAAGTTCGCTCCCGTACCGGCGCCGATCTCGATCACCCGGCCCGAGAGCCCGGCCAGCATGTCGCGCCGCAGGTCCGCGAGTCCCGGACGGTGGTCCGCGAAACACGCGTACCACCGGGCGAAGACCGGATGGTGCACGACTCCCCGCTCGACCCTCGTGCGCTGTGGCATGGCTGGTCCCTTCGCCGTACGTCGCTGGCCGGTTCGAGTGTCCGCCGTGCCGCGCCGGGACACCACCGCCGGAGCGTGGTGGCGGCGGTGGATTACGCGGTGCCACCGAGGGCGGGGGCCAGCCAGCCCGGCGCCTGCGCGCGGAACTCCTCCGGCGGCAGGCTTCCCGCGCCCTCCGGTACGCGCCCCAGCAGCGGGGCGCCGGCCGCCTGGGGGAGGTCGTCGAGGTTGCAGCGGGCGGCGAGGTCAGGGGCCGTGGGCCAGCTGCCCACCACCACGCCGGGGCAGTCGATCCCGTACGAGCGCAGGGCCAGCGCGGTGAGCGCCACGGCGTTGAGCGTTCCCAGGCCCGCCTGGGCCACGACCAGTACGGGCGCTCCGGCCAGGCGGGCGGCGTCGGCGAGGGTCGCGCCCTGGTCGTCGAACCGGACGAGCAGGCCGCCCGCGCCCTCGACCAGCACGAGGTCGTGCGAGGCGGCCAGCTTGGCGGCCGCTTCGGCGATGTCCCCGGGGCGTACGGGCGGCAGACCGGCGCGGCGCGCGGCGGTCTCGGGTGCCAGCGGCTCGGGGAAACGCGCCAGTTCGGCGGTGGTGACCCGGGGGCCCGCCAGTCGCGCGACTTCCGCCGCGTCACCCGGTTCATGGGCGGTGACCCCGGTCTGGGCGGGTTTGAGTACCGCGACGGAACGGCCTTGGGCGAGCGCCGTCGCGGCGAGGGCCGCCGTGGTCACGGTCTTGCCGATCTCCGTGCACGTTCCGGTCACGAACAGCACCGACACGTTGGGTTCTCCTGTCGTCGAGCATGGTTGCCGCCCTGGGGCCCGGTGTTCGAAGCCCCAGGGCGTGACCCGGGGGTGTCCCCCGGCCCCTTATCCCTTGCGCGCCACTGCGCACATCGCCGCGCAGATCCGCGCCACGTCCTCGTCCCCGGTGATGTACGGCGGCATCGCGTATACGAGGTCACGGAACGGGCGCAGCCACACGCCCTCCCGCACGGCCGCCCGGGTGGCGGCCGTCATGTCGACCTGGCGGTCGAGCTGGAGCACGCCGATCGCGCCCAGAACCCGGACGTCCCGTACGCCTTCGACGGCGGCCGCGTCGGCGAGGCCGTCCCGCAGTCCGGTCTCGATCCGCTTGACCTCCCGTGCCCAGTCCTGGGACAGCAGCAGGTCCATCGAGGCGTTGGCGGCCGCGGCGGCCAGCGGATTGCCCATGAAGGTCGGCCCGTGCGCGAGCACCGGCACGTCGCCCCGGGAGATCCCGTCCGCGACGGCCGGCGTGCACAACGTCGCCGCCATGGTGAGATACCCGCCGGTCAGGGCCTTGCCGACGCACATCACATCCGGTGTGACGCCTGCGTGACCGGCGGCGAACAGTGATCCCGTACGGCCGAAGCCGGTGGCGATCTCGTCGAAGACCAGCAGGACGCCGTGCTCGTCGCATGCCTCGCGCAGTACCCGCAGGTAGCCGGGGGAGTGGAAGACCATGCCGCCCGCTCCCTGGACCACCGGTTCCACGACGACCGCCGCCAGTTCGTCGGCGTGCCGGGCGACCAGCTCGCGCAGCTGCGCCTCGTACGCCGGGTCGGGCGGGGCGTCGAAGCCCGGGGGCGGCGCGTCCGCGAACAGCTGCCGGGGCAGGGCGCCCTGCCACAGCTCGTGCATGCCCCCCTTCGGGTCGCACACGGACATCGGCTGCCAGGTGTCGCCGTGGTAGCCGCCGCGCCAGGTCATCAGCCGCTGTTTGTGCGGCCGGCCGACCGAGCGCCAGTACTGGAGGCACATCTTCACGGCGACCTCGACCGCCACCGATCCGGAGTCGGCGAGGAAGACGTGTTCCAGCCCGTCCGGGGTGATCTCGGCGAGCCGGGTGGCGAGCCGTACGGCGGGTTCGTGCGTGAGCCCGCCGAACATCACATGGCTCATCCGGTCCAGCTGGCCGCGGACGGCGTCGTTGAGCACCGGGTGGTTGTATCCGTGCACCGCCGACCACCAGGAGGACATTCCGTCCACCAATGCGTCCTGACCCTCGACAGGTTCGGCCAGGTGTAGTCGTACGCCGGATGCCGAGGCGACGACCAGCGGGTCGGTCCGGCCGGGCATCGGGCCGTACGGGTGCCAGACGTGCTGCCGGTCGAGCGCCAGCAGTTCGGGGACGGGGAGCTGTGCGGGCTCAGGCATTCGGCGGCAGCTCCGTGCCCGCGCCCCGGCGGCGTACGGCGACCAGGTCCGTACGCGCGTCACCGGCCGGTTCGGCCAGGCCCGTACGCGCCGCACCGGCCGACTGCACGACGTCCGTACGAACGTCACCGGCCGGTTCCGCCGCGGCGTCGCCGTCCCCGCACGGCCCGCAGCCGCCACCCCCGTGGCCACCGCAGCCGCCGCCCGCGAGCGCGTCCGCGCGGTGCTCCGGCAGCGTGGTGGTGTCCGTGCCCTCCACCTCGAAGCCCGCGTCCGCGATCATCGCCAGATCGTCCTTGCCCGCCTGGCCCTCGCTGGTCAGGTAGTCGCCGAGGAAGATGGAGTTGGCCAGGTGCAGGGCCAGCGGCTGCATCGAGCGCAGATGCACCTCGCGCCCGCCGGCCAGCCGTACTTCCACGTCCGGGCAGACGAAACGCACCATCGCCAGGATGCGCAGCGCCCGCTGGGGCGTGAGGTTCCACTCCTTGGCCAGCGGGGTGCCCTCGAAGGGGATCAGGAAATTCACCGGCACCGAGTCGGGGTCCAGCGCGCGCAGGGCGAAGACCACGTCCACCAGGTCCGCGTCGCTCTCACCCATGCCCGCGATCAGACCGGAGCAGGCGGACAGACCCGCGGCCTGCGCCTGTTGGACCGTTTCGACCCGGTCCGCGTAGGTGTGGGTGGTGGTGATGTCCCCGTACGTGGCCTCGGACGTGTTGAGGTTGTGGTTGTAGGCATCCGCGCCCGCGGCGCGCAGCCGGTCCGCCTGGCCGTCCGAGAGCAGACCGAGGCACGCGCACACCTCGACGCCCTCGTTCTGCTCCTTGATGGCGGCGATGGTCTGCGACACCCGGTCCACGTCCCGGTCCGTCGGGCCGCGGCCGCTGGCCACGATGCAGACCCGCTTGGCGCCGCCGGCCACCCCGGCCGCAGCCGCCTTGGAGGCGTCCTCCGGCTTGAGCCAGGTGTACTTGAGGATTTCGGCCTTGGAGCCGAGCCGCTGGGAACAGTACGAGCAGTCCTCGGGACACAGCCCGGACTTCAGGTTGACCAGATAGTTCAGCTTCACCCGCCGCCCGAACCACCGGCGGCGTACCTTTCCGGCCGCGGCCACCACGTCGAGCAGGTCGTCGTCGGACGTCGCCAGTACGGCGAGCGCCTCTTCGCGGGTCGGCAGTTCGCGCCGCAGTCCCTTGTCCACCAGCGTTGTCAGCAGATCCATGGCGACGATCCTGGCGTACGCCCACGGCCCGCGACCATGGAGGAACCCAACAAGGGCGCTGATGCGGGGTGTGTGCATGGCCACACCGTAGGACGGTGTAACGACCGCTAACGTCTATCGACAGCCCACAAACGCGAAGGATGCCGATGCCTCAGGACGACCCTGCTCCGCCCCTGCTCGGCGACGCGCCGGCGCCGCCGCACGCCATGCCGTCCGGGATGCTCGCGCCCGGCCGCGGAACCGGGCGGGACACCGGCAACCGGGCCGCCGCCTTCGGCTGGATCGACGCGGCCGGGGAGCAGCGCCGCCGGGCGGGTCTCGTCCGTACGCTGCGGCCGCGGCCGGTCGAGTCGCCGCTGCTGGACCTGGCGAGCAACGACTACCTCGGCCTGGCCCGGCACCCGGAGGTCACCCGCGGTGCCGCGCAGGCCGCGCACCGCTGGGGCGCGGGCGCCACCGGGTCCCGGCTGGTCTCCGGCAGCACCGAGCTGCACGCCCGCCTGGAGGCCGAACTCGCCGAATTCTGCGGTTTCGAGGCCGCCCTCGTGCTGTCCTCCGGTTACGCGGCCAACCTCGCCGCCGTCACCGCGCTCGGCGTACCCGGCGGCCTGATCGTCTCGGACGCGGGCAACCACGCCTCGCTCATCGACGGCTGCCGGCTCGCCAGGGCCAGGACCGTCGTGACGCCGCACGCCGACCCCGACGCGGTGCGCGCGGCACTGGACGGCCACGGCGGACCGGCGCTCGCCGTCACCGACGCGGTCTTCTCCGTCGACGGCGACGCCGCGCCCCTGCGCTCCCTCGCCGACGCCTGCCGCGCGCACGGAGCGGCGCTGCTCGTCGACGACGCGCACGGGCTGGGCGTACTCGGCGACGGAGGGCGCGGCACGTTGCACGCGGCCGGGCTGGCCGGGGACGCGGACGTGGTCGCCACCGTCACCCTGTCGAAGTCGCTCGGCAGCCAGGGAGGCGCGGTCCTCGGCCCCGCCCGGGTCATCGAGCACCTGGTCAACACCGCGCGGACGTTCATCTTCGACACCGGTCTCGCGCCCGCGGCGGTCGGCGGCGCCCGTACGGCGCTGCGCCTGCTGCGCCGCGAACCGGAACGCGCCGGCCGGGTCCGCGCGGTGGCGGCGGAACTGCACCAGCGGCTCAGCGCCGCCGGGCTGTCCGTCGTCCGCCCGGACGCCGCGGTGGTGTCGGTACGGGCGCCCTCGCCGGAACAGGCGGTCCAGTGGGCCGCGGACTGCCGGGACGCGGGCCTCGTGGTCGGCTGTTTCCGGCCGCCGTCCGTGCCCGACGGCATCTCCCGGCTGCGTCTCACCGCGCGCGCCGACCTGTCTGCCCGGCAGGCGCGGGAAGCGGTCCGGACGGTCGTGCGGACCGCGCCGGCCGCCTGGTAGGGGCGGCCGCCGGCGGTGTCCCGTATGCCTGGCCGCTACGGTGCGTGCTCCGCAGCCGTACGGCGGTCCGGCTCAGCCCACCTTCGCGAAGCGGCTGTCGGCGAGCCCGTCGACGAAGGACTTCCAGGCCGTCGTGGTGAACAGCAGCGCCGGGCCCGCGGTGTTCTTCGAGTCGCGCACCGCGAGCAGGCCGAGGCCGATGCGGGCCGTCTCGACGCAGTTGTTCATCGCGGTGCTGTGGCTGCTGCGCCACCAGCGCATGCCGTGACGCGTGGTGTGGAGCGGGTCGTTCTCAGCCGGAAGTGACATGGGATGCCTCCTCAGACGCCGGTGCCGGCCCATGAGGTATCGGCGATCCGGGCGATGAATTGCGCTGACTTCTCGCATGAGAGGGCGCGCCCCCGCAGCGTGTCGAACGCATCGCTGTACGCCCTGAGATCTGCTTTCTGCTCCAAGTAGAGGCTACTCGTCAAATGGTCGAGAACAACCACATCCAAGTCAGAAGTGAGCGGAAAGGAGAAGATAACGAAAGGGCCGGTGATGCCGATGTGCACACCGGACGCGAAGGGCAGTACCTGTAGTCGCACATGCGACAATTGCCCCACGTCCAGAATGTGCCGCAGCTGCGCCGCCATCACCCCCGGCGGGCCGACCTCCCGGCGCAGCACCGCCTCGTCCAGCACCGCCCGCAACTCCAGCGGCCGCTCACCCCGCAGCACTTCCTGGCGGGCGATACGCACCTCCACCAGCTCCTCGACCTGCTTCGGCGGCAGATCCGACAGCGTGGCGCGGGTCACCGCCCGCGCGTAGTCCGGCGTCTGCAACAGCCCCGGCACCACCGTCGTCTCCAGCGTGCGCGCCCGGGACGCCCCGTACTCCAGGCTGATGAAGTCCCGGTACTCCGGCGGCAGCAGGTCGCGGTACGTGTGCCACCAGCCGTGCCGCCCGCCGCCGCCGTCCCGCGTACCGCCCCCGCACAGCGCCACCAGGAGGGCACGCAACTCCGTGTCCCGGACGCCGTACGCGTCCAGCAGCAGTTCGACGTCGGCCGGCCGGGCACCACTGCGCCCGGTCTCGATGCGGCTGACCTTGGACTGGTGCCACCCGACCAGACGGGCCGCCTCACCACTGGTGAGCCCCGCCAGCGTCCGCTGGCGCCGTAACTCCGCACCCAGCTTGCGACGGCGCACCGCGGGCCCGTGCCGCATGCCGCGCCCTCCGTTTCCTTTCGCGGGGGCGCGCCATGGGTGCGCCGTCCCCTGATGGCCGGTTCCGATCCGACAGTCTGCCGCGCAAATACGGTCTCGCGTAGCAGAGTTCACCGCTTCGGGCGACAGATATATGCACTTCTTGGTGGATGACCCGTCACAGCCGCAGCATGAGTGGCAGTCTGGCGCACAGCAGCAGTCCGAAGCCGGAGCCGAAGGGACCGGAAGAGGTCCGGAGGCCGAAAGCGATGGCGGCTTCCTCCGGCGGCGGGCCTGAGTCGAGCCTCGGTGGGAAAGGGACGGCGTCGCGATGGCGGACCATCAGGAATCCTCACTCACTCTGCCCAGCGCACCGGCATCGGTCGCCGAGGCCCGTAGGTACGTCACAGGGGTGCTGGCCGAATGGGGCCTTCCGGACGGGACGGATACGGCCGACGCCGTGCGTCTGATCGTCTCGGAACTGGCCACCAACGCCGTACAGCACACTTTCGGCCGGTCACCGGCGTTCACCGTCGACGTCCGGCTGGACCGCGACGAACGGCTGCGGATCGGCGTCACCGACGACCACCCGCGCTGGCCCAAGCGGTTGCCGGCCGCCGTGCAGCAGGACAACGGGCGGGGCATGGTGATCGTCCGCTTCCTCGCCGCCGAGGCCGGCGGACAGTTGGCGGTCGAGCCCACCGCCACCGGCGGCAAGACGGTCTGGATCACCCTGCCGTGGCGGCTGTTCCTGCCGTAGCGGCACGTTTCGCCAGCGGCGGGCCCGACCTCACGGTCTGGTGAGGAAGCGGGGTTTGCGGCGGCGGCCCGTGGCACACGCGCAGCCCACACCGTCGTCCCGCACCTGCCGGTACGTGGGGCTGGTCTCCCGGCCGCAGAGGGAACAGCGGCACGGCCACGGCTCGTAGGCGCCGGGACAGGGGACCAGAGGGGACAGCCCGGCGGCGTACATGACGCGTTCGGCGACGGTGGCCGGTCCGGGGGCGCCCGCGGGGCCGTGACCGGGGCCGGAACCGTTGCCGTTGCCGATGCCGTTTCCGGGCGGCTGGTGGGGGAGGGCGAGCGGAACCGCGCCCGGCGGAGGCTGGAGCGGGGGTGGCGGCATCAGCGGGGGCTCGGGAGGCATGGCGGGAGCTGGGACGGGGGAGGCGGCAGGGGCTGGAGAGGCCGGGGAGGCCGGAGAGGTCGTGGGTGGTCCGGGGGCGGCTTGCGTGCCGGGGCCGAGGTCGCCCGGGTGCCACTGATGCAGGCAGGAGGCACACCACCACAGCAGTTCACCGGCGCCGTAGACCCCCTCGTCCTCCCACAGCACGTCCGTGCTGCCGCAGGCCGGGCAGGGGGTGGCGGGGGAGCGGCGGCGCAGAAGTCCGCGCAGGTTCACGAGTCGGTCCTGAGGTGCGAGTGCTGGGGCAGGTGCATGTGCATGGGTCTCCTCACGTGCTAAGGAGACTCCATCGGTTCACCGTCGCCAAAGCAAGGACGACCAGGTCACAAAAGATTTCGACGGCGCGGTGCGATCGGTACGGCCGGTGCGGCCAGCCGACCGGTGCGACCAGCCGATCGGTGCGGCCGGGGAGGCTAGGGCGCTTCTGACGGATCTCCGCGGCATCGCGACTCCCCCAGCTACCGCTGGGAGGTGCCCCCAGGCACGCACCCTCGCCGCACGGCGCAAAGGGACAGGTGGCTCCGCCACATGACCCTTCACACCGCACGCCGAGCGCACGCACCGAACGCCGCTCCGTCCCCCACGGAGATCCATCAGAAACGCCCTAGTCGCCGGCCGTCGGCTTGATGTGCCCGTTCAGATGTCCCAGTACGCGGGGCAGCAGCGCCCACAGCCCACCGCACGTCACCAGCGTCACCGAACCCGCGACCACCCCCGCCCCGCGTCCCAGTACGACGTCGACGACCAGCAGCACCGCACCGGCCAGCGCCAGCGCGAGCACCGCCATCCCGGCGGCCGTCAGACGCGCAGAGACCTCCACGATCAGCCCCTTCGCGCGCCGCCGGAACAGGACCCGGTGCACCGCGGCAGGCGCGGTGAGCAGCAGCGTCGCCAGTACGGCCAGGAGCAAGGTGCCCACGTAGAACGCGCGTTGCGTGGTGTCCAGGGACACGAAGCGCGGGGTGAAGGCCAGCGTCAGCAGGAACGCGAAGAGGATCTGCACACCGGTCTGCAGGACGCGCAGTTCCTGGAGCAGTTCGCCGAAGTTGCGGTCGTAGCGTTCCAGCGGCGTCTCGTTGCGGTCCGCGCACACGGTGTGCGGGGCGGGACCGGACGGCTGGTGCGGTTCGGCGTGCGGCTCGGCCGGTCCGGGTGCTCTCGGCAGTTCGGCATGCTCGGTGTGTCCGCTGTGCTCGGTCAGTTCGTTCCGGTCGTCGTCGGTGAGGGGGGCCATTGCGTGCGGGTATCCGCCGACGCGTTGATCACTCCTCGAACGCGCACGGGTGTGCGGGAGCGCGCACCCGCGTACGGGCGGGAGGACCGGCGCGACCGGCGGATCACCACACCGGCGGACCGGGCGGTCAGCGCACCCGCCCGTACGAGACGCTGCGCGACCAGATGCGTTCCAGCCGCACCACGGCACCGGGCTTGGGCGCGTGCCAGATCTTGCCGCTCCCCGCGTAGATGCCCACGTGGTAGACGCCGCGGCGGGAGTGGAAGAAGACCAGGTCGCCGAGGCGGCGCGCGGAGGCGGACAGCTGCCGGGTGCGGTTGTACTGGGCCGCCGCGGTGCGCGGCAGCCGCTTCCCGGCCCGCTTGAACGAGTACAGCGTCAGTCCTGAGCAGTCGAAACGGTGTGGCCCGCTGGCTCCGTACTTGTAGGGCGCTCCCTTCTTGGAAGCGGCGACCCGCAGTGCCGCGGCCGAGCTCGACGCGGCTTCCGCGTTCTCGGTGGCTCCTGGGACGACCAGTGTTCCGCCGACCGTGGCGAGGGCGATGGCGGAGATCACTCCGGCTCGCGCCAGCAGAGGGGAAGCGGTGGTACGCGCAGTCATGCGCAACCCTTCGTCAGCCGCCTGCGAAGAAGTGCCTGTCGGGTTCGGGCAGGCGAAGATGCCCGGTCGCGGTGGCGACTTCACCCCAAGGGACCGTCCGGCCGTGGTGGCCGGCGGCCCCGTCGTGCTCGGGTCCTCCGCTCCTGCCGATCCAGGCGCATCGACCAGACATCCGGTACGGCGGCAGGATTGGGCGTCCGCCCGGACCGCCCCACCGCTGTGGCGGGGGCTTGTCGTCGAAGCGATCGTTGCGCACCTCGCGCCCGGATTCCGAGCAGAAACAGCTGTATGTGAGGTTGGTCACGTCTGCGCTGTTCGGGTGGACGGCGGGCGTTTCGTGGGAGGCCCGCGACGGGTGAGGACCCGTGCACCAGCCCCGGAAGCAGCGGTTCCGGGAGACACGTGCGTGGGTCGCGCAACATGTGTGGCACAGCGCGCGGCTCCGCGGATACGCCGTTCGAGCGAGCCCGATCGGGCTTCGTGTCGGCATACAGGTGGGCCCTTGTGGTGCCGTGGGACCTCCTGGCCGCCTCTGTCACCCTCCGCCTGGCGTGTGCCGCGTGAGGTGGCCGTGCTTCTCGTGTGCCAAAGGTGTGAGGGAGGGCGTCCGACCCCCGTCCGGACGCCCTCCCGGCCGGTGCGGCGGTGCCGTGGCGGCCGCACTCCTGAGGCGCGGCCGCCGCTCGGCGGCGGGAGCCGTGGCACTGCCCTGCCGCGTCAACCGCGCGGCGGTGGGACGGAGATCAGCCGTGCGCGGCGCTCGCCGTCCAGTACGCGCAGGGCCTGCGCCAGTGTGTCCGCGTGCAGTTCGCTCTCGCCCCGGTCGTGCATCAGCGTCAACGCGTCCCGTAGCGCGGCGGACTTGCCGACCAGGGCCTGTGCGGCGCGCAGCCCGCCGTACGTGTCCGTGCCGCGGGCCGGGTTGATACGGCCCAGCAGGTCCAGGACCGCCAGATAGCTGTCGATGACCGCGCCCTCGGCGCGCGTCAGCGCGGGCAGCGGCGGCAGTTCGGGCGGCAGCATCCCGGGCTCACTTCGCGCCGAGTGCCGCGGCGCCCGGCTTGCGGCTGCGGGTGAGCCCGTCGATGAGCCCGTACTCCACGGCCGACCCGGCGTCGAAGATCTTGTCGCGTTCGAGGTCTTCGGCGATCCGCTCGGCGGGCTGCCCGGTGTGCCGTACGAGCAGTTCCTCCAGCAGGGCGCGGGTGCGCAGCAGTTCGTCCGCCTGGATCCGGAGGTCGTCGGCCTGCCCCTGCACGGGTTCGCCGAACGAGGGCTGGTGGATGAGGATGCGGGCGCCCGGCAGGGCGAGGCGCTTGCCGGGCGCGCCGGCCGCCAGCAGTACCGCGGCGGCGGAGGCGGCCTGGCCCAGGCAGACCGTCTCGATGTCGCAGCCGACGAACTGCATCGTGTCGTAGATCGCGGACATCGCGGTGAAGGAGCCGCCGGGGGAGTTGATGTAGAGCGAGATGTCCCGGTCGGGGGCGTCGTAGTCCAGGTGCATGAGCTGGGCGATCACGTCGTTGGCCGCGGTGTCGTCGACCGGGGTGCCGAGGAAGATGATCCGCTCGCTGAGCAGCTTGGAGTAGGGGTCCATGGTCCGGGCCCCGTGGGTGGTGCGTTCGGTGAACTCCGGAAGGACGTAACGGGCCTGGGGGCCGTTCATGGAAAGCTCCTCTTCCCTAACCGTCTGTAAAAAATGTACAGGACGTACGTAGGGCTAGATAGGAGCACGTTCCGTTGGGCGAAAGCAATGCCTTCGTGGGGTGAAGTGCCGAAGCTCGCTGAGAGCGAAAACCTCACGGGTAGTCAGGGAAGCCGCCCCGGAGTTGGGCTGACTGCCTGTGACCTGGCCTTCGAGTGGCGCGCCGGCCCGCCGTGCACAATGGCCGCTGTACGTCTGTGACCGCCCGCAGAGGACGCCCGATGCCCGACTTGTCCCACCTTGCGCCCCTGCCTCCGGGGACCGCCACCGACGACCGTCACGCGTTGCGGGAACGCCTGCACAGCGCGCTCACCGAAGCACTCGTCAACGGAACCCTGGCGCCCGGCCAGGAGTACGGAGAGCCGCACATCGCCCAGCAGCTCGGTGCTCCCGTCGCCCCGCTCCGGGAAGCGCTGCTCCTCCTGGCCTCCCAGCGACTCGTCGAGTACACCGGGCCTGAAACGGTACGGGTGACCACGGTCGACGCCGCCGCCTGCCGGGACACCGCCACCGCGCTGCACGGCCTGTACCGCACCGCCCTGATCGGCGTGCCGTGGCCGCTCCCCGAGGGTGACCTCGCTGCCCTGCGCAACTGCGCTGCCACGCACGCGCGTGCCGTCGCGCGCAAGGACGCGGTGGAAGCGGCCGGCAGCGAGCGTGCGCTGTGGAGCGTCTTCGTCCACGCCTGCCGCAACAGGCCCCTGTACGACGCCGTCACACAGCTCGCCCCTGCATGGCAGCGGGCACAACACCTCGAACTCCCTTTGCCCGACTTGACCAATGGGGCCGGCAGCGCTTGGGATGCCTTGCTGGACGCTTGCGCGACGGGCGACCGGCAGCGCGCGCTGCAGTTCGCGGACGAGTACTGGCAGCGCGCGAGTGGCATGCCCGGCTCCCGGTCCGGCACCTGCTGACCCCTGCTCCCGGCGTACGGGCACCGCGCGGCGGCACGGCGCCCGGTGCACCGTTCCGGCCGAAGTGCCCCGCGCGGTCCGGCGCCGGTTCGGCGCACGGCGTGCCGGACTTCCTCCGCCGTCCCACGCGTCATCGCCCGCGGTCCCGCCGGGCGGCACGAGGCGACAACTGACGCAGAGGCCCCTGGCCAAAGGAACTCTTGCGGAACCCGCCCGTACGGAAACCGCCGTTCCGCCCCGGACCGCCCGGGTACCCGCCGGACGGACCCGGGACCCCCGGGCCCAGCCGAGCCCAGGAGGACGCGATGGCTACCGCTTCATCCGCCGGATACCCGGAATCCGGCCGGTCCCAGGCCGCCCGAACCGAGCGGCACACGAGCGCGGAGACCAAGCCCGCGTTCAAGAGCACCGAGTTCTTCGTCTATCTCGCCGCCGTCGTGGCGGTACTGGTCGCCTCCGCCGTCGTCGGCAGTGACGCCGCCGACGTGGACCGCTTCCCCGCCGACCAGGCATGGCTCTATGTCACCCTGCTGACCGTCGGGTACATGATCAGTCGCGGGCTGGCCAAGTGCGGCAGCCGCGAGCCCACGGACCGCACCTCTCCCTGACCGCACCTCCCTCCGAAGGCGCCTCGGCGCACGCGGCCCGGCAGCCCTGCCGGGCCGTCGGTGTGCGTACGGTGCCCCGCGCAAGGTGTCCCGCGTACGGCGTCCGCGAGATCGGCCGGGCGCAGGCCTGGCCGGGATGCCGCGGCCGCGACCTAAGCTAGGAGCATGGCTTATGAGATTCCGGTGACGCAGGCCCGGGCGGAGTTGGCGGATCTGATCAACCGCGTCGTCTACGGAGGCGAGCGGGTGGTCGTCACGCGCCACGGCAAGCCGCTGGTGGGGCTGGTGTCCGCCGCCGACCTGGAGCGTCTCGACGCGTACCGGGCGGCGGAGGAGGCGGCGGAGGAACAGGTGATCTCCACGGTCTCCTCGGTACGGCCGTTCCCGGCCCCGCCCGGAGAGTGGCGCCGCTTCGGCATCGCGGCGGAACACCACGGTGCGGCGGGCGACCGTGGGGCGGCCGGCGGCGGGCACGGTGTCACGGGTGAGCACGGCGCCCCGGGCGCCGGGTAGCGCCGGCCGGGCAGCGGGGGCGGACCGCCGCTGCCCGGTGCCCGGGCGCCGGGCGGCGGCCGCCCGGCGTCAGGAGCCGAGCTGCCAGACCGCGTCGGCGATCGCGGCCGTGTTGTTGCCCAGCGCCGTGTCGTCGATGTTCTTCGCGGTGTCGCAGGAGGCGTGGTAGCAGGCGTCGAACGCCTTGCCCGCCGTACCGCCCCACTTCTTCGCCTGCTCGGCGGTCTTGATGTAGTCCGCTCCGGAGAACAGGCCGCCGACCGGTACGCCGGCGTCCTTGAACGGTGCGTGGTCGGAGCGCCCGTCACCCTCCGTCTCGATCTCGGTGGCGATGTTCTTCGCCGCGAAGTGGTCCTTGAAGACCTTCTCCAGGCGCGCGTCGTCGTCGTACACGAAGTAGCCCGGGTTGGGCGAGCCGATCATGTCGAAGTTCAGATACGCGTCGATCGCGCCGCGCTCGCCCGCCGACATCCCGTCCACGTAGTGCCGGGAGCCCGCGAGCCCGTATTCCTCGGAGCCCCACCAGGCGAACCGCAGGTGCTTGGCGGGTTCGAGGTGGGCCTTGGAGACCGCGAGTGCCACCTCCAGGATGGCCGCGGAGGCGGAGCCGTTGTCGTTGATGCCGGGGCCCTCGGTGACCGAGTCCAGGTGGGCCCCGGTCATCACGGTCCGCTCCGTGCCGCCGCCGGGCCAGTCCGCGAGGAGGTTGTAGCCCTTGGTGCCGTTACGGGTGAACTCCTGGACGGTGGTGGTGAAGCCGGCCGCGTCCAGCTTGCCCTTGAGGTAATCGACCGAGGCCCGGTACCCGGCCGTTCCGTGGGCGCGGTTGCCGCCGTTGGCGTCCGCGATGGACTGCAGCCGGGAGAGGTGGGCCTTGACGGCGGTGACCGGGATGTCCGGTGCGGTGGCTGCCGCGGGGGCGGTGGCCGCTGCCCCCGCGACGGGCCCCAGCAGGGCGGCGGCGAGGGCGGCGCAGGCACCGGCGGCCGGTGCCGCGCGGCGTATTCGGGACTTATGGGATGTCTGGGACGTGTGGGGCGTACGAATCACAGTGGGGGCTCCGATGCTGATGTGGGGGGTGGTGCCCAATGCTTGACGTGCGCATGAGAATTCCGAGTGATCCGTGCCGCGTCAAGAGCGGATGGCGGACCGCGGTGTCCGCATAGGGGACGCACCGGGCTGAAGCGGTACACCGGGCCACCCGGGTGGCATGGGCGGGGCCGGGTCGGTGACGTAGCGCGGTCGACCCGCCGAGTTAACGCCGGTGAAATTACGCGGAACTAGCCTGCGGCCGACGGGTCATTGATGGCGCGGAGCTGGAAAGCAGTTTGCTCCTCCTTTAATTACTGTGTGATACATCTGCTTTTGCGGGTGTATCGCCACCCGTGACCTGGGCGGATGCGCCCAGCTCGAAGACGGTGAGGTGAAGGTATGCAACTGACCCCGCACGAGCAGGAACGCCTGATGATCCACGTGGCGGCCGACGTGGCGGAGAAGCGGCGCTCCCGCGGGGTACGGCTCAACCACCCGGAGGCCGTCGCGCTGCTGACCGTCCATATCCTCGAAGGCGCGCGGGACGGCCGTACGGTCGCCGAGCTGATGTCGACCGGACGCAAGGTGCTCACCCGCGAAGAGGTCATGGAAGGCGTCCCGGAGATGATCCACGACGTACAGGTCGAGGCCACCTTCCCCGACGGCACCAAGCTGGTCACCGTCCACGAGCCCATCAACTGAGGGCGGCGACCGCGACCATGATTCCCGGCCAGATCCTGCACGCCGACGCGCCGGTCCGCCTGAACCCCGGGCTCCCCGTCACCCGGCTGACCGTCCTGAACGCCGCCGACCGCCCCGTCCAGGTCGGCTCCCACTACCACTTCGCCGAGGCCAACCCGGGCCTCGACTTCGACCGTGCGGCCGCGCACGGCAAGCGGCTGAACGTCCCCGCCGGCTCCGCCGTGCGCTTCGAGCCCGGCATCCCCACCGAGGTCGAACTCGTCCCCGTCGGGGGCAAGCGGATCGTCGCGGGCCTGCGCGGCGAGACCGGAGGCTCCCTCGATGGCTGACCTGACCCGCGCCGCCTACACCGACCTGTACGGCCCGACCGTGGGCGACCGCGTACGGCTGGCCGACACCGACCTCCTCGTCGAGATCACCGAGGACCGGGCGGGCGGCCCGGGCCGGGCCGGTGACGAGGCGGTCTTCGGCGGCGGCAAGGTGATCCGCGAGTCGATGGGCCAGTCCCGCGCCACCCGCGCCGAGGGCGCGCCCGATACCGTCATCACCGGTGCGATCGTCCTGGACCACTGGGGTGTGATCAAGGCCGACGTCGGTATACGGGACGGCCGGATCGTCGCGCTGGGCAAGGCCGGCAACCCCGACACCATGGACGACGTCCACCCCGACCTGGTGATCGGCCCGGAGACCGAGGTCATCGCGGGCAACGGCAAGATCCTCACGGCCGGTGCCATCGACACCCATGTGCACTTCATCTGCCCCCAGCAGGTGGACGAGGCCCTCGCCTCCGGCGTGACCACCCTGGTCGGCGGCGGGACGGGCCCGGCCGAGGGCAGCAAGGCCACCACCATCACACCGGGCGCCTGGCACGTGGCCCGGATGTTCGAGTCGATGGACGGGCTGCCCGTCAACGTCGGCCTGCTGGGCAAGGGCAACACCATGTCCGCCGCCTCGATGCACGACCAGCTGCGCGCGGGCGTCCTCGGCTTCAAGATCCACGAGGACTGGGGTGCCACCCCCGCCGTGCTCGACGCCTGTCTGCGCGTCTGCGAGGAGAGCGGAGCGCAACTGGCCATCCACACCGACACCCTGAACGAGGCGGGCTTCCTCCAGGACACCCTGGCCGCCATCGGGGGCCGCGGCATCCACGCGTACCACGTGGAAGGCGCCGGCGGCGGCCACGCGCCCGACATGATCGCCATGGTCTCCGAGCCGAACGTGCTGCCCGCCTCCACCAACCCGACGCGGCCGCACACCGTCAACACCGTCGAGGAGCACCTCGACATGCTGATGGTCTGCCACCACCTCAACCCGGCCGTGCCGGAGGACCTGGCGTTCGCCGAGTCCCGTATCCGGCCCTCCACCATCGCGGCCGAGGACATCCTGCACGACCTCGGCGCCATCTCGATCATGTCGTCGGACGCCCAGGCGATGGGCCGCATCGGCGAGGTCGTGCTGCGTACCTGGCAGACCGCGCACGTGATGAAGAAACGGCGCGGCACCCTGCCCGGCGACCTGCTCGCGGACAACGCCCGTGCCCGCCGCTACGTGGCGAAGTACACCATCAACCCGGCCGTCGCCCAGGGCATCGACCACGAGGTCGGCTCGGTCGAGGAGGGCAAGCTGGCCGACCTGGTGCTGTGGGACCCGGCGTTCTTCGGCGTCAAGCCGCACCTGGTCATCAAGGGCGGCCAGATCGCGTACGCGCAGATGGGCGACGCCAACGCCTCCATCCCCACCCCGCAGCCGGTGCTGCCCCGCCCGATGTTCGGCGCCTTCGGCCGGGCGCCGGGCAGCAACTCCGTCAACTTCGTGTCCGAACAGGCCGTCGCGGACGGGCTGCCCGAACGGCTGGGGCTGGCCAAGTCCTTCCGGCCCATCCGCAGCACCCGCGGCGTGACCAAGGCGGACATGCGCAACAACGACGCGCTGCCCCACGTACACGTCGATCCCGACACCTTCACGGTCACCATCGACGGCGACGTGGTCGAGCCCGACCCGGCCGCCGAACTGCCGATGGCCCAGCGTTACTTCCTCTTCTGAGCGGACCGGACATGGGCGAACGGCCGGGGAAGGAGGTGCGGCGATGAGCAGGGCGGCGCTTTTGGTGCTGGCGGACGGGCGGTTTCCGGCGGGTGGGCATGCGCATTCGGGTGGGGCGGAGGCGGCGGTCGAGGCGGGGCGGATCAGGGATGCGGCGGGTCTGGAGGCGTTCTGCCGGGGCCGGCTGCATACCGCGGGTCTGGTGGCGGCGGGGCTGGCGGCCGCGGCGGCGGGCGGGTGTGATCCGCTGGAGCTGGACGAGGCGGCCGATGCGCGCACGCCGGTGCCGGCGTTGCGGCACACGGCGCGGCGGCTGGGGCGGCAGATGATGCGGGCGGCCCGCGCCACCTGGCCCTCGGCCGAGCTGGACGCGCTGGCGGTGGCCCGGCCGCGCGGGGCGCATCAGCCCGTGGTGCTGGGGCTGGCGGCCCGCTCGGCCGGGCTGGATGCGCTGGATGCGGCGCATGCCGCCGCCTACGAGAGCGTCAGCGGTCCGGCCACCGCCGTGGTGCGGCTGCTGAGCCTGGACCCGTTCGAGGCGACCGCGGTGCTGGCCCGGCTGGCGGCGCCGCTGGAGCAGGTCGCCGGGCGGGCCGCCGAAGCAGCCCTCGAAGTTCCCCGGGAGGGCATCGGCGCGCTGCCCGCCGCCTCGGCGCCACTGCTGGACATCACCGCCGAGCAGCACGCGGCGTGGCCGGTACGGCTGTTCGCCTCGTAACTCCCGCCCTCGTACCACTCCCTGTACCGATCCGATCCTGGAGCCGACATGCATCTCGATCACGACCTCGACGAACGCTTCCCGCACCGCCACACCTACAGCGCCGCCACCCCCGAACGCCCCGACGGCACCCGCCGGGCGCTGCGCATCGGGCTGGGCGGGCCGGTGGGCACCGGCAAGACCGCCACCGTCGCCGCCCTGTGCCGGGCCCTGCGCGAGCAGCTGTCCCTGGCGGTGGTCACCAACGACATCTACACCCGCGAGGACGCCGAGTTCCTGCTGCGCGAGGCGGTCCTGCCGGCCGAGCGCATCACGGCCGTGGAGACCGGGGCGTGTCCGCACACCGCCATCCGCGACGACATCTCCGCCAACCTCGAAGCCGTCGAGGACCTGGAGGAGACGGCCGGCCCGCTGGATCTGATCCTGGTGGAGTCCGGCGGCGACAACCTGACCGCCACCTTCTCCAAAGGCCTGGTGGACGCGCAGATCTTCGTCATCGACGTGGCCGGCGGCGACGACATCCCCCGCAAGGGCGGCCCCGGGGTGACCACCGCCGACCTCTTGGTCATCAACAAGACCGACCTCGCCCCCTACGTCGGCGTCGACCTGGAGGGCATGGCCCGCGACGCCAAGGCCCAGCGCGGCGACCTGCCCGTCACCTTCACCTCCCTCAAAGCCGACAACGGCGTCCAACCGGTCGCCGACTGGGTCCGCGAACGCCTCACCGACTGGACCGCAGGCCCCGCATGACCCTCGCGCCTCCCGAGCGGGCCCAGCCCCGGGACTCCGGGCCGGTACGCGTGCACGGCCCGGCCCCGGCGGCGCACGGTCTGCGTGCAACGGCCCGCATCGCCGCGCGGACCGGCACGGACGGCATGACCCGCCTGCCCGTACTGGATGGCGAGGGGCCGCTCGCGCTGCGCCGCGTCCGTTCGTACGGGAAGCAGGCCGGGGTGTGTGTCGTCGGTGCCATGAGCGCCCCGCTCGGCGGCGACCGGCTGCGCATCGAAGCCACCGCCGAGGACGGCGCCGACCTGTGCGTCACGGCGGCCGCGGCGACCGTCGCGCTGCCGGGGCGGACCGCCGGACACGCCACGTACGACGTGGAGCTGACCGTCGGTGAAGGGGCCAGGCTGGAGTGGCTGCCCGAACCGCTCATCTCCGCCGAGGGCAGCGACCTGCGGATGACCACGACCGTGCATCTCGCGCCGACCGCCCGCCTCGTACTGCGCGAGGAACAGGTTCTGGGGCGCAGCGGTGAACGGACCGGACGGCTGAGCAGCCGCCTCACGGTGCACCGTGCCGGACGTACGCTCCTCGACCAGGAGACGGCGTACGGGCCCGGCGCCCCCGGCTGGGACACCGCCGCGGTCCTCGGCGGCAACCGTGCCACCGGTCAACTCCTCGTGGTGGACCCGGCGTTCGAGGACCGGCCCGCCGAGGTTCTGCTGCTGGGCACGGGCCCGGGGGAGGGGCAGGGCGTCCGCAGCCCGCTCGCCGGTCCCGCCGCGCTGACGACCGCTGTCGCACCGGACGGGCTACGGGTGCGGCGCCTTCTGGAGGCGGGCCGGTAGCGGGGCGGGCGCACTCCTGAAGCGACGGCGATCCGTGCGGTCCGGGAGTGCTCCACGTGCTGCCGCCGTATGCTGGCGCCCGTGAGATGGCGGGGCGCCAAGGCGGCCGAGAACGCGGTCGTCGCCAAGCAGATGCGGAGCTTCTTCGAAGCGCTGCCTGCGGAGGACCGCAAGGACCCGAAGCGGGTGGCCCAGGCGTACGGCCGGCATCTGTTTCACGAGCGCCGGCGCACTCTGGTGGCTGAGAAACGGTTCGCCGGATGCCGCTTCCACGTCGGTATCGGCGTCGGGCCCACCGGCTTCGAACAGCTCACCCAGCGCGCCGCGCTCGTCTCGGACACGCTGCTGCTGTCCCACAACGGGCAGGGTCCCCGGCACCGGATTCACACACTGGACCGCCGGGGGAGCCTGGGGCCCGCGGACTTCCCCTACGACGAGGGCGGCGCCGGGGGCCCGAGGCCGTCGGCCGAGTACAGCGGCGGCACCATCGACACGGAAACCCTGCACATGCACTGCCCGGACCTGGATTACCTGGGCCGGTGGCTGCTGCGGGCGGAACCGCTGCTGCGCACCGGCTCCGCCTGGTACCTCCCGTCCTACTCCGTGGCACGGGAAGTGGAGTACTACTACCCCGACGGCACCGTCTCCTCGCCGCCCGTCAGCCACGCACGGGTGCCGAACCTGCTCGACTTCCTGCAGGACGGGCGCCGCGTCGTCGCCCAGAGCGATACGCCCGCCGTGCTCTCCCGGGTGGTCCGCCCGGTGGTCGAGGACCTGGAGCTGCCGTATCTGCGGGGACTTCCGCTGGACGTCTTCAGCGCCGTCACGGTGCAGGAGTTCGGATCCTACCGCCGTCACCGCAGCTGGCTGCGGCAGCAGCTGAACGGCCTGGACGCCGCCCTGAACGCGGTGGAGTCCGAACGTGAGCTGACGAGAATCGGCGAGAGCATCCGGGAGGAGATGTACGGCATGGAGGTCCGGATGAAGGAAGTCCGCCGCACCCGTGCCGTCGCGGCGTCCGGTGCGAGCGTCGCCACGGTCGGCGCCAGCCTCCTCGCCGTGCACGGCCCGTCGCTGCTCCAGGCGGTCGCCGCCGTGCTCGCCGGAGCGGCCTCCAGCGGGCTGTGGACGGCCCTCCAAGCGGTGGCGGAGCGCAGCAAGCTGCGCGATGACCCTTGGTACTACGTATGGGTGCTCTCGCGAGCCGACCGCGGTCTGTGACGACGACGCGGCGCCGCTCCTGGGGGGAGAGAGCGGCGCCGCGTACAGCAAGACGGCGTTTGCGCGGAATCGGTGCCGTCAGGTGACGAGCCGGTCCGCGAAAGGCCGGAAAGGCCCGTCAGCTGTTCAGCATCGCGGCCAGCACCGACCGCCAGTCCTCGCCCGGACGCTCCGCCAGTTCACCGGCGAGCGCGTCCGAGGGGCGGTAACGGCGGCGGTGGTGCAGGAGGAAGTCCGGCCCGGCCGCTTCCCCGGCGCCTTGGTCCGCCGAGGTGTGCGTGCCCGGAGCCGCGTGCGTGGCGTGGAGCTCGCTGGAGCTGCCGAGCAGCCGGATCAGCTCGGTGGCGAAGTCACGCCAGTCGACATGGCCGCCGACCGCGTTGACCACACCGCCGGACGGCCGCTCCACGCAGCTGACCAGCGCACGGGCCAGCGCGGCGCCGTGCACCCAGGGCGCGCCGTACCAGCCGCGGTCCCGTGCGGGCAGTTCGATCGGCTCGCCGTTCCGCGCGGCCTGGAAGAACTGTCCGGTGGCGCCCCAGCGCAGCTGGTCGCGCAGCCTGGCGTGCGGGCCCCACACGATGGGTACCCGGACCACACCGGCTCCGCCCCGCCCGCCGGTCCCGGCGGCCTCCAGCAGCATCCGTTCGCAGTCGAGCTTGGCCCGGCCGTACGCGGTGAACGGACCGGCCGGAGCGGTCTCCTCGGTCACGTCGGTGACCGGCGGCTGCCCGTACGCGTCCACGCTGCTGACGAAGACGAAGGTGCCCCGCCGCCAGCCGTCCAGCGCGGCGCGCATCGCCGCGAGGTCCACCTCCGGGGAGGTGAAGGTGCAAGCGGCGTGGATCACCGCATCCGCGCCGGCGACCGCAGCCCGCAGGCTGTCCGGGTCGCCGAGGTCCCCTTCGGCCACCTCGATCCCGTCGGAAGCGAGGAGGTGTGCCGACTCCGGCCGTACCAGCGCCCGTACGCGACGGCCGCGTGCCGCCAGCTCCCGCAGCACGAAGGCGCCCACGCCGCCGGTGGCGCCGGTGACCAGGACGGTTCCGGTGCGGGCCGCGGAGGACCCGGGGGTGCGGGGGGCCGTGGCCGCGGGCCGGGCCGTGTCCTGGGCGGCGGCCAGCGCCGCCGCGCGCTCCCGGCCCCGCCCGTCCAGCAGGGCCGCGATGGCGCGGGGGCTGCGGTGCTCCATCACGTCGAGGCCCGTCAGCGGCAGTCCCAGCCGTTCGCGCAGCCGGTCGGCCAGTTGCACCGCCAGCAGTGAGTGCCCGCCGAGCAGGAAGAAGTCGTCGTCCGCGGCGGGCCGTCGGCCCAGCAGTTCGGCGAACGCCTCCAGTACGGCCTGTCCGCGTGCTCCGGTGGCGCCGGACGGCGTGGCTGCCGCCGGTGCGCCCGGCAGGCGGTCGCGGTCCACGGTTCCGTCGGCCGTACGCGGCAGCGCGTCCAGGATCGTCACGGCGGCCGGGACGAACTCGGGCGCCAGCTTCGCGCGCAGCGCGGCCCGCAGGCCCATCGGTTCGGCGGCTCCTGTGCCGCTCGGCACGACGTACGCGAGGGGCGGGCGGCCGTCGACCGCCAGCAGGAAGGATTCCGCCACCTCCGGCCGGTCCCGGAGGAACCGCTCCGCCGGATGGACCGTTTCCGCGGCGCCCGGGCCACCGGCCCCGGTCCGTGGCCGGGCCAGCGGATGGGCGGGGTCGGCGGCCACCGCCGCCAGCAGGTCCGCGAAGCCGCGCAGCAGCCGCCGGGCCGTCGGCTCGTCGAGCCGCGCCCGGTCGTACTGCACCAGACAGCGCGGCCGCCCGCCGTCGCCCCGGTCCTCCTCCACATAGAAGCCGAGACCGAATTTGGCCGCCCCCAGGTCGATGTCGACCGGTTCGCTCACCAGGCCCGGCAGCTCCAGGGCGAGGGGCGCCCGGAGCACGTCGGCCGTGACATCCACCAGCGGATGGCCGTCCGCGCCGCGGGCCGCGGCCCCCAGCCGCTCGACGATCAGGTCGAACGGCACGTCCCGGTGCTGCTGCGCCTCCAGCAGCGCGTCCCGCACCCGGTCCAGCAGCTCACCGAAGACACCGGTGCTCCGCGCGTCCACCCGGACGGGCAGGGTGTTCACGCACAGACCGACCAGATCCCGGACCTCCGCCCGGTCACGGTGGCTGCCGGCACAGCCGAGCACCAGGTCCGTACGGCCCGTCGCCTCCAGCAAGGCGGCGTACGCGGCGGCCAGCACGACGGTGAACAGGGTGCTCCGGTGCTCCCGGCCCACCGCACGCAGCCCGTCCAGGACGGCGGGCGGCAGCGGCTCGGCGAGCAGCGCGGCCTCCCCGCGCCGGGCCGGACTCCCGGAGTCCGCCGCCGGGGCGGGCAACGGCACCGGACGGGCGCCCGCGAGGCGGCCGAGCCAGTACTCCAGCCCGTGCTCCAGGGCGTCCGCGGCGGCGTGCTCACGACGGGCGAAGTCCGCGTACTGCGGCGCCGGGCCACAGAGCGTCCCGGGCAGCTCGCCGCCCGGCGCGTCGTCCCCGTCGAGAGCGGCCCCGTACAGCGCGCTCAGCTCACGCGCGACCACCGCCAGGGAACCGCCGTCGATGGCGATGTGATGCAGCGTCAGCAGGATGGTGTGGTCCTCGGCGGCGTGCCGTACGGCCAGCGCGCGCAGCACCGGGCCGCTCGCCAGGTCGAAGGGGCGCGCCGCGGCCTCCCGCAGCAGCTCCGCCACGTCCCCGTCCGCCGTCACCACCTCGACCGGCACCGGCGCCGCGTCCGACACCTCCTGGTACGGCTCGTCGTCGCGCTGCCCGTACCGCGTACGCAGCACCTCGTGACGGCGCACCAGCCCGGTCAGTGCCCGGCCGAGTGCCTGCGGGTCGAACGGCCCGCGCACCCGGGTCGCGAACGGCACGTGGTACGCCGCGCCACTGCCGCCGAGGCGGTCCATCAGCCACATACGGCGCTGTGCGGCGGAGAGCGGCGCGGGGCCGTCCGTACCGGCGGCTGCCGTAGGGGCCGTGCTCCCGCGCTTGGCGGCCTGCCGCTGCCGGGCGATCCGCAGCAGCGCCGCCTCCCGGGCGGTGTCCGGAGCGGTGGTCATCGCAGATCCTCCAAAACAGCCGAGGCGGCGGGCCCGTCGCCGGGCCCGCCCGGGGTCTCGTGCAGGTGCAGCAGGGCCTGTTCGACGTGTGCCGCCTGCGCGGCGACCGTCGGAGCGGCGAAGAAGTCGGCGAGCGAGATCTCCACCCCGAGGTCCTCGCGGAGGTCCTCCACGACGCACAGCGCCAGCAGCGAGTGCCCGCCGAGCGCGAGGAAGTCCGCCTCGGGGTCGTCCACGGGGTGGCCGAGGGCCTGGCCCCACAGGTCGGCGACGACTTGCTGGAGGGGGGAGAGGTAGCTGGCGGGGGCGGCGGAATCCGGAGCGGAGTCCGCAGCGACGTCCGGACCGTCGGACGGAACGGTCACGGGACCGTCCGCAGGGGTGGCCGCGGAGTCCGCCACCGGCCCCGTCGCGGAACCCGCCCCCTCCACCGGCCAATCGGCCAGCGCCCGCCGGTCCACCTTGCCGACGCCGGTCATCGGGAGCGCGTCCACGAACGCCCACGCGTTGGGGACGAGGTGGGCCGGCAGACGGCTCTCCAGATGGGCGCGCAGTGCCGGGGCACCGGGCGCCGAGGCTCCGGGTGCCGTGCCGTCCTCCCGTACGACGAAGGCCACCAGCCGCGCGTCGTCGGGCGCCGGCCGCTGGACGACCACGGCCGCGTCGGCGACCTCGGCGTGCCCGCGCAGCGCGTGCTCGATCTCGCCCGGCTCGATCCGGAATCCCCGGACCTTGATCTGGTCGTCGGTCCGGCCGTGGAAATCCAGCGTGCCGTCGGGGCGCGCCGAGACCACGTCGCCGGTGCGGTAGAGCCGGCCCGCCGCCGGGCGGTCGACGAAGCGTTCCGCCGTCCGGTCCGGCTGCCCGACGTAGCCGAGCGCCAGCCGGGGGCCGCCGAGCCACAGCTCGCCGCGGACGCCCGCCGCCACCGGCTCCCCGTGCTCGTCCATGACGTACGCGGTGGTGCCGGCGATCGGGCGGCCGATGGGCGGCGGGCCGTCGCAGTCGGCGTCCGTCATCCGGTGCGTGGTGGCGAAGGTGGTGGCCTCGGTCGGACCGTAACCGTTGACCAGCTCCAGCCAGGGGTGGGCCCGCAGCACGGAACGCGCGTGCCGTGCGGACAGCGCCTCGCCGCCCACCAGTACGCCGCGCAGCACCCCGAAGAGCGGGGAGCGGCGGGCCGCCAGGTGGTGGAAGAGCGCGGTGGTCAGCACGGTGACGGTCGCGCCGAGGCGCTCTGCGTCGCGTGCCAGGCCCGTCGGCGAGAGCCGGTCGGCGGTGGAGACCGCGACCGCCGCGCCGTTCGCCAGCGCGCCCCACACCTCGAAGGCGGACGCGTCGAAGGTGGCGGGGGAGTGGAACAGCACCCGGTCGCGCGGCGTGACGGTCACGTACTCCGGCCGGTGCGCCAGGCGTGCGATGCCCCGGTGGGTGACGGCCACGCCCTTGGGCTGCCCGGTCGAGCCGGAGGTGAACATCACGTAGGCGACGGCGTCCGGGTCGTGGGTGTCCTCGGCGGGAGCGGGCGTGTCGTCCCCGGCGAGTTCCGCCCCGCGGGCGGGCGGCGGCACCGCCCGGTCCCCGGGGATGCCCGCGGCCTCCACCAGGTCCTTGTCGCCGACCGTCAGTTCGGCACCGGCGGTTTCCAGCATGGTCGCGATGCGCGGCGGCGGATAGTCGGCGTCGAGCGGTACGTAGTGGCCGCCCGCCCACCAGACGGCGAGCTGGGTGACCACGGTGGGTACCGAGTGCGGCAGCAGTACGCCGACGGCGTCACCGGGGCGCACGCCCCGGCTCCGCAGCCCACGGGCGAAGCCGCGGGCCGCCGAGGCCAGTTCCGCGTAGCTCAGGAACGTTTCGCCGTCGGTCACGGCGAGAGCGTCGGGTGTGGTGCGGGCGAAGTGCGCGACGAGTCCGGGCAGGCCGGCCGTGGCGGTGGTCATCTCAAGAGGGGGTGCCTCAAGGGTGGTCATCTCACACCCCCGCCAGGTCGGCGGCGGCGCGCCGGGTGTCCACCAGGGCCGCCAGTGCCCGCAGGTCGGGCTGCCGCAGTACCTCGGGCGCCCGCAGGCGTACGCCGCAGTGCTCCTCGATGCCGGTGAGCAGCCGGGCGGTGGACAGGGAGTTGCCGCCGGCCGCGGCGAAGTTGTCGCCCGTGCCGAGGGCCTGGCTGCCGAGCAGGTCGCGGCAGAGGCGCAGGACCAGTTCCTCGGTGGGTGACTGTGGTGCGCCGTCGCCCTCCGGGGCGGCGGCCTCGCCGGTCTCCGCCGCTTCGGCCGCCAGGAGTGCGGCCCGGTCGACCTTTCCGTTGGCGTCCAGCGGGAAGCTGTCGAGGAACCGGACGACGGCCGGTACGGCCTGCTCGGGCAGCCAGCCACGCGCCTCGCGTATCAGCTCGTCCGTGGCCGGCGCCGGCGCACCGGGCACGGGCAGGACGAAGGCGACGAGCCGGGTGACCTCGCCGGCGGCGGTCCGTACGGCGACCGCGGCCCGCCGTACGCCCGGGTGGTGCTCGAAAGCGGCCTCCACCTCGGCGAGTTCGATGCGTACGCCGCTGACCTTGACCTGGTCGTCCAGCCGCCCGAGGAAGTCCAGCACCCCGTCCGGCCGCATCCGTACCCGGTCGCCGGTGCGGTAGACCCGGTCGGTCCCGGTGACGCCGGCCGGCGGGGCGACGAAGCGGGCCGCCGTCAGGTCCGCGTCCAGGTAGCCGAGCGACAGTACGCCGCCGCCGATGCGCAGTTCGCCGGCCTCGCCGCGCGGGACGACGCGGCCCGTGTCGTCGGTGACGCAGACGACCGCGCCGTCGACCGGGGTGCCGATCGGCGGGGGAGCGGTGTCGGAGTCGTCCGCCTCGACGTGCTGCACGGTGGTGACGATGGTGGCTTCGGCGGGGCCGTACGCGTTGTGCACCCGGGCCGTGACCTGCGGCGCGGGCCGGCGGCGCAGGCGGTCGCCGCCCACCGTCAGGTGGCGCAGGGCGGGGAGTTCGGGCCAGGGCCGTTCGAGGACGGTCTCGGCGAGCGGTGTGGGCAGGACGGCGACGGACACTCCGGCACGCCGCCACCAGCCGGTGAGGGCGTCCGGGTCCCAGCGCACCTCCTCGGGCGGCACGCACAGCGCGCCACCGGAAGTGAGGCCCGCCCACAGTTCCTTGAGGTGCGGGTCGAAGGAGGCGCCGATCAGCAGGCTGTGCCGGTCCCCGGGCCGGGCGCCGGTGTACGCGTGGTACCAGTCCAGCAGCGCGCCGAGCGACGCGCCGCCCACCGCGACGGCCTTGGGGGTGCCCGTCGAGCCCGAGGTCAGGACGGCGTAGAAGGTGCCGGGCGGCGCGGTGCACGCGGTGGCGGACAGCTCCCCGCGGAAGGCGGCCACGACGCTGCCGGCCGCGTTGGCGCCCTCGGCTGGCAGCTGCAGGGGCAGCGCGTCAACCGTACGGTACGAAGCGGGCAGCAGCGCGGGATCGCCGACGAGGCAGGACACGCCCAGCCGCTCGGTCACCGCCGCCAGCCGGTTCTCGCCGGGGCGCGGCCCCAGCGGCAGGTAGACGGCGCCCAGCCGGGCCAGCCCGACCGCCACCGCGACCAGCGCGGCCGAGCGGTCGAGGCACACGCCGACCAGGTCGCCGGGGGCCACCCGGCCGCGCAGCGACTCGGCCACGACGTGGGCCAGGGCGTCCATCTCGGCGTAGCTCCACGACAGTTCACCGTCCTCGACGGCGGGCGCGTCAGGGGTGTGGTGCACCCAGTGCTCGTACCGGGCGATGATGTCCGACCGGTCGGGGCCGTCCGCCGTGGTACCGGGGGCGGTGCCGTACGCGATGCTGAGCTGCTCGTCCTGCGGACTGCTGCCGGGGTGCTGGTGCGCTGAAGTACTCATGATTCCTCTGCTCTGGGCAAGTTAGCGCATACGTGTGGGGCGGGGCCGGGGGCGGTGGTCCGGCCCCCGGGCCCCGGAGGGCGGACGGCTCAGCCGAGACCCATGGACCGGGCGATGATCACCTTCTGGATCTCCGAGGTGCCCTCGATGATCGTCATCGACCGGACATAGCGGTACAAGAACTCCAGCGGATGTCCGCGCACCCACCCCGTGGCGCCGTGCACCTGAAGGGCCCGGTCCACCACCCGCACCGCGGTCTCCGACGAGGTCAGCTTGGCCAGCGCGGCGTTCTCCGGCGCCTCCGTGCCGCCGTCCACCAGCCGCGCGCAGGCCAGCGTCAGCAGCTTGGCGGCCTCGATCTCCGCGCGGCTGGTCACCAGGTGCTCCTGCACATGCTGGTACGCGCCGATGCGCTCCCCGAAGGCCCGCCGCTCACGGGCGTACGCGATGCCCTGCTCCAGCGCGTACTCGGCGATGCCGTCGCACATCGCGGCCACCACCAGCCGGCCCCGGGACAGGCTGTCCATACCGTTGCCGAGCGCCGAACCGACACCGTCGGCACCGCCGATCACCGCGTCGGCCGGGACCCGCGCGTCCTCCAGCAGCAGCTCGTACAGCGGCTCGCCGGACATGCCGTCGTAGCGCTGCCCGATCCGCAGCCCCGGGTTGCCCGCCTCCACCACGAAGGCGGTCGGCTCACCCTTGGCGGACGCGACGACCAGGGTGAAGTCCGCCCGGTCGGCGTTGCTCACGAAGGTCTTGCGGCCCTTGAGGACCCACTCGCCGGACGCCTCGTCGCGCACGGCGGTGGTGGTCAGCTGGAACGCGTCCGAGCCCGCGTGCGGTTCGGTCAGCGCCAGACAGCGCACCGCCTCCCCGCGCACCAGCGGCTTGAGATAGCGCTCGATCTGCTCCTCGGTGCCGTGCCGCAGCAGCGGGCTCGGACCGTCGGAGCCGGCCAGCGCGTACGGCGCGAGCGGGCAGCCGCTGCGGCCCGCGGCGTGGTGCAGCAGCACCACGGCGGTGAACGGCATGCCGGAGCCGCCCAGCTCCTCGGGATAGTCACCCGCGTAGAAGCCGAGGGCCGCCGAGCGACGGCGTACATAGTCGCGCAGCTCGGCCGGCGGCAGGTCGGCGTCCTCGGGCAGGTCCGCCGCCAGCGGCACCAGCTCCTTGCGGATGAACGCCTCGAAGGAGGCGGTCAGTTCCCGGTGGTCGGCCTCCAGGACCGACGAGGGGTGGGTGCTCACGCCGCGACCTCCCGCATCGCACGGGCCTGGTCGGCCAGCACCGGGTTCTGGAAGAACAGCCGCAGCGGCGGCCGGCCGCCGAGCCGGGGCTCCAGCCAGGCGGCGAGCTGCGCGGCCATCAGGGAGTGCCCGCCGATCTGGAAGAAGTGCGACGCCGGGGTGAAGTCGTCGTGGCCCAGCACCTCCCGCCAGCCCTCGGCGAGCAGCGCCACCTGAGGGTCGGCGGGTTCGCCGGACGCCTCGGACGCGGCGTCCGCGGCCGTCTCCTCGGGCAGTTCGGCCACCCGGCGGGCCAAGGCCGCCCGGTCCGGCTTGCCGCCCGGCAGCGTCGGCATGGCGTCCAGCCGTATCCAGCGGGCCGGTACGAGGGCGGTGGGCAGCCGGCGGGACAGCGCGGCGTGCAACTCCTGCTCGTTCGGGCCGTCGCCGTTTCCGGCGCGGGACTCAAGGAAGCCGATCAGCCGCGGCCCGGCGGGGCCGTCCGGGTCGAGCACGACGGCGGACGACCGGCCGCCCAGTTCCGCGGAGGCCGCGGCCTCCACTTCCTCCAGCTCGATGCGGTAGCCGCGCAGCTTGATCTGGTTGTCACGGCGGCCCAGGAAGCAGAGCCGGCCGGTCAGGTCCCGGTACCCGAGGTCGCCGGTGCGGTACACCCGCTCGCCGCCCAGGGCGTCCGGGGTCACGAAGCGCTCGGCGGTGGCCTGCGGGTTGCCGAGGTATCCGTCGGCCAGCCCGGCGCCCGCCACGGCCAGTTCACCGACGGCGCCCGCGGGCAGCGGCCGCAGCCCGGCGTCGAGCACCTGCATCCGGGTGCCCGGCAGCTCCGCGCCGAGCGGCACCTCGGCACCGTCCCGCAGGTCCTCGCGGGTCACCTCGTGGACGGTGCTGGTGATCGCCGCCTCGGTCACGCCGTACGCGTTGAGCACGGTGACGGACGGCGAACCGGCGGCGGCGTCCACGGCGTCGAACAGTTCGCGCAGGGCGCCGACCGGCAGCCGCTCGCCGCCCAGGACGATCGTGCGCGGCGCCCAGCGGCCGTCCCGCAGGGCCTCGCCCAACTCCTGCCGTACGGCGAGGAAGTAGCTGGTCGGCAGGTTGGCGACGGTGATGCGGCGGGCCGCCAGGACCGCGGTCAGCTCGTCCGGGGTGGGCACCTCGCGCTGCGGCAGCACCAGGCAGGCACCGGCCAGCAGCGACGGCAGCACCTCCTCCAGCGCCACGTCGAAGGACGGCTGGGCGAACAGCAGCACCCGGTCCTGTTCCGTCAGGCCGTACCGGACGGCCGTGGCGCGGGCGTGCTGGGCCAGCGCCGACCGGCTGACGACGACCGGCTTGGGCAGGCCGGTGGAGCCGGAGGTGTGGATCACGTACGCGGCGTCCTTGAAGGCGTCCGGGCCCGCGTCCTGGGCCGCGGCCACCGCCTCGGGGAACGCGGGGCCGTCCAGCAGCGCCACCGGCAGCCCTTCGGCCGGGAGGGACAGCGCGCTCTCCCGGGTGGCCAGCACCAGCGCCGGGTTCAGCCGCTCCAGCAGCGTGCGCAGGCGCCCGGTTGGGTCGTTGGGGGAGAGGGGGCAGTACACCGCGCCGGTGCGCAGGCAGGCGAGCAGCGTGACGACGGAGTCGGTGCCGCGCGGGAGGACGGCGGCCACCGGACGGCCCTCGGTCACCCCGGCCGCGCGCAGCCGGTGCGCCAGGTCGTCGATGCGGGTGCCGAGCTGACCGTACGACAGGCTCTGCGCGCCGCCCACGAGAGCCGGGCGGGCGGGGTCCTGGCGGGCGACCGGGTCGAGCACCTGGTCCGTGGGGACGGCGGCGAGGGCGTCGGTGGCCGGTGCGTCACTGCCGGCCGGTGCGGTGGCCGCTTCGGCTCCCAGTGAGGCCAGCGGCGCGTCCGGCGTCGCGAGGTACGCGCGCAGCACATCGAGGAAACGTTCCGACAGGAGCCGGACCACGTCCTCGTCGAACAGGTCCCGGTCGTAGTCCCACACCAGCGTCATCCCGGCGGCGCCCTGCCGCGGGCCGACCATGCGCCGGTCGTCCGGCATCAGCACCAGGTCCAGGTCGAAGCGCGTGGTACCGGTGTTGAACCCCTCGAACAGCGCCACCTCCAGCTCCGGCACCTCGATTTCCGGCAGCGCCGCGTCGTGCGCGCTGAACATCACGCTGAACAGCGGGTTGTCCGCACCGGTGGTGTGCCGGCCGAGTGCCCGCGTCAGCTCCTGCACCGGCACCTCCTGGTGCGGCAGCGCCCGGATGAGGGTGTCGGTGACCTCGTCCACCGTCTCCAGCGCCCCGGCCGCCCCGTCCGGCCGCAGGCGCAGCGGGATGGTGTTGACGAACATGCCGACGGTCTCCTCGAAGCCCACCGGACGGTTGCCCACCGCCGTGCCGACAACGATGTCGGTCCGTCCGCTGTGCCGTCGCAGCAGCTCCGCGAACAGGCTCAGCAGCGTGGAGAACGGCGTGTGCCCCTGCGCACGGCTGCTCTCCCGCAGCCGCTCTGCCAGGTCGGCGCCGATGGCCTGGCGCAGCTGCCCGCCCGCGTGCCGCCGCTGCGCGCCTGGCCGGGCGAGGCCGGGCAGCGGCAGGTCGAACGTGGCGTCCGCCAGCTCCGCCGTCCAGTGCGCCAGGCTGGCCTGCCGGTCGGCGCCCGCCGCGGCGCGCGCGTGCTCCTCGTACGAGCGTGTCGCGGGCAGCTTCACCGGCTCGCCGAGCACCTGCCCGCGGTACGCGGAGAACACGTCGCGCAGCAGGATCGCGAAGGAGTGCCCGTCGTGGATGAGGTGGTGCTCGACGTGCACGACACGGTGGTGCCGCTCGCCGAGCCGCGCCACGCACCAGCGCAGCAGCGGAGCCTCGGAGGTGTCGAGCGGTGTCTCGGCCTCGGTCCGCAGCAGCTCCTGGAACGCGGCTTCCGGATCGGCCTCCTGGGAGAGGTCCACCGTGCGCATGCGTGGGCTACATCGCTCGCGCACCCGCTGCCGGGGCACATCGCCCGGCTGCTCGACGAGTTCGAGGCGCAGCCCGGCGTGCCGGTCGAGCGCGGTGCCGAGCGCGTCGCGCAGGGCCGCTTCGTCGAGCCGGCCCCACAGGTCGATCGAGGCCGTGAAGTTGTAGGCACGGCTGCCCGGCAGCATCTGCTCGTGCAGCCAGACGACGTCCTGGGACGGTGAGAGTCCGAACATGGTCCATCCTTCGGTGGTGGATGAGGGGTGAGCTCGGTCCGGCACCCGCTGTCGGTCGGACGCGGGGGCCGGGTGGGTGGTGCGGAGCCGGTGCCGGCCCTCGGGTGGGGGCCGGGCCGCCGGTGTCCGGGTCAGGCGACCGGGGTCGCGGTGCTTGCGTCGTGCCGGCCGGCCGCGGTTGCGGCCGGTTCGCCGGACAGTTCGGCGGTCAGCGCGGTGAAGGCGTCGTGGACGAGGCCGTCCGGAAAGGCGTCCCGGTCCCAGGCCATCCGTACGAGCAGGTCGGTCCCGTACGAGACGGAGACCGCGAACGGCGCCTGGAGCGGCCGCCCGTCGATGTGCACCTCCCGGCCCGCGACGCCGCCCAGCCGCAGCGGCGGCCTGCGGTGCAGGTCCTCGAAGGTCAGCAGGCCGTCCAGCCGTCCCGTCCAGGGGACGGTGGCCGTCCGGGCCGCGCGGACCACCTCGTCGAACGGGGTGTCGGCGTGGTCGAGGTCGTCCCACCAGGTGGTGGTCAGGTCGTCGGGGCCGCAGGCGGCGGCCGGGTGGACGACGGTGTTGAGGAAGCAGCCCAGGACGGGTGGCGCCGCCGCGGGACGGCCGCCCCAGGGGTAGCCGAGCAGGGGCGTACGACCGGGCGCGTCCGCCTCGCAGAGGGCGCGCGCGACATTGCCGCACGCCCCGAGCAGGACGGGGAAGGCCGTGGCCCGCCCGTCGTCGGCACGGATCGGCAGCCGCGCCTGGAGCGCGCCGGTGGGACGCGGCGCTTCCGCTGCGGACGCGCGTTCCGCCGCGCGCCCTTCGGGAGCCGCACCAATGCCGCCGCTCGCCGGCGCGGGAGCGATCCTGCGCGCCCAGTACGCGAGCGCGGCCGTCCCCGAAGCGCGCTTCTCCGCGTCCAGTTGCAGACGTACGGCCTCCCGGTACCCGGCCACCTCCGCCGCCGCGAGGTCCAGCGGCACATCGTGGGGGCCGAGCCCTTGCTCGTACGCCGTACCGAGGTCCGCTGAGATCCGGCCGAGCGACTGCTCGTCGCACACGGCGTGGTCCAGCACGAGAGCGAGGATCTCCACGGGACCCGTGGAGCCGTCGGTTGGTGCGTCGGCGCCGGTGTGGGCGTTGGCGCCGGCCTGGGCATCGGCCAGGAACAGCCGCAGCGGCGGGCCTTCGGCCGGCCACGCCAGCAGCGTCCGGCGCAGCGCCGCCGCCGCGCTCTCACCTGGGCGCGGAGTCACCCTGTGCACTTGCGCCTCGGGCGCACCGAGCCGCTGGACGGGTGCGCCGCGCAGGACGTCGGGCCGCGTACGGAGCGCGGGGTGGGCGGCGGCCAGGTGACCGGCGGCGGCGCGCAGCCGCGCCAGGTCGATCGTGCCGCTCGGGAAGGCGAAGAAGAGCGGTACGACGTCGGGTCGGCCGCCGGGCGCGAGCCGCCGGGCGAGCAGGAACCGCCGCTGCGCGCCGGTGACGGGCAGCAGCGCCTCCGGGGTGCTCACGCCCGCGGCGGCCTTCTCGTAGCGGGCGAGGTACTGCTCGGTGATGTTGACGGTGACCGGCCGGGCACCGGTGGCGGTGCCGGGCCGTACGCCGTCGCCGGTGGCGAAGTGGGTACGGATGCCGGTTCCGGCCGGTTTGCCGGTGCTGATGCCGACTGTCGTGCTGGGGTCCACGATGACCTCCCTTGCGCCGCCGCGGACAGGGCGTCGCCTACGAGACGTGTAAGACGTACGAGATGGATGCGTACTGTGCGAGATGTGACTCTCAGGAGAGGCGCACGGTCTGCGGGCGTGGCCGCGCACGGTGCAGCGCGGCCGGCCGGGCCGCAGGTTCCGGCCCGCCGGTCGTCCACCCGCGCCTGCGCGCAGGTCAGCCGGCCGCTCCGGGCGCATCAACTGCCTCGGGGGCCGCCCCGGACGCAGCGCCCGGCGCCGCTTCTCCGCGCGCCGTACCGGCAGTGGGCAGGTCCCGCAGCTTCCGCAGCGGCGACACCAGCAGCGGCAGCGGTACGAGCAGGAATCCGGCCGCGCACACCCACACGGCGGCCCGCGGACCGGCCGCCCCGGCGATGGAACCGCCGGCCAGCGCGCCGAGTGGCATGGTCCCCCAGACCATGAACCGCAGGGTGGCGTTCATCCGGCCCAGCAGGGCGTCGGGGCAGAGCAGTTGCCGGAAGCTCACCTGCGCCACGTTGTAGACGACCGCGCCGAAGAAGACCGCACCCGAGCCGAGCGCGAACCATCCGGCGGCGGCTCCGGGGCCCGCCAGCGGCCACAGCAGGGCGAACGGCCCGGTGACCACGGGAGCGAGCCAGATGATGCGGGCCTGGCCCAGCCGCCGGGCGATCGGTCCGGCGCACAGCGCACCGGTCAGGCCGCCGACGGCGGAGGCGGACAGCATCAGCCCGAGCACGCCGGGCGGCAGTCCCAGCTCCCGCGTCAGGAACACGGTCTGCACGGCTACGAGCATCGCCGAGAAGAAGTTCGCCACCCCGGTCGACAGGGCGATCATGCGCAGGACGGGGTGCCGCAGCACGAAGGCCAGGCCCTCCTTGACCTGTGCCGACAGTGACACACCCGGCGTGACCTCGGGCTCCGGCTCCCGGACGCGGATACCGCGCAGGAACAGGGCGGACGCGAGGTATCCGGCCGCGTTGGCCAGCACGGCCACCGGCGGCCCGAGCAGCTGGACGATGCCGCCACCGAGCCCGGGTCCGGCCACCTGCGCGGCCGAACGGGCCGTCTCCAGCGCCCCGTTGCCCGCCACCAGCTGCGGGCCGGGCAGTACCCTCGGCAGGTAGCTCTGGTGGGCGACGTCGAAGAACACGGTGGCGACGCCGGTGACGAAGGCCACCACGTACAGCTGGGCCATCGTCAGGGCGTGGCACATCGCGGCGAGCGGCACGCTGCCCATCGCCACGGCCCGCACCAGGTCCGTACGGATCAGCAGCGGCAGCCGCCGGACCCGGTCCACCCAGGCGCCCGCCGGCAGGCCGATGAGCAGGAACGCGGCGGTCTCGGCCGCGGTGAGCAGGCCCACTTCGAAGGCCGAGGCGTGCAGCCCGACGACGGCCACCAGGGGCAGGGCCACCAGGGCCACTTGAGTGCCTGCCTGGCTGGCCGCGGCCCCGGCGAGCAGCAGCCGGAAGTCGCGATGGCGGAGGAGCCCGTCACCGGCGCGGCTGCCGGAGGCTCGTGAGGTGGTCACATGGCTGACATTTGGTGATGAAGAGGGGACGGGTCAAAACGACCGTAAGGTTTCCGGACAGCTTGATCCGCATTCCGGACGCCATCTGAAGGTTTTGTCGTAAACCGTCCGTTCTTTCTGGTCCACCCTGCCTCGGGGTGACCTGCTACATCCTCACCAAACGTTCACCGTGCGACCATATTTTCGGCCGTCGAGTGAATGTCCGGTTAGTGCGGCTGGCCGTGTTCGAGACCCGTAAGGATGGGTGACGTACGGGGCGGCATGTGTTACGAGCCGTGAACCCAGTGTGTTCGCGGGTCCCGGACCTCCGGATCCGGCGCACCGGAACCCGGAACGCGCGCCGGGCCGCCCGTCCCGGGCCGCACGGTCAGACCCAGCCGGCACCGGTCCAGATACTCCGTGATCTCCTCGTCGTCCCACCCGCCCGCCTCCCGCAGCCCCGACGACAGATGCGCCAGATAGGCGTCGGCCGGCTGCGTACGCGGCACTTCGCCCGCGCGCCACGGCGCCGTGAATGTGAGCAGCGGCACCCCGTCCAGCGTGCCGGGGCGCACCAGCGTCTCGTAGCGGCCGGGCCCGAGCCGTGCCCGGCCCCGGTCCAGCACCTCGGTCAGGTCCAGGTCCGCCGCCGGGGCCCGGGACATCTCCTGCGCCGCGATGTCGGAGAACTGGCCCTGTGTCACCAGATGGGCGCGGGCCCACACCTCGCCGGGCCCGTCCGGGTCGTAGAACGCCACACCGCCCGTCCAGGTCAGCGACTCCAGCGCGAAGTACAGGGTCCCCGGCAGCACGACCGGCACGGAACGGACCGGCGGCCGCGGGTCCCGGCACCCCGGGCAGGTACGCAGACCGCCCGGCGGCCGCCCGCCCGTCAAGTAATGGCGCAGCCGCGCGCCGTGCATGTTGGAGCCGTACGACACGTACCAGACGTGCACCGTCTCATCCCTCCACCCGCAGGGCCGGGACAAACTTTCCCGTCTCCGCACCAACCGAACACAACGCATGACCCGGGCGATTCATCAGGCACGCCGCACTCCGCCCACATGCCGAGTCGTACGCCATGGTGCGCCCGCCGCCACCGCAGATCGCTGAACGAATCCTGCGGTTTGGTAAAGAAATGGCTGTGAGCCCTGTTCAGAGGGGGGTCACAGGAGACAGGATCCCCCGTGCAGCTCTGTGATCACCGCCGCCGTGTGCGGCGCTTTATGCAGGGGGACCCCCACGTGAGACGAACAGCAGCGCTCGGCGCCGCCGGCACCCTGGTGACCGGCACGCTCATAGCCGGAGCGATAGCCGCCACGCCCGCCAGCGCGGGCCAGCAGCACCACCGCGGCTCGGCCGAGGACCGCGGCGTGCAGGTCGCCGCCGACCGCGCGGCCAAGAAGGGCATCGACTGGCAGGCCTGCCCGGCCGACTGGGGCCTGAAGGCCCCCATCCAGTGCGGTTACGTGACCGTGCCGATGGACTACGCCAAGCCGAACGGCCCCACCATCAAGATCGCTGTCGACCGGATCGGCAACACCGGCGGCAAGAAGGAGCGACAGGGCTCCCTGATCTACAACCCCGGCGGCCCCGGCGGCTCGGGCATGAAGTTCCCGAACCGCGTCACCGGCAAGAACGCGGTATGGGCGAAGACCGCCAAGGCGTACGACTTCGTGGGCTTCGACCCGCGCGGCGTCGGCCACTCCGCCCCGATCTCCTGCGTCGACCCGCAGGAGTTCGTCAAGGCGCCCAAGGCCGACCCGGTGCCGGACAGCGAGGCCGACAAGCGCGCGCAGCGCAAGCTCGCCAAGGAGTACGCTCAGGGCTGCAAGGAGCGCAGCGGCGCTCTGCTGCCGCACATGACGACGCCGAACACGGCCCGTGACCTGGACGTGATCCGCGCCGCCCTCGGCGAGAAGAAGCTCAACTACCTCGGCGTCTCCTACGGCACTTACCTCGGCGCCGTGTACGCGACGCTCTTCCCGGACCACGTCCGCCGGATGCTCGTCGACTCCGTCGTCGACCCGTCGCGCGAGAAGGTCTGGTACCAGGCCAACCTCGACCAGGACCTCGCCTTCGAGACGCGCTGGAGCGACTGGAAGAAGTGGGTCGCCCAGCACGACGCCGTGTACCACATCGGCGACACCGAGGCCAAGGTCCAGGCGAAGTGGGAGCAGCTGCGCGCCACCGCCAAGAAGAACCCGATCGGTGGCGTCGTCGGTCCGGCCGAGCTGACCAGCTTCTTCCAGAACGCCCCCTACTACGACTCCGCGTGGGCCTCGACCGCCCAGGTCTGGAGCGCGTACCTGTCGGGTGACGCCAAGCCGCTGATCCAGAACGCGGGCCCGGACATGAGCGACACCGCGGGCAACGCCGCCTCCGAGAACAGCAACGCGGTCTACACGGCCGTCGAGTGCAACGACGCCAAGTGGCCCACCAGCTGGCGCAAGTGGGACCGGGACAACACCCGTACCCACCAGAAGGCACCGTTCATGACCTGGGCCAACGCCTGGATGAACCTGCCCTGCGCCACCTGGCCGGAGAAGCAGCAGACCCCCGTCGAGGTGCGGACCGGCAAGGGCCTGCCCAGCGTCCTGATCGTGCAGAGCACCCGTGACGCGGCGACCCCGTTCGGCGGCGCCGTCGAGCTGCACAAGCGCCTCAAGGGCTCCCGCATGATCATCGAGAAGGGCGCCGGCTCGCACGGCGTCACCAGCCTGGTCAACCCCTGCATCAACAACCGGGTCGACACCTACTTCCAGACCGGGAAGACCGACTCCAAGGACGTGACGTGCGCGCCGCACGCCACCCCGGAGCCGAGCAAGGCCTGACCGGACACCGGAACACCGGGCCCCGTGCCCCCGCGGCTGTGAAGCCCGCGGGAGCACGGGACTCCGTCGTTGCCGGAACGGTCAGCGGAAACGCCGGGCCAGGCCGCGTGCCGACTGCTGCCGCGCCTTCGCCTCGTTCGCGTACATGTCGACGTACTCCTGCCCGGAGAGCCGCAGGATCTCGTACATGATCTCGTCGGTGACGGCGCGCAGCGCGGCGTGCTCACCGTCCAGCCCCGCGAACCGCCCGAACTCCAGCGGCTTGCCGAAGCGGATCGTGATGCGCATCGCCCGCGGCAGCCGCCGCCCGGTGGGCTGCGCCTCGAACGTGCCGATCATCGCGCACGGCACCACCGGCACCTGCGCCTTGATCGCCATCGCCGCCACGCCCGTACGGCCTTTGTACAGCCGGCCGTCGTGCGACCGTGTCCCTTCCGGATAAATTCCCAGCACCCGTCCTTTGCGCAGCACCGCCAGCCCGGACTTCAGCGCGGCCTGCGCCGCCTTGCCGCCGGACCGGTCCACCGGAATCTGTCCGATGCCCCGGAAGAATGCGGCGGTCAGCCGCCCGCGCACCCCCGGTCCGGTGAAGTATTCGGCTTTCGCCAGAAACGTGACCCGGCGCGGCACGATCACCGGCATCACGAAGTGGTCGGAGAACGACAGGTGATTACCGGCGATGATCGCCGCCCCTTCCGGCGGCACATGATCCAGCCCTTCCACGTGCGGCCGGAACAACAGCCTGAGCAACGGCCCGAGGATCACGTATTTGAGGATCTGATAGAACACCGGGCTTCCCCCCTCACTCTCCGGAACCGGTCCCACGCCGAGGTGGGCGTTGTTTTCGCAGGTCAGGCGAGGTGCAAGGGGAAATAGTCTACGTGCGGAAACGGGTATTCCGTAACCACCCCGCAGGAGACCGGGTGCCGGCCGGGAGCCGGGCGTGCCGACGTCCCGGCGGGCGGCCGGGTGGGAACCGGGGTGGTGCGAGCGCCTCGGGACGGCGCTGCGCACGCGCCCCGTGGCCGCGTGGTGACGGACGGTACCGATATTCGACCGTTCCGTCACCGGAATCCATGCCGTGCACGGCAGTCGGTCAACTGGCGGTATCGTCCCGGAAAACGGTTGATGCCCTCCGTCATCCGGACATGGGGGGGACGGGGCGTTCACGGGGGAGTCCGGGGCGCCGACGCGTCGCGCGGGCCGTCGCGCCCGCGCCCTGGCGCGCCCGGGCTGTACACGGGGGTCGCGGCGGCGTGTTGAGGCGTTCGGCGCGTGCATGGATGGACGTTTACTTCAGAGATGGTGTTCTGTGACTGAGATATCCGTAGTCGTGATCGTCTACAACGATGCCGAACGGCTGCCTGTTGCGGTGCGGTCGGTGCTGGACCAGTCGTTCGGCGATGTCGAGGTGGTGATCGTCGACGACTGCAGTACGGATGGTTCGTTCGCGGTGGCGCAGGAGCTGGCGGCGGGGTGCCCGGAACGGATCCGGGCGTTTCAGTTGGAGCGGAACAGCGGTGCGGGGGGTGAGCCGCGGAACCGGGGGATCCGGGAAGCGGTGGGGCGCTATGTGATGTTCCTGGACAGTGATGATGTCCTGGAGCGCCATGCGTGCCGCAACCTGGTGGAGGCGGCGGTCGAGACCCGGGCGGACCTGGTGTCGGGGCTGTGTGTGCGGGTGCACAAGGACACGCCGGGCCAGAAGCGCAACGAGTGGTATGCCTGGCTGTACGGGCAGACGCGGACGCTGGAGTCGGTCGAGGAACTGCCGGATCTGTTCGTGTGGGACACGCTGTCGACGAACAAGTGCTATCGGCGGGAATTCCTGCTGGAGCACGATCTTCGGTTCCCGGCGGGAATGTTCTATGAGGACCTGCAGTTCATCGCGGAAGCGTATCTGGCGGCCGGACGGATCACGCTGATCCCGAATCAGGTGTATTTCTGGCACGTATATGCGGACGCGGCCGTGAAGTCGGTGACCAACCGACGCCACGAGATGACCAATTACGCGCACCGGCTGGAGGTGCACCGGCGCATCGACGCGATGCTGGCGGCGCGGGGGCTGGACGAAATCCGGGCGGCGAAGGACGTCAAGTTCCTCAAGCACGACCTGGTGCTGCATCTGCGCGATCTGCCGTTCCGCGACGAGGGGTACCGGGCGGAATTCGCGAGGCTCTCGGCCGGGTACCTGGCCACCCTCGACCCCGGAGCATATGGACGGGCCCAGCCGCTGCAGGCGATCTGCGCGTACCTGCTGGGCCGCGGGGACTGGGCGAATCTGATTCCGGCGGTCGACGCGCTGCTCAATCCCGGCAAGGTGGCGGTGCCGCTGGTGGAGCGGGACGGGCGGATCTTCTGGTGCGGGGAGCACCTGGATGACGCGCTGGGCCGGCAGGTGCTGGAGGTGACCGACCTCGGCTACCACACGCAGCCGCTGGAGAAGATGTTCCTGCGCAATCAGCTCACCGCGTTCGCCGCGGCGCCGGGCGGCGGGGTGCGGCTGGCGGGGCAGATCACCAACCCGCTGGGGGTGGTGGGCCAGGACGCGCGGCTGCGGGCCGAACTGCAGTTCACCGCGCGCCGGCGCGGCCTGCAGACCTTCACCTTCCCCGTGCAGACGGTGCGGCACGGCGGGCAGGTCATCGAGTGGGAGGCGCTGGCCGACATCAGTGCGCGGCTGCGGCCGCTGGGCCTGATCGACACCGTCTGGGATGTGCGTCTGGTCCTGGAGGCGGACGGCAAGCGCACCACCACCCGGCTGTCCGTGGCCGATACGGACCTGTCGGGGCGGCCGCTGCCGGTACGGCCGTGGCTGACGCGGATGGTCGCCGACCATGTGCGCCCGCACGTCTCCGGCAAGGGTCACCTGGCTTTCGAGCTGGTGGGGGAGGACCCGCAGCGCGAGCGCGCCCGGGAGCTGATCACCCGCAGCTTCGAGGGCAAGCCCGGCGCGCTGGCCAAATCGGGATACCGGAAGGCGAGGGAGCTGCGCAAAACCCTCGCCTCGGGGGACACGAAGCTGCGGGCCTATCACGAGGTGTTCTCGCGGCTGCCGGTCAAGAAGCGCACGGTGGTGTTCGAAAGCCATCTGGGGCGGCAGTTCAGCGACAGTCCGCGAGCGCTGTACGAGGAAATGCGCCGCCAGGGGCTGGAGTTCGAGGCGTACTGGTCCTATACGGGTGATCCGGGCCCCTTCCCGAAGGACGCGACGCTGGTGCGGCGCTGGTCGCTGCCCTACCTCAAGGCGCTGGCGCAGGCGGAGTTCTGGGTGGACAACCAGAGTTTCCCGTTGAAGCTGACGAAGCGGCCGGAGACGACGTACATCCAGACCTGGCACGGCTCGGCGCTGAAGAAGATGGGCTTCGACCAGCCGGCCCAGAAGGCGCTGACGCGTCGGCAGCAAGCGGAGCAACAGGAATCGCTGAATCGTTTCGACCGGTTCCTGATCCGCTCGGAGCACGATGTGCACACCCTGGCGAAGGCGTTCCGGCTGCCGGAGCGTGCGCTGCTGCGGGTGGGCTATCCGCGTAACGACGTGCTGGTGCAGGCCCGCCGCCGCGAGGAGGCGGGCCAGGCGCGCGAACGTGGCCCGCTGGCCGCGGAGTTGGGCATCGACGCGGACAAGCAGGTGGTGTTGTACGCGCCGACGTTCCGCACCGCTGGCAAGGGATCGCATCAATTCGAGCTGCCGTTTGATGTGGAGCGTTTCGCCGAGCGGTTCGGGGACCGGTTCGTGCTGCTGGTGCGTTCGCACTATCTCAACCATGTGACGCTGCCGCCGACGGTGGCCGGCCGGGTCATCGATGTCTCGGCACATCATGACGTGGCGCCGTTCCTGGAGCTGGCGGACGCGCTGGTGACCGACTATTCGTCGGTGATGTTCGACTACGCGCTGCTGGACCGGCCGATGCTGTTCTTCACCTACGACTACGAGCAGTACGTGAATGAGCAGCGCGGGACGTATTTCGACCTGCGCGAGAACGCCCCGGGCCCGCTCGTGGAATCGGAGGAGGAATTCTTCACCGCGCTGGCCGGCCTGGAGGCCCAGCAGCACGAATACGCCCCGGCGCGTAAGCGTTTTGTTTCCCGCTTCGGCGAGTACGAGCGCGGGGATGCCGCCCGCAGCCTCGTCGAGCAGTTCTTTTCCCACTGGAGCCGTCGATGACCACCACCAGCACCACCAGCACCCTCGAACCGGGCCCGTTCCCGGTGACGCGGGATGTCTTCTTCGTCTCCAACAGCGTCAACGAGCTGGGCGGGATCACGAGCTGGTCGCATCAGATGGCGGAACTGTTCGCCGCGCGCGGCCACCGGGTGCACCTGATCGGCATCACCCCGCCCCCGGCCGGCCGCGCCCGCACCCTCGCCGACGACCTGCCGTACGCCACCACGACCCTGTACGACGAGCATCCGCCGCAGGTGCGGCCGGTGCGGTCGCTGAAGGACCGGGCGAATGTGGCCGAGCGCCGGCGGCGGGCGGCCCGCGAGGCGGGCATGCGCGTACAGGCGGCGAAGATGAGTGCGCTGTTCGCCGCGGCCCGTCCGGGCGCGGTGATCATCGTGACGCAGGTGTGGGCGATGGAGTGGGTGGCGCTGGCCCACACCGGCGGCCACACCGTCATCGGGATGAGCCATGAGTCCTTCGACACCTGCCGCAAGTCCTCCCGCTTCCAGCGTGTGAAGACCTTCTACGCCGATGTCGACCGGATGCTGACGCTGACCCGCGAGGACGCGGACGCCTGGATCCGCGAGCGGATGGACAACGTCGGCTTCATGCCCAACCCGCTGCCCTTCTACCCCGAGGTCCCCTCCGACCGCGGTGCCAAGGTGGTGGCCAGCATCGGGCGGCTGCACGAGGAGAAGGGCGTCGACCTGCTCCTGGAGGCCTGGGCCCTCCTCACCGCCCGCCACCCCGAGTGGACCCTGCGCGTCTACGGCGCCGGCGAGGAGGAGGACGCCCTGAAGAAGCAGAGCGCCCAGCTCGGCATCGCCGATTCCGTGGCCTGGATGGGCCGCACCGGCGATGTGCCCGGCGCGCTGCGCCAGGCCGCGGTGTTCGTCCTCAGCTCCCGCGGCGAGGGCTTCCCGCTGGCCCCGATGGAGGCCATGGCCACCGCGGTGCCCTGCGTCGCCTTCGACGTCGCCCCCGGCGTACGCGAAATCATCCGGCACGGCGAGGACGGGCTGCTGGCCCCGCCCGGCAACACCGGCGAACTCGCCCGCCACCTGGAGACCCTCATCGGCGACCAGGAGCTGCGCGACCGCATGGGCGACCTCGCCCGCACCAACATCCAGCGCTACGCGACCGACGAGATCGTCCACCGCTGGGAGAACCTCTTCACCTTCCTGGAGCGGTGAATCGTTTTCTCGGGTGGCGCCCACCGTCTTCGCGGTGGGCGTCGCCCGGGCCGACGCGGCACACATAGCGGCTCACTCGTACGAGAACGGGCATCACCGGTTCGGTCCGAGGGGGCCGTCACAGTTTCCTCGCTAATCAAACTTGACTAATGGTCCTCGCCAGGCGTACTTTTCTTCCGCGCGGCCTCGGGGAGTGGCCGCGCGGCCGAAAACCGTGAGGAGACGTTCGCGTGACCTTCCTGCCTGACACCGGGTACGTACCGACCGACGAGGACCGTGCGAGCCTGGACGCCTGGTTCGCGGAGTACGACGCGCAGAGCGCGAAGCGCAACGTGGAGCGCATGGCCGACATGGCGGTGTTCCCGCTCAACCTCGTGAGTGACGACTCGGCCGGCAACGGCCGCTCGGCGCAGTGGGACCGGGAGCAGTTCGTCGCGACGATGACCCACGTGATGGGTGAGGGGAACGAGGACATCACTTTCGCATCCACCCGGACGCCCGTCTTCCTCTCACCCTCGATGGCCGTGGTCTTCACGGACTCGACCATGACGCGGGAAGGCACGAGCCAGCAGCTGCGGTACGCCGACATCCTGATCCGGCGGGACGGCGGGTGGGCGTTCCAGACCATGATCCAGGGCGGCTGGGGCGACAACTTGTAGGCCCGGCCGTGGGCCGGGAGCGGGGGCAGTGTAGGGGGGCGGTGTGCCGGGCGGGCGGAATTCATCACGTTGCGAGGAGGGCTGAGTCGGCACCTCCGTGTCCTCCGTAGAACTGGGTGCCCACCGTGCACGGAGGCAACTGCGCCACCACGGCGACGTTCCCGTGTGCTCCCCTGTGGCCCAGCTGGAGGTCGGAGAAGTGAGCCACCGATACCTGAGCAAGAGTCATCGGCATGTGAACAAGCGGACCGGAGCCCTGGTCGGCGGCGCGGGCGCGGCCCTCGTGGCGGCGGCGATCGTGCTGCCGCAGGCCAACGCGAGCCCGGAGCGCCCGCGGTCGATGCGGACCTTTTCCTCCGAGTCGGCCGCGCAGGTCGCTTCCGCCCTGAAGGCGGACCTCGGCGCCGACCGGACGGCGGGCTGGTACCTCGACGCCGAAAAGGGCCGGCTCGTGATGAACGTCCTGTCGGCGGACGACGCCCGGAGGGTCGAGGCGGAAGGCGCTGTGGCGCACGTCGTACGCAACAGCATGAGCGAACTCCAAGCGGCCACACGCAGGTTGAGCGACACCGCGGCCATACCCGGTACCGCCTGGTCCATCGACCCGAAGACCAACCGGGTCTCGGTCATCGCCGACCGCACGGTCACCGGCGAGAAGCTCGCCGCCCTGACCGAAGCCGTCGGAAAGATGGGGGGAGGGGTGGCGAGCGTCAAGCGGTCGGCGGGGGAGTTCCGGCGGTATCACGGAGGGGGCGGTGCCGCGGGCGCGGCGACGGACGGTGGCGGCTCCGGAAACGACTCTGGCGGAGGGAATGCCGGCGGCGGAGACGCCGGTGGCGGAGCTGGCGGGAGCGGCGGAGGGGCGGGAGCGCCGCCCCTGGGCGGGAGCGCCATCTTCGGTGGCAGCGCACGCTGCTCGCTGGGATTCAACGTCACCGTTCAGGGCGCTCCGGCGTTTCTGACCGCCGGGCACTGCGGCAAGGCATCCGCGACCTGGTCGGCCGACCAGGCGGGAGCGCAGCCGCTGGGCACGGTGGCCGACGCCCGGTTCCCCGAGAGTGACTTCGCCCTGGTGACCTACGACGACCCGGCCGCCCGGCCGGAGAGCGCGGTGGACCTGCAGAACGGCGGCACTCAGCGGATATCCCGCGCCGCGGAGGCCGCCGTGGGGATGCGGGTGCAGCGCTCCGGCAGCACGACGGGGCTGTCGGAGGGGACCGTCACCGGCCTGAACGCCACGGTGAATTACGGCAACGGTGACATCGTCAACGGGCTGATACAGACGGACGTCTGCGCGGAGCCCGGCGACAGTGGCGGGTCGATGTTCTCCGGAGACGCGGCCGTCGGGCTGACCTCCGGCGGCAGCGGCGACTGTACGCAGGGCGGGGAGACCTTCTTCCAGCCGGTCACCAAGGCCCTGGAAGCGACGGGTGCCGAGATCGGCGCGGGCGACGGCGGCGGCGCGGCGGCCAACGGCGGCGCAGACAACGGCGGCGCGGCGGACGGCGGCGACGCGACCACCACGGGCGGCGACGCGACCACCGCCCCCGGCGACTCCAACAACCCCGTATAGGGACCTGGTCCCGCCGCGCTGCCAACGGGATGATGAGCCGGTGGATCCTCCGGCCGGCATACTCACGGCACTCGCGGGACGGGTCGCGGGGGAGGCGGCGAAGCCGCTCCTGGGGCGGGTCAGACGCGAGTTGGTCAAGCGCGGGCTGAAGAAGCCCAAGGACGCCGTGGGGGTACTGGCGACCCTCGACGGACCGCACCGGGGGCGGTTCAGCCCACCGCTGGCGTCCGTCGGGGAACTGCCGCCCGGTGTCACCCACGCGCAGATCAAGAAGCTGGCGCAGCAGCCCACGTTCACCGCGCTGGCCCGCCAGCTGATCGCCGTGTACCTGTGCTCGGACGACGGCCGGCGTGGCCAGGAGAGCCGGGAGGAGGTGAGCGTCAGCCTCCGCGAGCAGGAGCGGCGGGAGAGCCGGCGGCAGGTCGAGGAAGGGCTGCGGATCTTCTTCCGCGAGTCGCTGGGCCCGGGGGCCGCGCTGGACTTCGGCCCGTACTTCCGTGCGTTCTTCGCGGTGTTCGACGAGAGGTGCCGCAGTGTCGCCTCCGGGATCAGGGACGCCTGCGCGGAGCCGGACCAGGCCTTGGCCTGGGCGGGGCACACGCTCACCCTCGCCACCGTCAACCGCATCGAGCGCAACGTCGCCAAGCTGCAGCACATCGCCGTACTGCACCGCACGGAACGGGCGCCGCGGCACGAACGGGAGCGGTGGCAGCAGGAGTACAACGAGGCGTTCCGGTACCGCAACGAGCGGATCGAACTGCCCGACCTGGAATTCCGTACGCTGATCCACTACACGCAGATCTTCGTCAGACCCACGGTGTCCATGCTGACCATGGACCCGGGCGGGGAGCCCGAGGCCGGCTCCTCCAGGGAGGCGGTGTGGCGCCAGGGGTTCTCCGGGCTGCTCGACGCGCTGGACCGTACGGTCGTCCTGGGCGACCCGGGGGCGGGCAAGTCGACGGTGAGCCAGGTGCTGGCGTGCCAGTGGGCCGCCGAGGGTCGCGGGGTGGCGTTCCTGCTGAAGGTGCGGCAGCTGACGTTCAGCAGGAGCGGATTCCATCTCGTCGCCGAGATCGAGCGGGTGCTGCGCGACGTGTACCAGAAGCCGGCACCCGCCGGGCTGGTCGAGGAACTGCTGCTGAACGGCTCCGCGCTGGTCATCTTCGACGGACTGGACGAGCTGCCGACCACCGTACGCGGCCGCGCCGCCAGCGACGTCATAGAGGCGGCGGGCAGCGCCTACCCGCTCTCCCGGTTCATGGTCACCTCGCGGCGGCTCGGGTACTCCGCGGTCCGGCTGGACCAGGAGGTGTTCTGCGACTACGCCCTCCAGCCGTTCTCCGAAGGCCAGGTGGAGGAGTACGTCGGCAAGTGGTTCACACGCCGGGCGGGGGCGCGCGACGAGACGGTGGAGCTGCTCGTCGACAATTTCATGGAACAGAGCAGGAGCATCCCCGACCTGCGCAAGAACCCGCTGATGCTGGCCGTGATCTGCCTGCTGCACGCGGGCCACAACGAGATCCCGCGCAGCCGTCCGAAGATCTACAAGAAGTGCGTCGAACTGCTGCTGCGCACGTGGGACTCGCACCGGGGGATCGGCGAACCGGTCTGGGACCTGGAGGCGCTGGAGGTGGTGCTCGGCGAGATCGCGTACTACACCCTGCTGGCGCCGGAGTACCGGTACGGCATGGACCAGGCACAGGTGCAGAAGATCGCCGTGACGAACCTGCTCACGGAGGCCGTGCCGGACCGGCCGACCGCGGTGCAGCTGGCGAAGCGCATGATCGCACTGTGCCGGGGCCGGGCCTGGATGTTCACCGACACCGTCGGCGGCAGGCCGGGCGAGGAGCGTTACTCCTTCACGCACCAGAGTTTTCAGGAGTACTTCGCGGCGCAGTTCCTGGTGCGGCACGCCGACACACCCGAGCAGGTCGGCAAGGAGATCGCCCGCCACATCGGGCAGGGACGTCTGGAGATCTTCTCGCAGATCTGTCTGTCCCTGGCCGCCGCGAAGTTCGAGCGGGGCGCCTCGCGCGTCTACACGTACTGCCTGCGGAGCAGCGGTGACGCCCTGGCATCGTGGCGGCCGCGGCTCTCCGGGCCGGAGGAGGCCGCGGTCATCGAATTCCTCGCCAAGAGCGCGGACATCGTGATGCTCAACGGCGAGGCCCTCCAGATCATCGCGGACCGGGTCGTCGCCCGCCTGGCGAGCGGTGCGCACGCCCACCTCGCCCGGCACCTCCTGCGGGCGGACTTCCGGCACGCCGACTCGATGCAGCACCTGATCGCCGGCTCTTTCCGTACGGTACGGAGCCGGCTGCCCGAGGCGTTCGACCCGATGGTGGCCAAGCACCTGTGGGCCTGGGAACTCTGCCTCCGGGAAGGCGTCGTCGAACTGGACCCGCGCCGGGGCCTGACTCCGGAAGTCGTCCGGCTCTTCGAAGGCGGGCTGCACTACCTGCGGGGCGGCGGCGCCTCCTGCACGGCCCTGTGGATCGCCGGACAGCTCGGTGCGCCCCGGCCCGACCCCGCCGTGCGGGACCGCTGCGTACACCTTCTCGAAGGCCTGCGGGAACTGGCCGAGACCGGCAGCATCGAGCAGGGCGAGGCACCGGCGCCACCGTACGACCTGTTCAAGAGGAGTGAACAGAACGCGCGGACGATGTCGTCCGCACTTCTGCGATCCCCGCGGTATTCCCCGGAAGCCGCGGCCGGCCTCGCCTACCTGGCCATGGCCTACTGCGAGCTGATGGCTCAGAACCAGCCCGGAATCATCACCGAATCCCACCGGATACTGGGCGACTTCATGCGGGCACGGACCACCCGGAAGCCGGAACACCTCCCGCGCGGTTTCGGCAAGCTGAGACGCGGCGACCGGGAGCGCATCGCACAGTGGGCCGCGGGCCACCTCCAGTTCTTCGAGTGGGTCGACGGCAGTGTCTCGGTCTCCTGAGAAGGCCGGGGCCGGGCGGCGGGGCGTAGGAAAGTCGGCGGGGCGACGGTTCACCGTTCACCTTGGCCGCCCGGTGCCGGGTCCCTAATCTGGAACCTCGGCTCGTCCGTCCGAGCCCCGGGGGAACCGCATGGACGAACATTCCGCAGCGCCCGGGAGCGGCGCCGCGCCCGCTCCGAGCGTCCGTGATCTCGCCGGGCGGGTGGTGGCGAAGTGCGCGCCGGAGGAGGCCGCATACTTCGATCTGACCGCCGACGCCTACTTCGCGGGTACCGCACCGCGGCGGACCGCCCGGTGGCCGGCTGCGCGCCGGATGCCCTCGGGGTTCGGCGTCCCGGAGGCGACGGCGCTGGTCACCCCCATCGTGCTGGCGGTGCTCACCGGCACGGCCTCGGACCTGCTCGCCGGGTGGCTGCGGGCCACCGGCGGACGCCGGTGGCGGTGGCGCTGGTGGCGGCGCAGGCGTCCGGCGGCCTCCCGGACCCGGCTGGTGGCGCCGGACGGCGCCGACTGGGACACGCTGGAACGGCAGATCGCGGCAGCCGCTCTCCGCGAGGCGGCCACGCCCCGGCAGGCAGCGGCCATCGCGGCGGCGGTCCGCGCGGAGTTGGAGCCGCCCGCCTCCACCGAACCGCCGCCGATCGTCGCCGCGCCCATCGAACCGCCCCCGGCCGTCCCCGCACCCGCCCCCGCGCCGACGGAATGACCGGCCATGACGGGCACCACCACCGCCCCGGTTCCGCTTCCGTACGGCGGCAGGCCGCGGCCGGGCACGCCCCCGCCGCCGTCCGCCACCGTCACCCGTTTCGCCCTGCTGGCCGAGACGGCGGCGCCCGCCTCGGTCACCGTGGTCTTCGCCCCGCTCCACCACGGCCGTACGGGCCGCTGCGTGGGCTTTCCGGGCCGCTACCGCATCGTGCTGTCCCTGGGCCTCGCGGTGCACCACGCACAACACTCGCATCTGCTGCCCGGCATCCTGCGCCACGAGCTGGCGCACGTCCGCAACCGTGACATCGGCATCACGCAGCTCACCATCGCCCTGTGGTGGGCCTTCCTGGCGACCGTGGCCGTGCCCGGGCTCCTGGCGTCCGTCCTGCTGGGGCCGCTCGACATCCGTTACGCGCTGGCCGAGACCGCGGTGGCCCTGCTGCTGCTCTGGTTCGAGCGGGCGGCCGTTCTCCGGGCCCGGGAACTGCTGGCGGACGCGGCCGTTCGGTACCAACGACCTGGACATCGCGAAGGTGCTGGAGAACGCCGAGGTGTACTGCGCGTACCGGTTCCAGGAACGCGGCACCGCGGGCGGGCAGGCACTCACCCCGCCGCGCCTGACTACCGCAGCTCCTCCTCCGCGTACGTGAGGAAGCTTCGGGGCGGGCGGCCGGTCACGCGCTCGACGGTGTCAGTGGTGCGGTCCTCCGCCCCTTCGGAGACGGAACGGTCCAGATCGGCCAGCAGCGTGGCGAAGTCCTGGGGCATGCCGGTGGCCAGACGGTCGCGGAACTGCCCGTGGGTGAGGCGCAGATGGGTCACCGGCCGGCCCGTGACGCGGGTGACGACGGCGGCGACCGTGTCGTAACTCAGCGCTTCGGGACCGGTGATGACCAGATCGGTGCCGGGCGCCGTCCGGTCGGTGAGGGCGTGCGCGGCGACCGCCGCGATGTCGTCCGCGTCGACGAACCCGACACGGCCGTCGCCGGTCGCGGTCGAGATGACCCCTTCCTCGCGGATGCTCCGCGCATGCAGATGATCGCCGCCGAAGTTCTGCATGAACCACGACGGCCGCAGCACGGCCCACTCGTCGAACAGCCCGGGCAACAGGTCGTGTACGCGGCCGACGGCAGGGCCTCCCCGGGCGATGGCCGAGGAACCGAGCAGCACCACGCGCCGCACTCCGGCGGCGCGGGCCCGGTCGAGGAAGGGCAGCATGACGGCGGCCGGGTCGCGGTCCCCGACGGGCGGCACGAGGTAGAGACCGTCCGCACCGTGCAGGGCCCCGGCGTGCGTGGCCGGGTCGTACCAGTCGAAACGGACGGGTTGGGCACCGGCCGACGGTGTCGCCCGGCGGCTCGCGGCCCGGACCTCGCAGCCGAGCGCGGCGAGCCGGGGCACGAGGCGGCTTCCGGTGGTCCCGGTGGCTCCGGTGACCAGGACGGCCGGGCGAGGGCGGGCTGTTTGCGCGGCTGTCATGGGGTGTTCCGGGCTCCTCACGGTGCGGTGGGCGACGACTTGGCCGCGTTCATGGACGCGGGGACCGCGAGCGGGTTCCAGTAGTCGCGGTAGCGGGTGATGCGGCCGTTCCGGGCGGTCAGCACGACGACGTACGACAGTTCGTACGGCTCACCGGTGGCCACGACGCGGCCGGTGGCGTGCCATTCGACGACGATGGTGTCCGGATCGTCGGTCAGGTGGATCTTCAGGTGGGGGATGTCGCGGAGGTCGAGGAGCTCCGGGTAGTCCCGCAGGTAAGCGGCCACCGCCGCCCGGCCCGCAAGCTTCGGCGGGTAACCGTCCGGCGCGAACGGGAACTCGATCAGCACGTCCTCGGCGCACAGAGCCGCCCAGCCGTCCATGTCCTTGTCCAGTAGCAGGCGCACGGCGTGCCGGAACAGTTCGGCCGGGGGGAGCGGGTCGCCGGATGGGGCCCGGTGGGCGGGGGATACGGAATCGGGCATGGCCGAACCCTTCCTCTATGCTGGCGATTGGATGTGGACCGCGAGTCCGTTTTCACCATACGGACCGCTGGTCCGCTTTGTAAAGGACGAAGGGATGGCCCGTTGACCAAGGGAGAGGCCGTGAGCGCACGCAAGGAACGCGTGGACGCCGTACGCAACCGGGAGGCCGTACTCGCCGCCGCCGACGACCTCTTCGCCCGCAGCGACAGTCCCCGCGGCGTGTCCATGGACGACGTCGCGGCGGCCGCCGGGGTCGGCAAGGGCACCCTCTTCCGCCGGTTCGGCGACCGCACCGGCCTGATCCGCGCCCTCGTCGAGGCCCGGATCGAACCCCTGCGCCGGGCCGTCGAGGACGGACCGGCACCACTCGGGCCCGCCACCCCGCCCCACGAACGCGTACCGGCCCTGCTCGACGCCGTCCTCGGCTTCAAGCTGGCCAACCGGCACCTCTCCCTGGCACTGGAGGAGGCCGGCAGCGGCAGCCCGTACCAGGCGGAGCACTACCAGTGGTGGCACACCACCCTCCGGCAGACGCTGGACGGCCTCCCCGGCCTTGCCGACAGCGGCTTCACCGCGCACGCCCTGCTGGCCGCGACCCGCGCCGACCTGGTCGAACACCTGGCGGGCACGGAAGGCATGACGGACGGACGGATGCGGGCGCACCTCGCCGCGTACGCGAAGCAGGTGCTGGGCCGGTAGGCCGGCAGAACCCGGGCGCGGGCCCGTCAGCCGTACGCGGTCTACGCCGTGAGGTAGGACAACGCCACCGCGACGTGCACGGCGGCGCCGACCGCGAGGGCCGGTTCGTCGTGCACGACCCGGCTGGAGTGGTTGTCGGGCGCCTGACCGGGCGTCTGCCCCGGCGGGCAGGCGCCGAGAAACGCCATGGCACCGGGCACCCGTTGCAGGACGAACGCGAAGTCCTCGGCGGCCATGATCGGGTGGGGCAGCGGATGGACCTGCCCGGGGCCGAGCAGCTCCGTCGCCGCGCGGGTGACCAGGGCGGTGAAGCCGGGGTCGTTGGCCACCACCGGCGTGACGTCCGGCAGGTCCACGTCGGCGGTCAGGCCGTGTGCCGCCGCCACACCGTCCGCCACCCGGACGATGCCGTCGTGGACCTTCTTGCGGGTGGCGTCGGACAGCGTACGGAAGGTACCGGCGATCTCCGCCGTGTCGGGGATGATGTTGGACGCCGTACCGGCGGTGACGCGGGTGACGGTCAGGACCGCCGGTTCGAAGACACTGACCGTACGGGTCACCATCGTCTGCAACGCCTGGACGATCTCGCAGGCCACCGGCACGGGATCCAGCCCCCGATACGGCGCGGCGGCGTGCGCGCCCCGGCCGCGCACGGTGATGGCCAGCATGTCGGCGGCGGCGGACTGCGGGCCGGGCCGCAGATGGACGGTCCCGGAGGCGTGCCGGGTGGTGATGTGCAGGGCGAACGCCGCGTCCACCGGCCTGCCGTCCGGTGTCTCCAGCACACCTTCCCCGATCATGGGCTGCGCACCCGCGCAGATCTCCTCGGCGGGCTGGAACATGAACACCACCCGGCCCGCCAGCCGGTCCCGGCGGGCGGCGAGCAGCCGGACGGCGCCGAGCAGCATGGCGGTGTGGGTGTCGTGCCCGCAGGCATGCATGACGCCCGGAGTGCGGGAGGCGAAACCGAGCCCGGTCTCCTCGGTCTGCGGGAGGGCGTCCATGTCGGCACGCAGCAGGATCGTCCGCCCCGGCCGCGTACCGGTCAGGGTGGCGGTGACGGAGCTGAGCCGGTCGCCCGTGGTGACGGCCAGCGGGAGGCCGGACAGCTCGCGCAGCACCGTCTGCTGCGTACGGGGCAGGGCGGCGCCCAGCTCGGGCGCGCGGTGGATCTCACGGCGTACGGCGGTGATCCGCGGCAGCAGCCGCCGGGCGTCCTGGAGGAGCGTGCCGTCGCTGTCGTCTCCCATGGGCCCATGATGAGATCGCGGCGGCCGTCCGGCCAGGGGGCGCCTCCTGGATCCGGCCGAAGTTCCGCGGGCCAAAAGCGGCGGTGCGCAAGCCGTCCGTACGGCCCGCGCACCGCCGCGGATCAGGCGGTGTCCGCGGCCTTGCGGGAACGCAGCCGGGTCAGGACCAGATGCGCCACGACACCGAAGACCAGGCCCCAGAAGGCCGAGCCGATCCCCGCGATCGTCACCCCGGACGCGGTGGCCAGGAACGTGATCAGGGCCGCCTCACGGTCCTTTTCCTCCTTGACCGCGCCGGTCAGGCCACCGGCCAGCGCACCGAACAGCGCGACCCCGGCCACCGCGGCGACCAGCTCCTTGGGCAGCCCGGCGAACAGCACGACGAGCGTCGAGCCGAACGCGCCGATCAGGAGGTAGAAGAAGCCGCAGGAGACGCCGGCCACGTACCGGCGGCGTGGGTCCCGGTGCGCCTCGGGGCCGGTGCAGATCGCCGCGGTGATCGCGGCGAGGTTGATCGCGTGCGACCCGAACGGCGCCAGGGCCGTGGACGCCAGCCCGGTCGAGCCGATCAGCAGCCGGTCCTTGGGCTCGTAACCGGAGGCGCTGAGCACGGCCATGCCGGGCGCGTTCTGCGACGCCAGGGTGGCCAGGATCATCGGTACGGCGATGCCGATGAGCGAACCGGCCGAGAACGACGGGGTGGTGAACACCGGCTTGGCCAGCTCCACATGGTCGATGTGGATGTCCAGCCGCGAGGTTACCGCGCTGAACACCACCCCGGCGGCCAGCGCCAGCAGCACCGCGTACCGCGCGATGAAGCGCTTGCCCAGCAGATACGCCACCAGGACCGCGCCGGCGATCCACGGCGCGGTCTTCAACGACGTGAACACCCCGGTGCCGAAGGAGAACAGGATGCCCGCGAGCATCGCCGACACCACGGCCGTCGGAATCTGCCGCATCAGCCGGCCGAACACGCCGGTCAGCCCGACGAGTGTGATGACGAGCCCGGTGACCAGGAAGGCGCCGATGGCTTCGGCGTAGGAGTACGCGCCCAGGCTGGTGACCAGGAGCGCCGCACCCGGGGTCGAGAAGGCCGTGATGACCGGCATCCGGGTGCGCAGGCTGAGCGCGATGCAGGTGACACCGCTGCCGATGGAGATCGCCCACACCCAGGAGCTGGTCTGCCCCTGGTTCAGATGCCCCGCGTTGGCGGCCGCCAGCACGATGACCAGCGGCCCGGAATACGACACGACGACGGCCACGAAACCGGCCAGCACGGCCGACAGCGAGGCGTCGCGGAACAGCCCGGGCCGCGGCTGCGGTGAGCCGTCCGGGGGTGAGCCCTCCGTGGGGGGACCGGCCGGCGGCTCCGGTGGGGGAGTGGTGCCGGTCGGCTGGATGTTGCTCGTGGTGTCCGAACTCAACGGTCTTCCTTTGCGGCGCGTTCCAGTGCCTGCTCCAGGTCGGCCACGAGGTCGGCCGGATCTTCGAGCCCGATGGACAGGCGGATCATGTCCTTCGGGGAGGTGCTGCCCGGCCCCTCGAAGGTGTAGCGGTGTTCGACCAGACTTTCCACCCCGCCCAGGGACGTGGCCCGGATGAAGAGTTCGCAGTTCTGCGCCGTACGCAGGGACCGCTGCCAGTCCCCGGCGACGTGCAGGGACAGCATCCCACTGAAGCCTCCGCTCATCTGCCGGGCCGCGACCGGGTGGCCGGGATCGCTCGGCAGCCCCGGGTACGCCACCCGGCTGACGTGCGGATGGTCGGCGAAGTGCTCGGCCAGCGCCTGCGCGGTGGCCGATATCTGCCGCATCCGCGGGAAGAGCGTACGGATGCCGCGCATCAGCAGGTACGTCTCCAGCGGACCGAGGATCGGGCCGGTGAGCCTGCGGTGCAGCCGCAGCCGCTCCCACAGCGCCTCGCGGGCCTCGGCCGCGGCGTCGTCCGCCCCCTCCGGCTCCGGCGCGGCGACGAGGAAGCCGGCCACCACGTCGGTGTGGCCGTTGAGGTACTTGGTGCCCGAGTGCATGATCAGGTCGGCGCCGAGCGTGAACGGCCGGGCGTGCACCGGCGTCGGCACGGTGTTGTCCACGGCAAACAGCGCCCCGGCACGGTGCGCGATCTCGGCACAGGCCGCGAGGTCGGTCACCAGCCAGGTCGGGTTCGCCGGGGACTCCGCCCACAGCAGCGCGGTCGGCGCCGCCGCCACCGCCGCGGCCACCGCGTCCAGGTCGTCCATCGGTACCCGTACGACCTCCAGGCCGCGCGGACCCCCGAACTCGGCGAGCCACTTGGTGAGCCCGAAGTACATGGTCTGCGGCACCACGACCCGCGCCCCGGCCGGCAGCACCTGGAACACCGCGGTCGCGGCGGCCATCCCGGAGGAGAACACCAGCGCGTCCCGGCCCCCTTCGAGTCCCGCCAGCACCTGCTCCACCTGCTCGTATCCGGGAGTGCCCTGGTCGCGAAGGTAGGCCAGACCGGCCGGCGAGCGGTACTGCTCGTCCCGCGCGAACGTCGCCCCCAGCTCGATGGGCGGCGGTATCGATCCGGTGGCCGGCGAGCGCCAGCCGTCGCCCTGGGCGGCGCGGGTCGCCGGGCGGTACTCCTGCCGCCAGGGGGTGAAGGTGTCACGGACGTTCATCAGGGCCTCGCAGTCAGAGGGTCGAGAGCGGTACGCAGGGCGAGTTCGGCGTCCATCAGCGCGCGCGAAGGAGCGCCGGGGGACGGAACGTAGTGGTTGTAGTAGCTGGAGCCCTCGGTGTGCGGACCGAGGAAATACAGCCTGGGCTGCACGGTTCCCGCGGGGTCGATGCCGCGGCCGTCCCGGGTGACGTGCAGGCCCGTGGCGCTGCCGCCGTGCCGGGCGAGGGTGGCGACCCGGCCGGCCGCGACGAGCGTGCCGAGCAGCGAGCCGGGCACCTGGTCGGCGGGCGGTTCGGCGACATGCGCCGCCACCACGTGGTCGACCTCGACGGTCTCGGGCCGCTCCAGGCAGGTCGACTCCAGACGCCACGACGCGGCGTTGCCGGACGGCGCGAGCACCTTGGGCCGCGGCCCGGGCCCCAGCCGCAGCACGCCCGCGTCGAGCAGCGAGAGCAGTTCGGCGGAGCGGTCCAGCTGCGGTCCGATGACCAGGCGGTTGACGGTGGAGGTGAACGCACCGAAAAACCGGTCCAGCGAAGCCTCGTCGAGGCCCGGCGGATCGACGGCCGCCCGCAGCACGTCCCGGTGGTCGCGCAGCACCTCCAGGGCTTCCTTGCGGGGGCTGCGGCCCAGTCCCGTACGCGCGTCGTCGAGATCCTCCGCGACCCGGTCCGCGAACCAGTCCGCGTACTCCTGAAGTCCCGCCCACTGACGCTCCGCCACCGGCCCGTCGAGCACACCGCGCAACGGGTACGGTCCATGGCGCTCGCGGGACTCGGCGAGCAGCGCCCGCCAGCCGACCTGCCCGGCGCGGCGCGCGAACTCGGCGCCCGCGGCGCCGAAGTCGTCCACCTCCCCGCCCAGCACCGCACGGTAATAGGCGAGTTCCATCTCCGCCTCGACGAGCGGCAGCACGTCCGCGCCGAAATCCAGCCGCCCGCCGGGACGGACGGCACGCCGCGCGTCCAGCTCTTCCACGGTCAGCGCGAGCGGTACGAACCGCAGCCGGCCGGGATTCAGGTACGGGCGGCTGCAGGACGGCAGACCCGTACGGTTCGCGAGCACGATCACCGGCTCACGCCCGCCGGCCACATACCGCAGCCGCCCGCCGCGCACCCCGTCACCCGCGCCCCCGCTCCCGTCCTCGGCCACCCGCTCGTGCCGGCCACCGCGCCCCAGCGTCAGCGACGCGATGACGTCCATGGCGGTCAGGCCCATGCCCAGAACGGCGACCCGCTCACCGGGCGCGATGCCGTCCAGCACATCGGGCAGCGGGTACGGCCGGGAAACCAGGCGCGGTTCCGCGATGGCCTGTTCCGGCTGGTACAGGGAGTGGTGCCCCACGGTGACGAAGACCGCGTCGGCGTCGATGACCGTACCGTCCGCGAGCAGCACACTCTCCCGCTCCGCGGCGCTCGGCCACACGTCCTGAGCCGGGGACCGGTGCCACACCAGCCGCATCCCGTCCGGCGCCGCGGCACGGATCCGGTCGGTGGCCCAGGCGAGGTAGTCGTGCAGCAGCCGCCGGGGCAGATAGTCGTTCGGTTCGATCTCCCGGCCCTCGCCCGCCCGTACGGTGTAACCGTCGGCGCCGATGCGCAGGTCCCGCGAGCGGCACCACTCGTGCAGACCGGGACCGGTCAGCACGGTCGGGCCGTCCACCATCCGCGGGTCGGCGAACGCGGTGACCTGCGCGCACACCGTGTTCAGCAGGAGATGGTCGGGCTGGTCGGCGAGATGGAAACCCGGGCCGGGCGGCCGCGGATCGACCAGGTGGACGGTGACCGGGAACGGCCGCGCCGCGCAGTGGCTGACGAGACGTTCCAGGACACCCAGCCCGCGCGGGCCGACACCGACGACCACGAGGACGGGCGGGCGGCTCGGATGCTCGTGGCTCACCATCGGCGGGTCTCCCCGAAGAAGTTGGGCACGCTGACGGCCGTACCGTCGGCGCGTGCCTGCTGGAGGGCGAACGCGCCCACGGCCAGATCGAGCACGCCGAGACCGAACGGCGAGAAGATCACCGGGCGGTCCGCGGTGAGCCGCACCTCCTCGTTCAGCACCCCGGCCAGCGTCCCGGACACGAAGTCGCGGTTGCCGGTGAGCTGTTCGGCCAGGTGGGGTGAGGTGTTGGCCTTCATGCAGTGCTCCACGTCGTCGAGCACGTTCTGCGCGCCCAGCACCACTTCGGGAGCGAGGTCGCGCAAGGAGACGTTCAGCACCACCTGGCCGGCCTCGAACTGCCGGAACACATACGGCTCCAGAGCGGTCGTGGCGAACACCACCGTCTCCGCCTCCAGCGCCGCACCCAGGTCGCCGGTGACGCTCGCGGGACGCTGCTGGGTGTCGCGCACATGCGCGGCGAGCGCCTGCGCCGACGGTTCGTGCAGGTCGTGGACGACGTACGCGTCCGGCGCGCAGCCCGCGGCGTGCAGATAGTCGCAGATGTTCCGGGCGATGACGCCGCCACCGACCACGGCGATACGACTGCCCGCGTAGCCGCCCGGACGCAGGGCCGTCGCCGCCACCGCGGCGGAGGCGGCGGTCCTGGCGGCGCTGATGTTCGCCGCCTCCAGGACCGCGATCGGATAACCCGTCTCGTAATCGTTGAGGACGAGCACGGCCGAGGCGCGTGGCACCCCGTTCCCGGTGTTGCGCGGAAAGCTGGAAATCCATTTGATGCCGGCCAGTTGGACATCCGCTCCGATGAAGGCGGGCAGCGCGATGATCCGGGAATCCGGCTTCTCGGGAAAGCGCAGGAAATAGCTGTCCGGGTTGACCGTCTCGCCGGCCTCGTGGCTGCGGTAGGTCCGGGCGACGATGTCCAGGACATCGCCGCGCCGGCTCTGCAGCGTCTTGAGTACGGAGTCGCCCGGCACCACGTCGAATGTGAACATGCTGAAGGTCCTGTTCTCAGGCACGCGCCTGGTCCATTTCCGGTTCCGGGCCGATGAGATGCGGCCAGCGTTCGGCCACCCACGCGTCGTCGTAGATGCTCTCCAGATACCGCTCCCCGAAATCCGGGGAGAGGGCCGCCACGACGCTGCCATCCGGAATGTCTTTCGCCGCGTTCCGTACCGCGGCCAGCACGGTTCCGGTGGAACCGCCGAGCAGCAGTCCGCGCTCCTCGGCGAGCACCCGGCACATTTCCACGGCATCGGCCTCCGGGACGAGCACGACGTCGTCCACATACGCCTCGTCCAGGATTTCCGGACGGCGGCTCGTGCCCAGCCCCGGAATGTGCCGACGGGACGGCGGCCCCCCGAAGGTGACCGAGCCGAGCGCGTCGACGGCGATAATCCGCGTCGCCGGACTGTGCTCCCGCAGGAACCCGGCGCAGCCCATCAGCGTCCCGGTCGTCCCGGCGCCGATGAACACGTAGTCGATGTGGCCGAGCGCCTCGACCAGGGCCCGGCCGGTACGCTCCCGGTGCGCCCGCGGCCCCGCCGGATTGGCGTACTGGTTCAGCCAGTACGTGTTCCGCTCACGGCGCAGGCGTTCGCGGATGTAGTTGATGCGGGACTGCAGATAGCCGCCATTGCCGTCCCGTACATCGATCACCACGACCTCGGCGCCGAGCGCCTCCATGAGCCGTATGGACTGGGAGTTGGCGTTCGGATCGGTCACACACGTCAGCGGATAACCCTTCGCCGCGCACACCATGGCGAGCGCCACCCCGAGATTTCCGGAGGTCGACTCGATGAGCCGGGTGGCGGGAAAAGGGCGTCCGGTGTTCTCCGCCTCGGCAACCAGCGCCACGGCCGTCTTGAGTTTCACCGAACCCGCGGGATTGAGGCCCTCGATCTTCAGGAAGACAGAGCTTCCAGGGACCAGTTGGTCGGCCCGGATGAAGAGATCATCCAGGATGAGGTCGTACACTTCTTCTGCTATCACTGGAATCCAAGGTGATGGAAAGTGGGCATACGCAGTGACCGGATCCGTCCGGCGACAAGGTATGCGGAGTCGAGTCACACGCGGTGATCAAGGCACGCAGAAGAGATGAGAAGTTCCCCCGTTCGTATCCCCCGTTGGCCGCCTCGTAGTCCCCCGTAGAACCGTGACGGCGATGCCTGCTCGGAAAGATACCCGTTGGGACAAGATCCTTCCAGCATCCACGGTATGTGAAAGCTCAACAGAGCTGAACTCCCGCCCCGGAATTATCCGTTCAGCCGGGGAGGGGAGCCCCCGCTTCCCACCCCGGCAACAAGCGGAAGTCCCCGTCCGGCACCGGAAAACACCGGGTTCCGCCACCCCACGGGCCGCACCCGTACTGCAGCGGCGGCCCCGGCCGCGGACGGCGGAACTCGGCCAGATTCTTTGCATGTTGTTGACACACCCGCGCCGGTCGTATCCGCACGGGCGGCGGCCACGGGCGGCGGCTACACTGGCCGGGAGCCGCGGAACCGCCGGAGCAGTTCACGGGCGGGAGGGCTGTCCGGATCGAAGCCCTGGATCCCGCCCTGCCCGGCGGGAACGTCCGGGCCCCACAGGCGGGCGCCGTGGCAGTCGTAGCAGAAGGCCACCTGGAAGAGCAGGCCGGTGGCGCCATGCGCTCTGATGCCCCAACCCGGGACGAAACAGCGGTACACGTCGCCGTGCGGCAACGCCTCGATCAGCGCCACGGCTTGGGCCACCTGGTCCGCCTCCCAGATGGCCACCTCGTCGCCCAGCAGATCCTCCGCGCTGATGTGCCGCGCCGGGTCGGTGATGCGGACGACTTCGATCAGCGCGGCCTTCTGGGCCTGGGGGAGCAGCATGCGCACAGGGTCGCAGCTCAAAGCGCCCGGGCGGGCTGTGGGAGCGGCGGAGTGGCCGGGAAGGCCGCCGAGGGATATCCGTGGCCGTGGTCGGTGTACGGATGGCTGCCGGGCGGGAACCCCGAGGCGGGGGCCTTGAGAGCCTGTGCTGCTGGCCGAGGACCTGGCCGGGTTCGTGGCGGCGATGCGGAGCGTCACCGTGCCGGGCGCGCCGCGGGCCCACCGCGGCGGGCCGATCGCCGCGCTCGATGCGGAGACCCGGTCGGAGATCGGGGAGCTGCGCGGCATCTCGGAGGAAGGCGTCGACTGTGATGCGGTGACCGCCGTGTGGGAGGACGCGTTGTCGGCACCGGACTGGGAAGAGGGGCCCGGAGCGGGCGGTGGGCGGATCGGCGTTTGCCTCGCCCGTCCGTCGCGGCCCCCGGCGGACGATGCCCGCGGGCGGGGGACGGCGTGCGTGGACGGGCAAGGCCGAGCGGCTGTGCCGGAACCGCTACGGGGTCAGCAGCTCAGGTTGCCGCCCGTGGACGTGCCCAGGATCTGGGTGAACGCCTTGAAGCTGTTGATCCGGCTCTGCACCTGGCCGGGGTTGTTTCCGTTGCACTCCATGCTGCCGTTGATGCTGCGGATCGTCTCGCCGAAGCCGCGGTCGTTGACGATCGCCTCGTGCGGCGTCATCGTGCCGGGGCCGCGCTGGGTGTTCCAGTACCACAGGCCGGTCTTCCAGGCCACGGCCGAGTCGTTCTGCACCAGGTTCGGGTTGTGCAGCAGGTCGATGCCGAGGGCGTCGCCCGCCGCCTTGTAGTTGTAGTTCCAGCTGAGCTGGATCGGCCCGCGCCCGTAGTACGCGGCCTGGCCCGCGGGACAGCCGTAGGGCCGGTTCCGGTCGCAGTAGTGCGGGTAGTTGTTCGTGTCCTGCTCCACGACGTGGACCAGGCCGCCGGTCTCGTGACCGACGTTGGCGAGGAAGGCGGCGGCCTCCCGCTTCTTGATGGTGTCACTGCCCGTGTTGGCGAACCCGGGGTACGCGCTGAGCGCCGCCTTGAGACCGCTGTACGTGTAGAACCGGTTTCTGTTCGGGAACATCTGGTTGAACTGCGCCTCGCTCACGACGAAACCGGAGGGGTTGGTGCCGCCACCGCAGTTGTACGGCTCCCAGAACCAGGTGCTGATGACCGGGTCGTAGCCCGGGTTGTCGTGCGTGGCGCGGTAGTACTGGCCGTTCGTGTACTTGACGATGTCCCCCGTGCGGTACGCCTTGCCGGCGGTCCACACGGTGAAGTTGCAGCTCGCGGCGGGTGCCGCGGTGCCGGAGGAGGGGGCGGCCGTGGCCGGCGGCGCCGTGACGGTGAGAGTCGCGGCGCAGGCGGCGGCCGAGAGCACGGCGGCTATCCGCTGCTTCAGCATCATGTGATCACTCCTCAGTGCGGCTGGGCCGCGTTCGATCGGCGACGGACCGTCCGGCGCGCGACGAGCACCACGGACCGCGCTCCGGTTCGCAAGCGCGATCACAGGTTGGGGGTACTCAACTCGCCTGGTCTGTACCAGTCAAGAGGGCATCGGTCCAGATTCCGGAACGGTCAGCAAGCGGTCACCGTCGCACGCGAAACGGGCAGTCGGGGCGATATGTTCGGCCCGCCTCGACCAGTCGCCGGGCCCTTCGGGCGGCGGAGTCAGGTGAGGAGGCGGAACAGGTGCGCGCACGCCGCCGCTTCGGTCGGGTGCCGGCTGATGACGTGCCGGGCGCCGCGCTCGTACGCACCGGTCTCCCACGCCCCGTCCGGCGCCCGGCGCAGGAACAGGAAGTCCGGGGGCGTGGGGGCCGGTTCGTGAACACCTTCGATACGGTAGTGGCCGTCGGCCACCCCCGCTGTGCGCAGCGCGGCCCGCAGCGCGCGGCGGTCCGAGGGCGCGTCGAGGGGGAGGGGCATGGGGTGCAGACTGCCACAGACTGCCATGCCGACCAGATCGTCATGGTGACCGCGGTGTGATGGCGGTCAGATCGTCATGGCGGTCACATGCCCGGACTTCACGTCGTCACGCTGTTCACGACGTCGTCACGGCGTTCCCGCCCTCACGGCCCTCACGTGGCCACCGGCGTCAGGAAACCTTGCTCCACGAGCCACTTGACGTTCAGCCGCCGGCCCTGCCCCGGGTCCAGGAACACCGCGTCCAGCTTGATCTGCTGCCCGCCGCCGGGCTGCTCGAACCACGGGGCGATGCTGCCCTGCCACACCCAGAACGGCTTCGCGACCTTGTACACGTGGTAGTCGCACGGCGCGGTGGCCTCGCGGGTGTTGAGGTTCTGCGGGGGCAGCGACCGCTCGGCGTACGCGTCGCCCGCCGGTGCCAGGAACCCGCCGAACTCGGAGCCGAACCGGTCGAGCCGCTGGCCCGGGCGCAGCTTGGCGGGTTCCTTGTCCACCGTGCCGTTGACCTCGCCGAAACCGTCGTTGGGCGGGTACTTCCAGCCGCCCGAGTCGGCGGGCCCGTCCCAGTACTTCTTCAGGAAGGCGGAGGCCGGCAGTTTCCCCGTCCGCCGGTAGCCGTTGAGCAGCGGGCCGACGGGTGCCTGCTGCTTCTCGGGCAGCCACTTCGGGCCGAGCCGGGCGTCACCGTGGAACTTTCCGGTGCACGGTTCGTGCCGCGCGGCCGCGGCCGGTACGGGGCCGGTCCGGTCGTCCGGCTGCGGTGCGGCGCTGGCGGCCGGGGCCGCCAGCAGACCGGCGGCGAGGCCGAGGGCGGCACATACGGTACGTATTCGGTTCACGTGGGAGTCCCTTCACCTGCTGATGACCCACCAGGACGGTCCGCACAGTAGACGTACGGTCTCGGGAGGTGACATGAGCACCTCCCCTTCCGGCCACTTTCGGACAGGGTGGGCAGCCGGCGGCTACGCGCCGGACTCCGGGGCGAAGGCATGGTCCAGGAGGCCGGGTTCAGGGTCGTCAGTGGTCATCGCGCGCTGTTCCGCTCCGCGCTGATGGCCCGCAGCACCTGCTGGGTCAGCTCCCACAGCGCGTGATACACGGTCGTCTGCGCTTCCTGCACGCGGTGGACCGAGGAGGAGGGGATGGCGAACAGGTGGCCGAGCCCGCCGAGTCCGGCCAGCCGGCCGCTGTCGTGGCCCGCGAGCGCCACCGTGACCATGCCGCGCCGGTCCGCCTCCTCCAGCGCCTGGACGACGTTGGCGGGCCCGCCGCTGGTCGACAGGCCCACCGCGATGTCGCCACGCCGCCCGAACGCGGCGAGCTGACGGGCGAAGACCACGTCGAAGCCGACATCGTTGGACAGCGCCGTGACCACCGCCGTGTCGCTGGTCAGCGACAGCGCGGGCAGCGGTACGGCCTCGGGCAGCACCCCGGCGGGTGGCTGCAGGAACGTGGTGACCAGGCCCTGCGCATCCGTCGAGCTGCCCCCGTTGCCGAAGGCGAACAGCCGGCCGCCGGCCGCGAAGCACTCCGCCATGCGCACGGCGCAGCCGGCGATCCGCGATGCGTACTGCTCCGCGACCCGCTGCCGCAGTCCGGTCGTCTCCGCGACCTTGTCCCGGGTGGACCGGACCACCTCGTCGGCCAGGTCGTCCCCGGACGCCCGGCCCGCCGCCGCGTACGGGAACGGGTACGGATACGGAGCCCGTACACCCTCCGGTACGTCAGCCATCGGCGTCTGCCGTCGCGGTCGGCGGCGCCGGCGCGATCGCCTCTCCGGCGTGCACCAGGACGAGGTCGCCGGGAGCGGCCCCGACGAGCGCCACACTGATCTCCACGTCGCGGCCGCCCGCGCCACCGCTCTCCTCGCGGGCCAGCGCCAGGCCGCCCGGCAGCAGCCGCCGCACCCGCATCGGCCGTGCCGCGTCGGAGCAGGTCGCGCACGCCGCACCGTGGACCGGGGACTCCTCGCGCCCGCCGCGCCACGGGCCGAGCCGGTCGAGGAAGACCTGCGTCAGCTCCCACACCAGGTGGTACGCCGTCACATGCACCTCCTTGGCGACCAGCGGGTCCGTACCGCCGAGCACCAGCACGTGGTCCGCCGGCGGCGCGTCCGCGCGGGCGCCGCCGCACAGGACGAGGGTGAGCAGCCCCGACTCCCGCGCCTGGGCCAGCGCCCGGCGCACATTGGGGCAGCGGCCGTCCGGCGAGACGCCCAGCGCGATGTCCCCGGGACCGGCGAACGCCCGCAGCTGATGGGCGAAGACCTCGTCGAAGCCCTGCCGGGCACCGACACCGCTGAGCGTCGCCGAGTCGTTGCCGAGCGCCAGCGCCGGAAGCGCCCGCCTGCCCGCCACGACCGGGTGCATGAACTCCACGGCCATATGGCTCGCGCCCACCCCGGACGCGCCGTTGCCGAACACGATCAGCTTGCCGCCGACGGCGAACCGCCGGGCCATGTCCTGGCAGGCCGCGGCCACCCGCCCGGCCGCCCCGGCGAGGTCGCGGGCGGCCGGGACGCGGCGGGCGAAGACCTCGCGTACGGCGCTCTCGCCGATGACCGGGTGGCTCATCGGCACGCCCCCGGCGGGCTGCCGGACGGCAGGTTGACGGGCATCGTGTTCAACTCCCCACGTGGAGGACGATGACGCAGGTGTCGTCCTCCGGATTGGTGTGCAGGACGGACAGCAGTGTCCGCAGGTGTTCCTCGGGACTGCCGGCGGCTCCGCGGCGGGCGGTGGACAGCAGCAGGTCCTCGCGGTCGCCGGCCCGGTCCGCGCGGCGTTCGACCAGGCCGTCGGTGTAGAGGATCACGCGGTCGCCGAGGCGCAGGGGCAGCGTCTTGCAGACGTACCCCGGGTCCAGGCTCGCGCCGAGGGTGGTCCCGTCGTCGTTGACCAGTTCGGTGGACCGGCCGCCCCGTACCAGCACGGGCGGCGGATGGCCGGCGCGGGCCCAGGACAGCGTGCGTCGCCGCGGGTCGAAGTGCCCGACGAGGGCGGTCGCCGTCAGCGACTCGTCGTGGCCGTGGAAGGCGACGAGGTTGAGGCAGTCGAGGATGCGGGCCGCGTCGGCGCCGGTGTACGCGATGCCGAGCAGCGCGTTGCGCAACTGCGCCATGCCCGCGGCGGCCTGGAGCCCGTGTCCGAGCACGTCGCCGATGGCGATCAGTACCCGGCCGTCGGGCAGCGGGGTGGCCTCGAACCAGTCGCCTCCGACGCGGGCGCAGTTCTCGGCGGGCTGGTAGCGGATGGCCGCCCGCAGGCCCGGCAGGGCGGTGTGCACCCGCGGCAGCAGGGCCAGTTGCAGCTCCTCCGCCATGCGCAGCTGCCGGCGTTCGGCCTCCCGCCGGGACGCGTCCAGCGCCGCCTCCATCCGCCGTACGCGGGTGACGTCCTGGACGACACCGCGCAGCGCCACCAGGTTGCCGAGACTGTCGCGGTGCAGTTCGGCGTTGACGCTCACGTGGCGCGCTTCGCCGGCGGCACGCGTACGGACCTCGAACCACACCGGGCCGTGGTTGCGGGCGAGTGACTGCACGGCCCGGACGACGAGGGGCAGGTCCTCCTCGGCGACGTGCTCGGACAGCGTCTCCAGCGGCAACGGCCCGCCGTGCGGGTCGATGCCGAGGATGTCGTACATCCGCCGCGACCAGGTGGCCTCGCCGGTGGCCAGGTCCCACTCCGCCCAGCCCAGGTCGACCAGCCGCTCGGCGTCGTCGATCCGGGCCGTCAGCCGGGCCTGCTCGTCGTGGAACTGCCAGCTCACCAGCAGTCCGCCGCCCACCCGCCGGGCGCGCACGCTCAGCACGGCCGATTGCAGCACGCCCCGTAGCGGCTCCTCGTACGAGGACGGCCCCCGGTCCAGCGGGACACCGGTCTCCAGGACCGTCACACAGGCGTCGAAGATCCCGGAGAGGATCATGCCGGGGAAGGTGTCGAGCAGACGGCCGCCGGTGAGCTGCTCGGGCGTACGGCCCAGGAGGTCGGTGGCGTGCGGGTTGCAGCGGTCGATGATGAACTCGACCACCCGGCCCAGCGGGCCGCGCACCGGGAAGAGCAGCGCGGCCGGTACGGGAATGGCGTCGACGACCGCGCCCAGCCAGGCCGCCCGTACGTCGTCGTCCGGCAGCCCCAGGGCGGCCAGACCGCGCAGCCGCTGTCCGGCACCTGCGGTCAGGGCCTCCAGGCGGCCCCGGGCCGCGGGGGCCTGCGGCGGGAGACCTGACCAGATGACGGTGACCACGCACACCACGGCATCGGCGCCGGACCCTGCCTCGGCTCCGCCGGCGGACTCCGGGGCGCCGGCGGGGCGGGGCGCGCCCGGCGCGTCGCTCCTGGCCGAGATCCAGGTGAGCGCCCGGTCACCGGCCTCGTCGTCGAGCCACACCTGCCGGTCCGTCTCGGCCGTGCGGGCGAGCGGGAGTACGCGGTGGAGAGGGATCTGCGGCCAGTCGCCGGCCGTCTGTGCCGCGGAGCCGGCGACTCCGCTCATCCGGAGTACGCCATCCATGTCCAGGACCGCCAGCAGTACCGCCGTGGCGCCCGTGGACCCGACCTGCTCGTAGAGCCGTTGCGCCAGCTCCACCGGGCTGCGGGCGGTGGTCAGCGCCATGGCGCTGTCGGAGGGGCCGGGGCCGTGCGGGGCCGATACGGCACGGCGGTCCGGCCCGGCGGTCCGTGTGGCGCGTTCTTCGGCACCGCCGGTCAGGCTGCCGGCGCCGTACACCGTTCCGGCGGGGGCGGAGGTTCCTTCCCCGGGCGTGCCGTTCCCGGACCTGCCGGGGGTACCGAGGCTTCCCGCCAGGGGCACCGGCAGGCCGGGGACGGCCGCTGCGGGGGCCCCCGCTCCGCCAGGCCCCAGCAGCCCGTGCGCGCAGGCGCGGGCCTGCGCCGTGTCGCAGCCGAGATGCCTGATGAGAAGCTCTTCGACGCGTGCGGCACTCATCGCGGTCCCCGTCGTCGGCCCGGGCCCCTGCCGGGGACCGCCCTCCTCCGGCCGGGGACCGGCAACACCGCTGTCGCACCGGACCATGGCACCTCGTCGCCTCTTCGAAGGCACCTGTGCCCGCCCACGGGTTCTCCGGGCGGCGCACGGAAGGCGTACGCGCGCGGCCGGTCGGGGGAGCCTGCCTCATGACGGACGATATCTAACAGTGGCCACTCGATCACCGTGAGAAGTGGCCGGTAGTGCCCGAAGCCTTTGCCGCACTGCTTTCCAAAGCAAGAAGACGAGCGGTGGCTGATCGTTACTGATCGGCACGGAGTGCTGCCGGAAGAGGCGGTCACGGCCGTGGATCTTTCGGTCGGGCGGAGGTCCGGAGGTCGGGACGCCGGCGCGGCGACTCGCTCTGCGCCCCAGCGACATCACGCAATATGTGTTAACAATGCTGGGAACTTCTGCTAACAATGCTGCCTGCTGACCACCGTCATCCACCCGATGACGCCCGCCGATCCCGAGGGACGCCCGCCCATGCCCGCTCCACTGCCCGCCCACGTACCCGCGACCATGCGCGCCGCCGTACTGCACGCGCCGAAGGACCTGCGGATCGAGGAGCGGCCCGTGCCGGCCCCCGGCCCCGGGCAGGTACTGGTCCGCGTCGAAGCCGTCGGCATCTGCGGCTCCGACGTGCACTACTACGAGCACGGGCGGATCGGCGACTTCGTCGTCCGCGCCCCGATGGTGCTCGGCCACGAGCCCGGCGGCACGGTCGTCGCCCTCGGCCCCGGCGCCACCCGCCACCGGACGGGACAGCTGGTCTCCCTCGAACCGGGCGTCCCGTGCGGCACGTGTACGCAGTGCCGCCACGGCCGCTACAACCTGTGCCCCGACGTGACCTTCTACGCGACCCCGCCGGTCGACGGCGCCCTGTGCGAGTACGTCGCCATCGACGAGCACTTCGCCCACGCCGTCCCGGACACGCTGACCGCCGAGACCGCGGCCCTGCTGGAGCCGCTGTCCGTCGGCGTGTGGGCGGCGCGCAAGGGACGGATCGGCACCGGCTCGCGGGTGCTGGTCACCGGCGCCGGGCCGATCGGGCTGGTCGCCGTCCAGACGGCCCGCGCCTTCGGCGCCACCGAGGTCGTCGTCACCGACATCGCACCCGAGCGGCTCGATCTGGCACGCGCGTTGGGGGCCACCGCCACCGTGGACGTCCGAACCACCCGGCTCGCCGACGCCGGGTACGTCCCCGACGTACTCCTGGAGTGCTCCGGCGTCCCGGCCGTCGCCGACGAGGCGATCCGGACCGTCGGCCGCGCCGGACGGGCGGTGCTGGTGGGGATGGGCGGCGACACCGTGCCGCTGCCGCTGGCCCATGTGCAAAACTTCGAGATCGAGGTCACCGGCACCTTCCGGTACGCCAACACCTGGCCGGCCGCCATCGCGCTGGCCGCCTCGGGAGACGTGCGGCTCGACCCGCTGGTCTCCCACCGGTACGGCCTGGAGGAGGCGGAGCAGGCGCTCACCGCGGCCGCCCGTGACCGTACGACCATCAAGCCCGTGGTCCGTCCGCTGCCCAGCTGACCGCCCCGGGCGCGCAGGGGAAGGAACGCCGGATGCCCGCCAAGGCACGGCTGTCGCAGGCCGCCGTCGAAGAACGGCGGCAGGCCGTCCTGGCGTACGTCGCCGACCGGGGCGCCCTGCGCATCGACGCGCTCGCCGACCGCTTCGGCGTCAGCCTGATGACGATGCACCGCGACCTCGACGACCTCGCCGGACGCCATCTGCTCCGCAAGGAGCGGGGGCGGGCCGTCGCCTTCCCTGCGCTGACCATGGAGACCGCCACCCGCTTCCGGGAGAGCGCCGGACTGGCGGCCAAGACCGCGCTGTGCGCCGCGGTGGCCGGCCGGATCACGCCGGGCAGCACCCTGCTGATGGACGACTCCACCACCCTCTACCCGCTGGCCGGCCTGCTGGCCGGGCAGGACCGGGACGCGCGGCTCACCGTGGTCACCAACTCCATCGGCCTGGCGCAGCGGCTGGGCGGAGCGCCCGGAGTGGACGTCACCCTGCTCGGCGGCCGGTATCAGAGCGAGTTCAACTCCTGCACCGGCCCGGAGGTCACCCGCGGTCTCGCCCGGCTGCACGCCGACCTGGTGCTGATGTCCGCCACCGCCGTCCTGGACGGGCGGCTCTTCCACCCGCTGCGGGAGTACGCCGAGGTCAAGGAAGCCATGCTGGCCGCCGCCGACGAAGCCGTGCTGGTCGTGGACCGTGCCAAGTTCGGCAAGCGGGCCACGTACGAGTACGGCACCACCGCCCGCTACGGGACGGTCGTCACCGAGACCGCCACCCCCGCCGCGGAACTCGCGGCCCTGCGGGCGACGGGCGCCGCCGTCCAGGTCGTCGAGCCCGGCGCGGACTGAGCGGGGCGCCCGGTCAGACGCCGTCCGGGGGCAGGGCGGCGACCGTGTCGAGGAGCCGGTTGACGTCGGCCAGGGCCTGTCGGCCGGTGTCGGAGTCGCGCTGCCCGGGGTCGTCGAGGACGTCGGCGGTACAGGCCAGCAGCTGGTACATGGCGCCGATGGGCTTCAGGCCCCAGGAGGCGCTGAGCAGGATGTGGGTGATGACGGCGCCGGTGAGCCGGCCGCCGTTGTCGTCCCGGGCGAGGACCAGCGCCAGGGCCAGGTTGCGGTCGGCGTCGTCCGGCTGCCACGGCCCGCCGAGGTCGCGGGCGAGGGTGGTGGCCTGGGACCGGATGTCGGATGCCGCGTTCATGGTCCGACGGTGCCACACCGCGCCCCGCTTCCGGCGGGGGCGCCACCGGGCACGGCGGGCACGCTTCGTGTGCGCCCGCGGCTGCGTCACTCCGCCGGGTGAAGACGGCCGCCGTCCGGCGTACGGCGGCGCGGTACCGGGCAGTTCCCTGGCGCGCAGGGCCCGGCGGCACCGAAGCGGTCGGGAAGCCGGGACCGCCGCGCGGAGAGGGGAACACCATGGAAGCGGACACCGGGTACGAACCACCCGTGGTGCAGGAGGTCGGTGACTTCGCCGAGCTGACGCTGGGTTCGAACGCCGGCACGTTCTTCGAGGGCGGCTATGCCCCCTGGTACTGGCAGATCCCGCCGACGGGCTGACCGGACTTGACCGGAGAAGTGTGGTTCGCGGTCCTTCCCGACGGCGAGAGCGGACTGGCCGCGGCGAGCGTGCTGCGGTCCGGCGCGACCGAGGTGGTCTCCCACCACTCCGGCCGCCCGTGGCTGGTGGGCAGCTGGCCGGCCGGCCAGGTGGTGACCGCCGCGGCGGGGGACGCGCGGCTGGCGGTGATCGGGCGGTGCCCGGTCGCCGCCGACGCGCTCACGGACCGGTTGCGCCGGCTCCGGGACGTCACCGCGGCCGAGGACGCGCTCGCCGGGCTGGCGGGGAGCTTCCACGCCGTGGTCTCCGCGGGTGGCCGGGTCCGGGTGCGCGGCAGCGCCTCGGCCGTACGCCGGGTCTTCCACGCCCGGATCGGCGGGGTGACGGTGGCGGCGAGCCGGGCCGACATCCTGGCGTCGGCGCTCGACGCGTCCGTGGACGAACGGCAGTTGGCGCTCCGCCTGCTGGCGTCGCCCCCGCCGTACCCGCTCGCCGACGGCGGCTGCCTGTGGCGTGGCGTCCATGCCGTACCCGATGGGCACAGCCTGCTCCTGGAGGCGGACGGGCGGGCCACGGCCCGGCGGTGGTGGACCCCGCCGCGCCCCGAACTCCCGCTGGCGCAGGGGGCGGACGCGGTACGGCAGGCACTCACCGCCGCGGTGGACACCTGCACCGCCGACCGCAAGACCGTCAGCTCGGACCTCTCCGGCGGGATGGACTCCACGAGCCTGTGCTTCCTCGCCGCGCGCGGCCCGGCCCGGCTGGTCACCTTCCGCTGGGAGAGCGTGGACCCGTCGAACGATGACGCCACCTGGGCGGCGCGGGCGATCGCCCGGCTTCCCGGTGCCGAGCACGTCCTGCCCGACCGCGCCGGCGCGCCCCTCTGGTTCAGCGGTATGAGCAGCCGGCGGTCGGCCGGGGACGAGCCGGGCGTCTGGGTCCGGGACAGCGCCAAACTCGCCACGCTCGCCGGGCTGATGACCGCGCGCGGATCGGCACTGCACCTGTCGGGAGGCGGCGGGGACGAACTGTTCGCCGCGCTGCCTCCGTACCTCCACGACGTCGTGCGCAGCCACCCGAGGGCCGTGCCCGGCCGCGTACGCAGGCAGCGGGCGGCTCAACGCCGGCCCCTGCTGCCGCTGCTGCGCGGGCTGGCCGACCGCAGCACCTTCAGCCGGTGGCTGACCGCCTGGGCCGACCACCTCACCCCTGACCCGGCGAAACCGCCGCCGGCCCGCTTCACGGCCGCGACGGCCTGGGGGACGTTCTCGCCCATGCCGCCGTGGGCCACCCCCGCGGCGGTCCGCGCGGCCCGTACCGTCCTGCGTGCAGCGGCCGCCGAAGCTCCGGAGGCGCTGGCGGCGCAGCGGGGCCAGCACGCCGCGCTGGCCGGAGTGCAGATGTGCGGCCGTGCGTTCCGGCAGGTCGACCAGGCCGCATCCGGTCTGGGACTGCCGTACGCCGCACCGTTCCTGGACGACAGCGTGCTGGAAGCCGCACTGTCCGTACGGATCGCCGACCGCGGCGCCCCCGGCCGCTACAAGCCGGTCCTCGCCACCGCCATGCGGGGAGTCGTCCCCGAGACGCTGTTGTCGCGGACCACGAAGGGCGAGTACACCGCCGACTTCTACTTCGCGCTGCGCCGCAACCGGGCCGCCCTCGCGGACCTGTTCAACGAGTCACGCCTGGCCCGCGCCGGGCTCCTGGACACCGCGGTCCTCGCGGCCAACCTGGCCCGCCCGCATCTGCCGCCGGACGTGATACGGGCCCTCGACAACACCCTGGCCTGCGAGGTGTGGCTGCGTTCCGCGATCAGGCCGGCCGGCGGCTGACCGCACCGGCGCGCGCCCGTGGCGCCCGCCGGTGCGGCATCGCGGGTTACGGCTTGGGCAGGACGCAGCCCGGCCGGCCCAGGTCGAGCTTGTTGCCGGTGCCGAAGCACTTGGGTATCTCGTACGTCTCCTGCGCGTAGCCGATGCCCCGGCGGACGCTCACCTTGCCGTTGGTGTCCACCTCGCACGGGTTGTTCATCGTGCAGCGCTGGCCGCTCTCATTGATCGTGTTGTTGACGGCCGCCACCTTGCCGGAGGCCACGTCGATCACCGGCGACCCGGAGGTGCCGCCGATGACCTTGCACGGGGAGGTGTAGCGGACCGAGTCCTTCCAGGTCCAGTCACCCTCCTTCAGCCGGTGCGCGAAACCGTCCACGTTGCAGTTGTAGGTCTTCTTCCAGTAACCGGAGACGACGCTGATCGCGGCGCCCTTCACCGGGTGCGTGGTGGCCATGTCCAGCGCCTTGATGCCGTAGCGCTGCTTTATCTGGGCGTAGGTGGAGGAGAGTTCGTAGAGCGAGACATCGGTGTCGGTCATCGTGCCGTAGACGACCTTGGTGGCACGGACCGTGCCGAGGTTGCCCGCCGAGGCGCTGAGCACGGTGAAGCTGCGGCTGGAGGGCTTGTCGACGATCACCTCGCCCGCACCGGGCATGCCGCTTTCCAGGCAGTGTCCGTTGGACAGGACCAGCGCGGGATCGTTGTCGGTCGAAGTGGGCATCCGCACGATCGATCCGGAGCAGTTGCTGAGCGCCACCGTACCGGCGAAGGACACCGCCCGGGGAGCCGCCGCATCGGCTCCGGCAAGCGTGGTGTCCGCCGTGCGCTGGAGCGAGGGCGCCGTGGTCTGCACGGCGGCGTCCGGTGGCGTGGCGGCACCGGCGGTTCCGGCGGCGCCCACGAGGGCCGCGGTACCCAGGACGGCCGTGGCCAGGGCACCGACGAGAGGGCTTCTCATGTGGGGGTCCTCTCAGGATCTGTGGCCGAAGTTCCTTCGGCTTTGACGTGCGCATTGTTGGTGCAATCGAGGCTGCTGGCAACAACTTCGCCACAACCGGCGGAAAGTTGGTCGGATCTTGGCAAGAGTGAGCAGCGGGGCCGGGGCCGGCCGCGGTCCGGAGCGGGCGCCGACCGGTCACCCGGGGGCGGACCTGGCGCGGCGAGACATTTCCCGGCCGTCCGGTTGGCCGATGTGCCGGTTTCTCATGCGTTTCTCACAAAAGCGGACCCGGCTGTCCCGCCATAAGCCGTTGGCCTGCACCGCAGCCGATTTGGGGAGATTCCGTGCACCGTGTGGACATGGGGCCGGTGAGGTGTCGTACGCTAAACTCCGCGATCCGTTCGCGCATTTTCCGCTGTTTACGTAAAACTCGGACACGTTGCCGTCGCACCGTCGTTAAGGAACCGGATGCTTTACGCTGCGCCCCCACACCCTCCTGGCCCGCAGGAAGAGGTGCGGCGGCCCAGACTCCGTGTCCTCGACGGACTGCGGCTGCTGGCCGCCCTGATGGTGCTGGCGTATCACTACATCACGCTGCGCGACGGCTGGGGGGACGATCCGCAGGCGTTCTCCCCGCTCGTCTACCACCTGTCGGAGTACGGCTGGCTGGGCGTCGAGGTCTTTTTCCTGATCAGCGGTTTCGTCATCTGTATGAGCGCGTGGGGACGCTCCCTCGGCGATTTCGTGACCTCCCGCGTCTCCCGGCTCTATCCGGCCTACTGGGTCGCCGTACTGCTGACCGCGGTGGTCCTGACGGTGTGGCCGAACGTCCGCAACGCGGACAACTGGGAAACGGTTCTGACGAACCTCACCATGCTCCAGCAGGGGCTCGGCGTGCCCGATGTGGACGACGCCTACTGGACGCTGTTCATCGAGCTGAAGTTCTACCTGCTGTTCGCGATCGTGGTCTTCCGCGGGGTCACCTACCGCCGGTGCGTGCTCTTCTGCGGCCTGTGGACCGTGGCCGGGGTGGTCGCGCTCAAGGCCAACAGCGACCTGCTCTCGGTGTGGGCGATCGCGCCGTACTCCCCGTACTTCATCGCGGGCATCGCCTTCTACCTCATGCACCGCTTCCGGCCCACCGTCCTGTTGTGGGCGATCGTCGCGGTGTCCTTCCTCCTGGCCCAGCACTATCTGCGCGGCCGGCTGGTGATGAACATCGGCGCGAAGGCGGACGGCGCGGCCGGCTGGCCGGTGCGGCTGGCCGTCCTGGTGGCCTTCGCGCTGATGGCCGCCATCGCGCTCGGGTGGTTCGACAAGCTCCAGTGGCGCTGGCTGTCCACGGCCGGATCGCTCACCTATCCGCTCTACCTTCTCCATATGTATGTCGGTTTCACCCTGATCGACCTGCTGCGCAGCCGGGTGCCCGCACTCGTGCTCCTGCCGGCGATCGTGGTCTTCATGCTGGCCCTTTCCTGGGTGGTGCACCGTTACGTGGAACGGCCGCTGGGCAAGAAACTCCGGGTGTCCATGCAGAAAAGCGTGGAGGAAATGCGATTCCACTCGCGAGGGAAAGTGAATGCTTCGTCCCACGTGCCGACGGAAAAGCGCAGAGAAATCGTGCGGGAGGAACGAAAGCCGGATCCGGAATTGCTGCACTGACGGTCCGGCGTTCCGGCGCGACCCGCGGAAGACTCCCGCCCCACCCACCCCGTACGCCTTCCAGGCCCCTGCCGCACCCTTGCCCTGTCTCCATTCCCCGCCACCGTTTCGCTTTCTCCGGCCGCTCGTTGAAGTGGGTGCGGGCCGTACCGGACGAAGAATGCCGGTGCCGGCCGGCATTCCCCGCGCGACGGAGGGAAGACGTCAGGGATGAGCGGTGAGATGTGGGCGATCGTGGTGATCCTGGCGGTGCTGCTCGCGGCGATGGCCGGCGCCGCGATCGTCCTGCTGGTCAAGGTGGTTCGCGCGCGCCACGCCCTGCGGGACGCGGGCGTACCGATGGAGAACAAGATCGCGTACTGGGGCGCGCTGCTCTACGTGATCTCCCCGATCGACCTGCTGCCGGACCCGGTCCTGCTCGACGACATCGGGGTGCTCCTGCTGGCCCTGCGCTCACTGCAGGCGGCGGCCGACGCCTCGGGCGTAGGCAGGGGGAAGCGGTCCACGGGGTCGCCGGAGGTCGAGGCGGGGGCGTGACATCGTCCGGCGTATGAGGTCTCCGGCACGGACGTGAAGCCGTCCGGCGCATGAGGGGCCCGGGTGTCACCTCATGCGGTGGCCCGCCGCGCGTACACCTCGATCTCGATCTTCATCCGGGGGTCGGCCAGACCGCAGACGAGCATCGTGGCCGCCGGCCGGACCTCGCCGAAGGCGCGGCGCAGAACCGGCCAGCAGGGCTCGAAGTCGGACCGGTCGGGCAGCAGATAGCGCACCCGCACCACATCGGCGAACGAGCACTCCGCTTCGGTCAGCGCGGCCTCGATGTTGCGCAGGCACTGCGCGGCCTGCTCCACCACGTCGTCGGAGATCGTCATGGTGGCATAGTCGAATCCGGTTGTACCGGACACATGCACCCAGGTGCCGTCGACCACGGCACGGGCGTAACCGATCTGCTCCTCGAACGTCGAGCCGCTGAGGATCGCGCGTCGCTCTGTCATGGGCCGGACGCTAAGTGATCAGCGCGGAGGGGCGCAAGGCGGATGCCGGGCCGGGCGGAAGCCCGGGTACGGCGAGCCGTCGTGGACGCCGCGCGGGCCCGGCCGGGCTCAGTGCGCGGTGAGTCCGCCGTCGACCACGAGTTCCGAGCCGGTGACGAACGAGGAGTCGTCACAGGCGAGGAAGAGCATCGCGGCCGCGATCTCGTCGGCGCGGCCGGCCCGGCGCATCGGGGTGCGCCGGATGTCCGGCTGCTGGTCACCCTGCTCGTCCAGCAGGTCCTGGATCATCGGCGTGGCGATCACCCCGGGGTGCACCGAGTTGACCCGTACCCCCTGCCGCGCGTACTCGACCGCGGCGGTCTTGCTCAGCAGGCGCACCGCGCCCTTCGACGCCTGGTAGGCCGCCGCCGCGCCGCTGCCCACGAGCCCGAGCACCGAGGACGTATTGACCACCGAAGCGTTGCCGCTCGCCCGCAGCAGCGGCATCGCCGCCCGCATCCCCAGCCAGGTGCCCTTCTGGTTCACGTCGATGACGCGGTCCCACGCCTCCTCGCGGGTGTCCTCGATGCCCGGCCAGTCCACGATGCCGGCGAGGTTCACGAGCACGTCCAGGGCCCCGAACCGGTCGCGTACGACGCCGATCACCTCGTCCCACTCCCGCGCCGAGGAGACGTCGAGCCGGGCGGCGACGGCCTCCGAGCCGTCTGCCCCGACCCGGCGGGCCAGGTCCCGCAGGGGTCCTTCGGCGACATCGGTGAGCACCAGCCGGGCGCCCTCCCGGGCGAAGAGTCCGGCGGTCGCCGTGCCGATGCCGCCGGTCGCGCCGGTGATCAGCGCGACCTTGCCGTCGAGTCGTCCTGTTGTCATCGAAGTGCCCTCGCTACTCGGTGTTCTGTGGATGTACGCGCAGGTTTCTGCAGACGTACGCAGGCCGGGCACGCGGCGCCGAGTCGCTCCTGGCCGCAGCACCCCCCGCTTTCCATTCGGTACGGCTTCGCCCTGCCCACCGAGTCTGTGCAGGTCACCGGCCACCCGGCCAGGACGTCTGCTGCCTGGGTGCACCACACCCAGGCAGCGCTCCGGGCCGCCGCCTAGCCTGAGCCCATGGACGACAACCACCTGGGAGACTTCCTCCGCGCCCGCCGCGCCGGACTGCGACCGGAGGACGTGGGCATGGCGAGCTACGGGACCCGCAGGGTCGCCGGACTGCGCCGCGAGGAGGTCGCCGTCCTGGCCGGCATGAACGCCGATTACTACACCCGCCTGGAACAAGGACGTGAGCGCAACCCCTCACCGCAGGTGATCGACGCCCTCAGCCGCGCGCTGCGCCTCGACGCGGACGCCCGTACGCACCTGTACCGGCTGGCCGGGGCGACACCGAACGACCAGCCTTCCGCCCGCTCTGTCGAACAGGTCAGCCCCGCGCTGCGTCAGTTGCTGGACGGATACCCGAACACCCCGGCATTCGTCCTCAGCCCGACCCTGGACTTCCTTGCCTCCAACGCCCTGGCCGACGCCCTCTTCGCCCCGTTCGCCCCGGCGGACAACCTGGCCCGCATGGTCTTCGCCGACCCCGCGGGACGGCAGTTCTACGCGGACTGGGACCGGGCGGCCGAGGCCACCGTCGCCAACCTGCGCCAGGCCGCCGGGGCCGGCCCGGACCACCCGAGGCTGCGTGAACTCGTGCGCACCCTGACCGGACACAGCGCCGACTTCGCCCGCCTCTGGAACGCACACACCGTGCGCGGCAAGACCCGGGACGCCAAGCACCTCCTGCACCCGGATGTCGGCCCCCTCGACCTCACCTACCAGGCTTTCGACGTACGCGACGCCCCCGGCCAGCAACTCGTCATCTACCACGCCGAACCGGGCAGCCCCACCGCCCAGGCCCTCAACCTCCTCGGCACCCTCCACGCCACCAACCGCCGGACCGAGTCCCCTCGCCATCCCTAGGGGCTGTGGCGCGCCGACGTCCCGACGCAACGTACGAAGGCGTGCGCGCATCCCGAACCGCGTCCGCCACGGGTGCCACAGGGCCCGGAGCAGGTGCCGGGCAGGGATGGCCCGGGCGCAGCGCCGATTCCCCGGTGCCCCTCACGCCCCCTTGCGCGCCCGGGCGACCGACTCCCGCTCCACGAACTCCGTGGGCAGCGTGAGGTGTTCGGGAGGCTGGGTGCCGCCCTGGACGCGGTTGACGAGGGCGTGGACCGCCCGGGCGCCGAGTTCCTGGACGGGCTGGGCGACGACGCTGACGCGGGGGCGTACGGCGCGGGCCCAGTCGGTGTCGTCGAAGGTGATCACGGACAGGTCTTCCGGGATGCGCAGGCTCAGCTCGCGTGCGGCGGACAGGACGCCCAGGGCGATCAGGCTGTCGGTCGCGAAGACGGCGGTGGGCGGCTCGGGGGAGTCCAGCAGGTCGCGGGCGAGGAGGGCCGGGTCCTGGCCGTGGAAGGCGCCGGTGCGCAGATAGGTGTCGGTGTCGTCGATGCCCGCTTCGTGGAGGGCGGCGCGGTAGCCCGCCATGCGGGCGAGGCCGGTGGAGCCGGGGTCCACCGGGTCGTCGGTGGCGTCGTTGCCGACCAGGCTGACCAGGGCGATGCGCCGGTGGCCCATGGCGAGCAGGCGGCGTACCGCGTCCTGGGCCGCGCCGTGGTTGTCGACGGTGACGGAGTCCAGGCCGAGGCCGGGTACGCGCCGGTCGAGGAGGACGACCGGGCAGCCGCCGGTGTGCGCGGCGGTGAGGTGTTCGGTGTCCGTGGTGGAGGCGGGGGAGACGATCAGGCCGTCGACGTGCTTGTCGCGCAGGGTCTTGACGGCGGCCCGTTCGGCCGCCGGGTCCTCGTCGGTGTTGGCCAGCAGGATCTGGTAGCCGGCGGCGCGGGCCGCGTCGGTGATGCCCCGGGTGACGCCCGCGAAGAACGGGTTCTGGATGTCGGCGATCACCGCGCCCAGGGTGTGCGTACGGCCAGTGATCATGGACCGGGCGAGCTGGTTGGGGCGGTATCCCAGCTTCTGCGCGGCGGCGCGTACGCGTTCGCGGGCCTCGGGGCTGACGGAGCCGTAATCGGCGAGGGCCCGGGAGGCGGTGGACCGGGAGACGCCCGCCTCGCGGGCGACGTCGGGGATCGTGGCGGGCCGGTGCGGGCCGCTGCGTCGGTTCGTCGTCATGGCGTCGTCAGGCTATCGGCTGTGCACGGGTATTGACGCCCTGCCGAAGGGGGTGGGAAGGTTCCCAGCATTCCCGCTGGGAACGTTCCCACGCCTGCCGCGAGGGGCGTTCCCGCACTACATTGGGAACGTTCCCAACTCCGTTCCCCACCCCCGCTCGGAGAGGATTCGCGTGACCACCGCAACCCTGCCCCTCAAGCCCATCACCGAGGACTTCAAGGAGGCCGTGTCCTTCGCCCTGGGCCAGCACGAGCGCGCCCGCGCCTTCGTGGACGAGGTCGTCGGCGCCGGACTGCGCAATGTCTTCCTGGTCGGCTGCGGAGGCTCGCTCACCGCCTCCTACCCGGTGCACTTCCTCCTGGAGACCCGCGCCCGGTTCCCGGTCTTCCAGATGAACAGCGACGAGTTCAACCTGCGCAGGCCCGCGCTGCTCGGCGAAGGCTCCCTCGTCCTCGTCTCCTCGCACACCGGCACCACCAAGGAGACCGTCGCCGCCGCCCACTACGCCCGCTCCACCGGCGCCAAGGTCGCCGCGCTGACCCGCGACGCCGACAGCCCCCTGGCGCAGGCCGCCGACATCGCCTTCACCTACCGCAGTGAGGACACCGTCGTCGCCCCCAAGGGCGTGCTCTTCGGTCAGCTCGCGTACGCGCTGCTGGAGAAGACCGGGGTGGCGGGCGACTACGCGGCGGTACGCAAGGCCTACGAGGCGCTGCCCGACGCCCTGTACGTCGCGCAGGAGGAGGGGGAGGAGCTGGCGCACTCCATCGCCACCGCGCTGGCCGACGAGCCCGTGACGTACGTGCTCTCGGCCGGCCCCAACTACGGCGCGGGCTACGGCTTCACCATGTGCTACCTGATGGAGATGCAGTGGAAGCACGGTGGCAGCTACCACGCCGGCGAGTTCTTCCACGGCGCCTTCGAGGTGGTCACCGAGGACCAGCCGGTGATCCTCTTCCTCGGCGAGGACGCCACGCGCCCGATGGCCGAGCGCACCAAGGTGTTCCTCGACAAATACACCCGCAAGGCGCATCACGTCGACTCCCGGATCTTCTCGCTGCCCGGCGTGCCGGAGGAGGTGCGCGGCGACATCACACCCATCGCGCTGGACGTCTTCGGCACCCGGCTGGTCCGCCACTACGAGTCCGTACGCGGCCACGACCTCGACAAGCGCCGCTATATGTTCCAGGTCGAGTACTGAGTCCGCGCCGCCGCGTTCGCCCGGCCCGGCGCGCGTCGGCGTGCCGGGCCGACCCCCACCGGAGCCAACTGGAGGAAAGAGCGGTATGCGCATCTGCGGACTCGGCGACAACGTCGTCGATCGCTACCCCGGGCGCGGACTGATGTATCCGGGCGGCAACGCCCTCAACGTGGCCGTGCACGCGGCCCGTTGCGGTGCCGAGGCCGCGTACCTCGGCGTCACCGGCAGCGACGCGGCCGGCCGGCACGTACGGGCGGCGCTGGCGGCCGAAGGCGTATCGACGGAACGGTCCCGTATCGCCGAAGGACCCAACGCCTATGCCACCGTCCACCTCGACGCCGACGGCAACCGCGCCTTCGGCGACTGCGACGAGACGATCTCGCTGTTCACCCCGGACGACGCCGACCTGCGCTGGCTGCGCGGCTTCGACCTGGTGCACACCGGCGACTGCAGCGGCATGGAGGAACAGCTGCCGCGGCTGGCCGCCGCCTGCCCGGTGAGCTTCGACTTCTCGGACCGGCCCTGGAGTTACGCCGAACCGCTGCTGCCCTTCGTACGCAGTGCCGTGCTGTCCCGGCCCGACGCGGACGGCGCCGAGGCCGCCGGACTGCTGGCCGCCGCGCACCGCCTCGGCGCGAAGCTGGCGGTCGTGACGCGCGGCGCCCGGGGCGCTTTCCTGTCGTACGAGGGCACCACGCACCACCAGCCGGTCGTGCCCGTCCGCGCCACCGACACCCTCGGCGCCGGCGACTCCTTCACCGCCGCGCTGCACCTCGCCCTCCACCAGGGCCGCCCGCTCGCCGACGCGGCCGGATACGCCGCCACGTACGCGGCGGCGGTGTGCACGCAGCCCGGCGCCTTCGGCCGCCCCCTCGCCCTCGATGGCACGCCTCCCCGCGACCCGTCCCGATGTCCCTGACCGACTCGCCCGAACTCCCCGCCAGGAGAGAGCCGATGCGCCGCACACCCGCCGCCGTCGCCGGCTGCCTGCTCGTCACCCTGCTGACGCTGCTGGTCAGCGGGTGCGGCCAGGCCCCCGTCCGCGTCACCCCGAACGACTTCGCCCTCGACGGGCCGCCGCGCGGGCACCTCACCATCCTGGAGAAGTGGGCCGACCCGGAGTACGCCCCGTACTTCAAGGAGGCGGTCCGCGCGTACGAGCGCCGGAACCCGGGCGTCAGCATCGACCTCCAGGCCGTCGGCGACCAGCCGTACAAGGACCGCATCGCGGTGCTGGCCGCGTCCCGGGAGCTGCCCGACATCTACTTCTCCTGGCCCGGCCAGTACGCGCGCAAGTTCGCCGACGGCAAGCTCGCCGCCGACCTGTCGGAACCGCTCAAGGGCACCGCGTGGGGCCGGACGTTCGAGGCGGACGCGCTGGACGCGTTCACCTTCGGCGGGCGCCGGTACGGCGTGCCGTTGGACATGGACGCCAAGGTCTTCGCGTACAGCACGGAGACCTTCGCCCGGGCCGGGGTCGAGCGGGCACCGCGCACGTTCCCCGAACTGCTCGAAGCCTGTGACCGTATCTCCGCGGCGGGCCACACCCCACTCGCCTTCGGCAACCAGTACGGCTGGCCCGCCGGGCACCTGCTCACCCAGTTCAACGCCATGGAGGTACCGGCCGCCGTGCTGGCCAGGGACTACGACGGCGAGGGCGGCACCGGCGCTTTCACCCACCCCGGCTACGAACGGGCCTTCGAGGACCTGGCGCAGCTCAAGAAGCGCTGCATGGGCCCGTCCGGTACGAGCATGAGCCACGAGTCCGCGCAGACCCGGCTGCTGTACGGGAAGGCCGCGATGCAGTACCTGGAGACCCTGGAATTCTCCTACCTCAGCACCAAGGGCGGCGCCCCGGAAAAGTTCGCGAAGGGCTGGGACTTCTTCACCATGCCCGCCATACCGGGCGCAGCGGGTTCGGCCCGCGCCGTCGCCGGGGGAGCGGACGGGCTGCTCGTCGCCGACTCCTCCCCGAACAAGGCGCTCGCCGTCGACTTCCTGAAATTCCTCACCGGCCCCGACCAGGCCCGCAAGCTGGTGCGCGACCTGGGCTGGCTCAGCGCCGTCAAGGGCACGGCGGACGCGGCGCGCCTGAAGGGGCTGCCCAAGGCGCAGCGCACGCTCGCCGGGAAGGACATGGCGCTCTGGCTCGACACCCGGGCCGGCGACAAGATCGTCAACCCGTACCTCTCGGCGGCCGAAGCCGTCCTCGGCGGCCGGGCCGACGCCGCGCAGGCGGTGCGCCAGGTGCGCGAAGGCGCCCGGCAGGCCCACCGCTTCCGCGTCCGCGACTGACACCCGTACGCCCCGACGTCCTGAAGGAGGTGCCGCCGCCATGCAGCGACGCCGGTTCCGCCACGCCCTGTACGCCGCCCCCGCCCTCGCCCTGATCGCCCTGTTCGTCTATTACCCGATCGTGGAGAACATCCGGCTGAGCCTCTTCAAGTTCAGCGTCTTCCAGCCCGGTATGCGCTACGTCGGCCTGGAGAACTACCGGCAGGCCCTCCAGGACCCGGTCTTCTGGAAAGCCCTGGCCAACAACCTCTGTTACGCCGTCACCTCGGTGGTCTTCCAGGTGGGGGCGGCGCTCGTGCTGGCCGCGATCCTGGAGGCGGTCATCGGACGGCGGCTGCGCGGGCTGCTGCGTACGGTCTACTTCATCCCCGCGGCCGTCTCCATGACGGTCGCCGGACTGCTCTTCCAGTTCCTCTACCAGCCCGACGCCGGCCTCATCAACAGCGCGCTGGACACCCTTGGCCTCGGCCGCTTCGCGCACGACTGGCTGGGCGACCCGGCCACCTCCATCTGGGGCGTCGTCAACATGAGCCAGTGGCAGTCGTTCGGCTACACCACGATGCTGCTGACGGTCGCCGTCCAGCGCATCCCGCGCGAGCTGTACGAGGCGGCGACGGTGGACGGCGCGGGCCGCGTCCGCACCTTCTTCGCCGTCACCGTCCCGATGGTCCGCGAGATGACGACCCTGCTCGTCATCCTCACCGTCTCCGGCGCGTTCCTCGTGTTCAACGAGGTGATGGTGATGACCGGCGGCGGTCCCTCCAACTCCAGCCAGACACTGGGCACCTGGCTGTACGCCAGCGCCTTCACCGGGGACGACATGGGGTACGCCGCGGCCATCGGCACCGTCCTGTTCGCCATCACCTTCGTGGCCGGCGCCGTCCAGCTCCTCCACTCGCGCCGGAAGGCGGTAGCGGCATGACCCTGACCCTGCACAAGCCCGCCCCCGCGGATGCCTCACAGGCCGCTCCCGCCGGGCGCCGGGGGTCCGCCCGCTCCGGCTCGGTCCTGCTGCGCGTGCTCACGTACTGCGGACTGGCCGCGCTCGCGGTCGCGGTCGTCTACCCGCTGTGCTGGATGGCCCTGTCCGGCCTCAAGACGAACGGGGAGATCTTCTCCGACCCGTGGGGGCTGCCCGCGCACCCCGACTGGGGCACGTACGCCGACGCGTGGCACCAGGGCGTGCTGGGCTACCTGCTCAACAGCGCGCTGGTCACCGCCGCCAGCGTCCTCGCCGTCGTCCTGATCAGCGCCTGGGCCGCGTACGGGCTGACCCGGCTCGCCATCCCGTTCTCCCAGCCGGCGCTGCTGCTCGTCCTCGGCGCCATGATGCTTTCTCCGACCGTGGCGCTGGTCCCGCTGACGCAGCTCCTCCAGGCGCTGCACATCTACGACACCTATGGGGCGCTGATCGTTCTCTACACCGCGTTCAAGGTGCCGTTCACCACCTTCCTGATCCGCGCGTACCTGCTGGGCCAGCCGGTGGAGGTGGAGGAGGCGGCCCTGATCGACGGGGCGAGCCGCTGGCAGACCTTCTGGCGCGTGGTCGTCCCGATGGCCCGTCCGATCCTGGTGTCCGCAGCGCTCCTCCAGGCGCTCTTCTCCTGGAACGAGTACGCCTTCGCGCTCGTCTTCATCACCGACGACCACCTCAAGACGCTGCCCGTGGGGCTCGCCGACATGGCCGGGCGTCTCAACTCCGACTGGCCGATGCTCTTCGCGGGCCTGACCATCGCCGCGCTGCCGATGATCGTGATCTTCCTGGTCGCCCAGCGGCACTTCGTCCGCGGGCTGTCCGAGGGGATCGGCAAGTGAGCGGGGGAGGGGAGGCGGGCCGCCGGCGCCGGTGATCGTGCGGGAGCGGCGGCACCGTTGCAGGATGGCTCCATGCTGCTGGCCCGTCTCGCTCATGTGTCCGGGGAGGTCGCCGCCACCTCGGCGCGGTCCCAGAAGATCAAGCTGCTGGCCGAGCTGTTCCGCCAGGCCGAGCCCGACGACGCTCCGGTGGCCATCGCCTACCTGGCGGGGCGGCTGCCGCAGGGCCGTATCGGGGTCGGCTGGAGCGTGCTGCGGGACCCCGTGCCGGCCGCGGAGACCGCCACGCTGACCGTGCTCGGTACGGATGCGGCCCTGACCACCCTGGCTGCCGTCTCGGGCCCCGGCTCGCAGGCCGAGCGGCGCCGTCTCGTACAGGAGCTGCTGGGCGCGGCGACCGCGGAGGAGCAACGTTTCCTCACCGGGCTGCTGACCGGCGAGGTACGACAGGGCGCCCTCGACGCCGTCGCCGCCGAGGTGATCGCCGCGGCGGCCGAGGTGCCCGTCGCGGACGTACGGCGGGCCGTGATGCTGGCCGGGTCCCTGGAGGAGGTCGCCCGCGGCCTGCTCGCCGAAGGACCCGCGGCGCTGGCCGACGTCCGGCTGACGGTCGGACGCCCGGTCGGGCCGATGCTGGCGCACGGCGCGAAATCCCTGGCCGAGGCGATCGACAAGGCCGGGCGGTGCGCCGTCGAGGAGAAGCTGGACGGCATCCGGGTGCAGGTGCACCGCGACGGCGCGGACGTACGGATCTACACCCGCACCCTCGACGACGTCACCGACCGGCTGCCCGAGATCACCGAGGCCGCGCTCGCCCTGGACGCGCCGTGCTTCGTCCTGGACGGCGAGGTGATCGCGCTCGGCGACGACGGGCGCCCGCTGCCGTTCCAGCGGATCGCGGGCCGCTTCGGCTCGCGCGTGGACGTGGCCGCCGCACGGGCCGCGCTGCCGCTGTCCCCGGTCTTCTTCGACGTGCTCGCCGTGGACGGCCACGACCTTCTGGACCTGCCCGGCGACCGGCGGCACGCGGAACTGGCCCGGCTGGTCCCGGAGGAACGGCGGGTACGCCGGACGGTGGTCGACGACCCGGCCGACACCGCCGCGCGCCGGGCCGCCCAGGACTTCTGGGCGCAGACGCTGCGCCGCGGCCACGAAGGCGTCATGGTCAAGGCGCTGGACGCGCCGTACAGCGCGGGCCGCCGCGGCGCCGCCTGGCTGAAGGTGAAGCCGGTGCACACGCTCGACCTGGTCGTACTGGCCGCCGAATGGGGGCACGGCCGCCGCACCGGCAAGCTCTCCAACCTCCATCTCGGCGCGCGCGGCCCGGACGGCACGTTCGTCATGCTCGGCAAAACCTTCAAGGGCCTCACCGACGCCCTGCTGGCCTGGCAGACGGAACGTCTGCGCGAGCTGGCGGTGGACGAGACCGGTTACGTCGTGACCGTACGCCCCGAACTGGTCGTCGAGATCGCGTACGACGGCCTCCAGACCTCGACCCGCTACCCGGCCGGTGTGACGCTGCGCTTCGCCCGGGTGCTGCGCTATCGCGAAGACAAGACGGCCGCCGAGGCGGACACGGTGGAGACGGTCCTCGCCGCGCACGACCGGCCGGTGCCGGACGCGGCCGGCGGACCGGATGATCCGGCCGGGCCGGATGCCTCCTGGGAGCCGGGGCGCGGCGGTTGATCCACGCGCCCCGCGGGGCCCGCCGGAGCCCGCGGCGCCCCGGATGCCCGCGTCGCCCGATTGCTCTGGCACTATGACGGGACAGGGCCTCGATCGCTGGTCAGGGCCTTGGACGGCGGCAATGCCGCCGTGAAATCGATTACCCGACCGTGTCGAAGGGGAGGTGCCCGGTAGCACCAGCCGTGCCGGCCCCGTTCCGCCGCGCAGGTGCGCCGCCGTCCGTCCGCGCTCTTTCGGTACCAGCCCTTCTGCTGTGCACCAAGAGATCCACTTCAACACCTTCAGCTGAGCAAAGGGGCTCTTCCGTTGGCCAGAAAGATCATTCTCGACTGCGACCCCGGGCACGACGACGCCATCGCCATGCTCCTGGCGTACGGCAATCCCGACATCGACCTGGTCGCCGTGACCACCGTGGTCGGCAACCAGACCCTGGAGAAGGTCACCCGCAACGCGCTGTCCGTGGCCCGCATCGCCGGTATCACCGGTGTGCCGTTCGCGGCCGGCAGCCCGCGGCCCCTCGTCCGGACCATCGAGAACGCGCCCGAGATCCACGGCGACACCGGACTGGACGGCCCGGACCTGCCCGAGCCGAACTTCGAGCTCGACCGCCGGCACGCCGTCGACCTCATCATCGACACGGTGATGTCGCACGAACCGGGCGAGATCACCATCGTCCCGACCGCCGGCCTGACCAACATCGCTCTCGCCGTGCGCAAGGAGCCCCGGATCGCCGAGCGCGTCCGTGAGGTCGTCCTGATGGGCGGCGGCTTCCACGAGGGCAACTGGAGCGCGGTCGCCGAGTTCAACATCGTCATCGACCCGCACGCCGCGCACATCGTCTTCAACGAGGGCTGGCCCGTCACCATGGTCGGCCTCGACCTGACGCACCAGGCGCTGGCGACCCCCGAGGTCACCAAGAAGATCGCCGACGTCGGCACCAAGCCCGCCACGTTCGTCCTGGAACTGCTGGACTTCTTCCGCGACGCCTACCGGGAGAACCAGGGCTTCGAGTTCCCGCCGGTGCACGACCCGTGCGCCGTCGCCTACGTCATCGACCCGGACGTGATGACCGTACGCAAGGCCCCGGTGGACATCGAGCTGACCGGCGGCCTGACCATGGGCATGACCGTCACCGACTTCCGCTGGCCGATCCCCGAGGACTGCCGCACCCAGGTCGCCGTCAAGCTCGACCACGAACGGTTCTGGAACCTCGTGGTGGACGCCCTCGAACGCATCGGCGACGTCGAGGCATGAGCGCGCCGCACACCACCCGGCCCGCCGGGACGGCGGGTCCGGGCCGCACCGTACGGATCGGCGTGCTGGTCACCGCGCTGCTGACGGCCTGTGTCGCCTTCCAGCTCAACGCCAGCATGCTCAGCCCCGCGCTGAAGAGCATCGAGGACAGCCTCGGCGCCACCTCGGCCGAGATCGGGCTCACCCAGACCGCGTTCTTCACCTCCGCGGCGCTGTTCTCGCTGTTCCTGCCGCGGCTCGGCGACATCATCGGCCGCCGCCGGGTGCTCGCCGGGATGATGGCCCTGATGGTCGTCGGCTGCATCGTCGCGGCGCTGGCGCAGAGCGTGCCGATGCTGTTCGTCGGCCGCGTCATCCAGGGCGTGTCCGGGCCGACCGTACCGCTGTGCCTGATCATGCTGCGGGTCGAGGTGACCGAACCCAAGCGGTACGGCACGCTGCTCGGCGTGATCACCGCGGTCAACGGCGGCATCGCCGGCATCGACTCGCTCGCCGGCGGCTACCTCGCCGACCGGCACGGCTTCGCCGCGGTCTTCTGGGCCATGGCCGTCGTCGCCGCGATCGCCGCCGCCCTCGTCGCCGTCATGGCGCCGGAGTCGAAGGCACCCGACAGCCACCGGATGGACTGGCCGGGCGTCGTGCTGCTGGTGGTGTCGGTCGGCTCGCTGCTGGTCGCGCTCAACGAGGCGGGCAAGCTGGCCGACGCGAACTGGCCGCTCATCGCGGTTCTGGTGGTCGTGGCGGCGGCCGCGTTCTGGCTGTTCTGGCGCACCGAGGACCGTTCCGGGCACCCGCTGGTCGCCACCCGGCACCTGCGGCAGCGCTCGACCTGGGCGACGCTGCTGACCACGATGCTGACGATGACGGGCGTCTTCGCCGTCATGAACGGGCTCATCCCCGCCTTCGCACAGGACGCGCAGGCCGGACTCGGCATGTCGGCCGAGCAGTCCGCGTGGTGGACGCTCACGCCGTACGCCATCGCGGGGCTGGCCATGGGCCCGATCGCCGGCCGGCTCGCGGCGACGTTCGGGTACGGGCGCATCCTGCGGATCGGACTCGTCGGCGCCGCGGCGACTGTCGTCCTGATGATCGTCACGCTCTCCGCCCACTCGCGGGGACTGCTGCTGGCCGCCTCCGTCCTGGTGGGCATCACCTACGCGGGCGTGGCGAACATCGTGCTCAACGGGCTCGGCATCGTGCTGTCGCCCAAGGAGAACCCGGGCTTCCTGCCGGGCCTGAACGCCGGTGCCTTCAACCTCGGCTCCGGCCTCAGCTTCGCGGCCCTGTACGCGGTCAAGACCGCCGTACCGGCCGACGACCCGTCGTCCGCCTCCGGCTACACGGCCGGCATGATCGCGGGAGTCGTCATCATGGCCGTCGCCCTCGCGGCGTCGTTCCTGATCCCGAAGCCGGTGGAAGCCGAAGCGCATGAGTGAGCGCCGCTGAGGCTTACGGGCCGCGGCGGCTTCCACGGACCGGCCCCCTTCCCACCATCCGGGAAGGGGGCCGGTCCGCGTCGTACCGAGGCGGACTGCGCGGATGCGGACGGCGTCAGCCCGATACGACGGTTTCGGCGATCCGGCCCAGCAGCTTCGCCAGATCGGCGGGCGCCGACAGGAAGGGGGAGTGGCCGGTGCCGATCCGTTCGACGCGGGTGGCGTTCGCGGACATCTTCGCCTGCAGCGCGGGCGGGAGCGCCTGGTCGTCCTCGCAGATCACATAGGTGGAGGGTACGGTCCGCCAGGCCGCGCGGGTCACCGGCTGCTGGAACGACCGCCGGCTCTGGTCGACCAGCTGCCGCACGGCCTGCTCGGCCAGGTCGTCGGGCACGTCGCCGTACAGCGCCGTCCGCGGGTCGGCGAAAACGAGAGGGGCGAGGCCGACGAGGTCCTCCTCCTCGTGCGGGGCGCCGCCGTGGATGCTCCTCAGCGACTCGTTCTCCGCCGGCATGTAGGCCGTGAGATAGACGAGATGGGCGGCGTTCGGGAGATCGGCGGCTGCTTGGGTGACCGGGGCGCCCGCGTAGGAATGGCCGACGACGATCACCGGGCCGTCGATCTCGCGCAGCCGCGCGGCTATCTCCTCGGCGTCGTCGAACACGCCGGCGGTCGGGGTGCCTTGCGGGCCGGAGCTGGGCAGGTCGACCGTGTGGGACCGCCGGCCGTCGGCGGCCAGCGCGTCCTGGAGGGCGGACCAGCAGGTGGACCGGTGCCAGGCGCCGTGGACGAGGAGGAAGGACGGGCGGGCTGAGGTGGTGGACATGCGGGTGAGTCTCCCGGTGATCGGACGAAGGTGACGGCCGAGGACGAAGGTGACGGCGACGGCCGAGGCGGCAGACGTACGGAGTGCGCGGCCGCTGGGCCGGACGGAACCGGAAGCGAACTCCCGTTCCAGTGCGGCCCTCGACCGATCATGGAACACGACGCGGGATGCCGTACGCCAGCACGTTTCGCCTACGCGGATCCGACATCGTGCACGGCCTGACACTCCTTTTCGACACTCCGGCCGCCAGCGGTTCAGCGCACCACCGCCGTGTCCTCGACCACCATCGCGACGAAGTCCGTGGCGGCTCTGCGACGGGCGAAGGGGCTGCGCAGGGGCCGGGAGGGCGCGGCCGCGGGAGCGGAGACGGACTTGTGCAGGCGCAGGGCTTCCTCGATCACCGGGTGCCATCGCGGAGCGAACGCCTCCAGGGCGTAACGGCCCGCGGCGCCCTTGGAGATGATCTCCCCGGTGGCCGCCGTGCGGTGGAGGCGGCTGACCCCGAGCACGCCCCAGGCCGGTACCCGTCCGCCCAGCGCGGCCAGGCTCGTCAGCGACAGCGGCCTGCGGTGCGCGAGGTGCCAGCGCCGCCAGTAACCGTCCAGATTGCCCAGCGTCCAGGCGCGCAAGGCGGCCGCGTCGGTGGCGACCTCGAAACCGCCGGGCACCGGGCCGCGCGCCGAAACGGCGTTCTTCGCGAGGACGGACCAGGTCACCGGGTTGACCTCGAAGGCACGGTCCGTACGGAACCTTCCCAGAAGCGTGTACGGAACGGCGGGACAGGAGGCGAACCCGGCGGCGAGGTCCTGCCACGTGACGTGGATGCCGTCGAAGTGCGGGCGCGCCTGCTGGGCGTGCGTCGCGGCGTGCGCCTGCCGCAGGGCCGCGACATCGGCCGCCGAGAGGCGCCGCGCGGTGACGGCCACGAAGTCGATGTCGCTGCGCCCCGGCCGGAAGTCGCCCAGGGCGATCGACCCGGTCAGATACAGGCCTTCGACCAGGCCGGGACACAGCCGGTCAACGCGCGTGAGGAAGCCGCGCACCACGGCTTCCACCGAAGGGTGCACCACACGCTTGCGCGTGCTGCCCGATTCACCGTGCATGGCTCTGTGTCCTCTCGTCCGCCGGCCGTTCCGGCGAGGGTGTCCCGGACGGCTGAGCGTGGTGTCCCGTGTCACGCGTGTGACGGGTGAACGGTTCCGGTACGGAGCCGACCCGCCCATCGGCCTGCCTCCTCCCCGGCCGTCCGCGGTCAGCGGTGGCAGTACGAGTCGGACGACGCGTCGCCGCCCTGCAGGCGGGTCTGGTGGACGCGCAGCCCGCGGAAGTCCTCGCCGTGCGGGAAGAAACGGGGATCGGGCGTGAGGCCGCCGTGCTCCGGGTCGGCGTCGAGCTTGGCGAGCCAGGGGTGGATGCCGTCGGGGTGGAACTGGTCGTCCCACGACCCGTACAGGGAGTTGGTGAGGTACACCCGGCGCCCGTCGCGGCTGAGTTCGACCATCTGCGGGCCGCCGGTCAGCGGCAGGCCCGGTGCCGCCGGGTGCGGTTGGCGGGCCGTGATGCCGCCCAGCCGGACGGACGCGGTCCTGCGGGGGTGGAAGGGGTCACTGACGTCGAACTGGAACAGTTCGCCGGTGCCCCAGGCGGACACGTACAGCCAGCGGTCGTCCACCGACAGGTTGATGTCGGTGACCAGCGGCGGCACGGCGCCGAACGGCCGGAGGATCTCAGGCAGTTCATCCTCCTTGGCGGGTTCCGCCGGGATCGTGATGACTTTGTGCGCCGAGAACCGGCCACCGTCCTCGCGGTGCCACAGCCACACGGACGCCGACAGGTCCGCCACGCTGACCACGACACCCGCGAAGCCCCACGTCGCCGCCGGGTCGTGGGCCGGCCGCAGCTCCAGGACCATCTGGTGCTCGTCGCCCAGGTCGACGCGTTGCAGGTGGCGGCCGGAGTCCAGCTCCCAGAAGTGCAGCGCGTGGCCGTACGAGCGGCCGAGCAGCAGGTCCGGGTCGACGCCGTTCTCGACCATCGACGGAGTGCCCCACTCGCTGGTGACGGCGATGTTGTGCCGGAGGTGCCACCAGACGTCGTAGGCCAGCCGCTGCGGGCCGCGGTCCGTCTCCCAGGCGCGCAGTACGTCGAAGGTCTCGTGGTCGAGGAGCGCGACGCCGCCCGGGCCGTCATTGCCGTGTGCGCCGCCGAGGCAGGAAAGCAGGACACCGCCGGGCCCGCAATGCAGGGTGTGCGGCCGTGAATAGCCTGCCGCGTCGGCCAGTTCGGCGGGCTCGATCACCTTCACGAGGCGGGGGCGGGCCGGGTCCGGCCGCGTGTCGAACACGTGCAGCCGGGAGGAGCGGAGCCCCGGCACCAGTAAGTAGCGCCGTTCGGGGTGGTGGTGTCCCTCGTGGGCGAGGGCACTGGAGCACGCGTTCCAACCGAAGTGGTGCAGTTCGTCCCCCAGGCCGGGTACATCGGCGACATGCAGCACCCGCCCGTACGAACTCGACGCGGGGTCGGTGTCGACCACGATCAGCGCGTCCGGGCGCTGCGCGGAGCGGTCGAAGCCGACGAGATAGGCGAGCTTCTCCGGGGGAGCGGCGACGGCGTCGGAGGGCGTGCGGTACAGGGTGGGATCGGGGTGGCCCGGGTGGCGGGAGGTGCTGTCGGAGTGCTCGGCGTGAGAGGTCCGAGCGGCCTGAGCGGCATGATCAGAAGCAGTCATCTTGAGGCTCCTCGGCTCCGTGGCCGGCTCCTCGGCCCGGCCAGCCGGCCGGGCGACGAGCCGCGCCGGACTGTCCGTAACAGGCGGCCGTATCGGCATTCGTACGAACCGGCGCCGGCGGGATGGCACGCACCGGCCCGGTTCCACCGTGGCTGCGAGCCTCGCACAGGGGCCTCGGGCCGCCAAGGGCGCACCGGTCGCGGACGACCGGACGGTGGCTGAAAAGCGACGCTCAACTGTCCGATTGTCAGACCCGTGCGCAATGATCGCTCGTAGGGACCGGCCGGATCCGCCCGGTCGGACCACGGAGTGAACAGGCCACCGAAATACGGTGGTTGCAACGTGAGCAACGAGATACGGGGTAGCACATGCGACGTTTGGGCACGGTGCTGACCGCGGTCGCGCTGGCAGGCGCGGCGGTGGCGGCAACGGCGGTGTCGGCGACGGCAGCACCGGCGACGGGGGCCACGACGGCCGCCGCGCCGCTCGCCACGTGCGACACCGGCGGTTGGGGGAGCGCCCTGAAGTCCGCCGACGCGCGTGACCACAAGCCGCTGAAGACGATCAAGACCGGTCAGCACGCCTGCTACGACCGGATGGTCTTCGAGGTGCCGACCGCGGGCGGCAAGCCGGTCGGATACCGGGTCGGCTACGTCAAGGAGCTGCACCAGGACGGTTCCGGCGACCTCATCAAGGTCGGCGGCGGAGCCATCCTGGAGATCCGGGTGGCGGCGCCGAGCTACGACCCGGAGACCGGCAAGCCGACGTACCCGGGCAAGGCCGGCAAGCCGCTTCCGGGGGTCGACATCAAGGGGTACCGGTCCTTCAAGGACACCCGGTTCGCGGCCAGCTTCGAGGGTGACACGCAGATAGGCCTGGGGGCCGCCAAGCGGCTCCCGTTCCGTGTCACCCAGCAGAAGAACCAGCTCATCGTGGATGTCGCCCACTCCTGAGCGGTGGCCGACGCGCGGTCGCCGCACGGTGATCCGCGGGTGACCCACTGACCGGGGGTGGTGCCGGGCCGGGGGCGGTGAGGACGCGTCCCCGTACGGCGTGACCGCTCATGTGCGGCCGCGCGGTACGGGGTGTCCCGTCGCCCCCGGTTCCGTCCGGTACCGCGGCCCCTCCGCCTCCGGGGGCCACGGACCCGCCTCCGGGGGCCACGGTGCCCCGGCTCCCTCACCCCGACGGCACGATGCGCGTCACCACCGTCTCCACCAGCTTGTCCAGCTCGGATTCCGCGAGCATGTCGGGCAGCGTGAAGTGCTCCAGCAGCACCCCGGTCATGGCGAGGTAGAGAACCAGTACGGTGTCCGCGTCGCCGGGCAGCCCGGAATCCAGGTGGAAGCTGACGCTCTCCTCGAAGGCGGCGCGTACGGCGCGGTTCAGCTCGGCCTGGAGGGCCGGGCGACGGGTGGCCTCCAGGCGCAGTTCCAGCATGGCCAGATAGCCGGTCCGCTCGTCGGTCATGCGGCGCACCAGCCACTGCATCAGGCCGGTGACCAGCTCCCGGCTGGGCTCGGGACGCATCGCCTCGCCGACCAGTGCCGGGTCGGGGGTCATCCGTACGTGGATGCGGCTGCCGGCCTGGGTGAACAGCTCGTCCCGGTTCGCGAAGTAGTTGGACGCCGTGCCGACCGGGACGCCGGCCTGGGCGTCGACCGCGCGGAAGGTGAGCCCGCGCGCCCCCTCGCGTGCCAGCACCTCGATGGCGGCGTCGACGAGAGCCGTTCTGCGCTCCGGGTTCCTGGCCATGCGTCTTCCTCCTTGCGATCCCCCGCCGGTGTGTCCGGGACAAAAGGCTTGCGCAACCACTGCGCTTGAAGCACTCTATGTGAAGTGGTCGCGGCGGGGAACCTGCCCGCGCCGTCACCACCCCACCCTGTCCGCGATGCGCCCGCCGCATCGCCAGCGGAAACGAGGACCGCCTTGCGCAAGCTCACCTACTTCGTGGCCTGCTCGATCGACGGCTTCATCGGCGACCCGAACGGTGACGCGTCGTCGATGATGCAGTACGTGAACGAGGAGTTCCTGGACTTCCTCAAGACGCAATACCCGGAGACCGTCTCGGTCGAGGGCCGCGCCGCCCTGAACTTCCACGACGCCGAGAACCAGCGGTTCGACACGGTGATCCAGGGACGCGGCAGCTACCAGGTGGGCCTGGACGCCGGCGTCACCAGCCCGTACGGCCACCTCCGCGAGTACGTGGCCTCCCGCAGCCTCGGTACATCGCCCGACCCGAACGTGCACCTGATCACCGACGACCTCGTCGGCGCCGTCCGCGCCCTCAAGGCCGAGGAGGGCGACCTGGGCATCTGGCTCTGCGGCGGCTCACAGCTCGCGGGCGAACTGCTCGACGAGGTCGACGAACTGGTGATCAAGACCTACCCGCAGGTGTACGGCAGGGGCATGCCGATGTTCGGCACGGACTTCACGGTCACGGACTTCACCCTGGACTCCGTCCGCACCTTCGACAACGGCGTCCTCGTACGGACGTACAGCCGCAGGCGCTGAGGGCCGCCGCACCCGCACCGGACCGGGCGAAACGATCCGGCTTACCGGTACCAGTCGTCCCCGTCCGCCGTCAGACACCGCTTCAGATAGTCCCCGAGGTCCCGGGCGGCCCACCGCCGGCTGTCGTCCTCGTGCTCCCAGACGAAGACGTCCGGCCGCTCCGGGGTACGGACGAAGGCGAAGTGGTCGCCGCCGCCGTTGTCGCCGAAGAAGAGCAGCGGGTCGAACGGCATGTACAGCTCGGCGAACGCCGGGTCCGTCCGGAAGCCGAGGTTCTGTTCGACGATGCGCTCCAAGGGCCACACCGTGTCGACCCCGTCGGGCCCCACGATGCCGTCGCTCTCCTGAAGCAGCGCGGCCAGGCCGGGCGGCAGGGCGCACCCGAGGCGCCGCTCGGCGTCCGTCAGGGTGGTGAGGCCGACGGGTGGCCGGAACTCGGCGCCCGGCCACCCGGCGCGGGCCGTGTCTTTCCACATGCACGCAGCGTAGAAGGCCACGACGGGCCCAACCGGCCCGGGGTGCTTACCTTGCGGACACTCATTGACCGCAACGCTTCCTAGCCTGCCCGTATGGAACCGAGCACGGCGATCACGCCCTTCCGTATCGACATTCCGCAGGCCGATCTGGATGACCTGCGGGACCGGCTGCGCAGGACCCGCTGGCCCGACGAACTGCCCGGTGTGGGCTGGGATCACGGCGTCGCCCTGCCGTATCTGCAGGACCTCGTCGCGTACTGGGCCGGCGCGTACGACTGGCGGGCGCACGAGGCCGCGCTCAACGAGGTGCCGCAGTTCACCACGGACATCGACGGGCAGCGGGTGCACTTCCTGCACGTCCGCTCGCCGGAGCCGGACGCCACACCGCTGATCGTCACACACGGCTGGCCGAGTACGGTCAACGACTTCCTGGGCGTCCTCGGACCGCTCACCGACCCCCGCGCGCACGGCGCCGACCCGGCGGACGCCTTCCACGTCGTCGCACCCTCCGTGCCCGGATTCGGCTTTTCGGGGCCGACCCGGGAGCAGGGGTGGGGGACCCGGCGCATCGCCCGCTGCTGGGACGAGCTGATGCGGCGCCTCGGCTACGACCGGTACGGCGCCCAGGGCGGCGACTTCGGCGCCCTCGTCTCGCCCGAACTCGGCCGCGTCGCCCCCGACCGGGTCATCGGCGTGCACGTCAACGCGCTGGCCAATGCCGCGACGGCGATGGAACCGGGCGAGCTGGAACGGCTCTCCGCGGCCGACCGCGCCCGGGCCGAGGAGAACGAGGCGTGGTGGTACGGGCACTGCGGCTACGCCACCCAGATGGCCACCCGCCCGCAGACCGTCGCGTACGCGCTCAACGACTCACCGGCCGGTCAACTCGCCTGGAACCTGGAGTGGTTCGTCGGCCATGACCCGACGCGGACCCGCCAGACCCCGGTCGGCCGGGACGCGGTCCTGACCGATGTGACGACGTTCTGGCTCACCGCCACCGCGGGCTCCGCCGCCCGCCTCTACCTCGAAGCGGGCGCGGACGGCTGGACGCGGGCCACGCCGTCGGGCGTGCCGACCGGGGTGGCCAACTTTCCGGGAGACCGCGCGGTCCGCGGCCTGGCCGAGCTGTCGCACCGCGTCACACGGTGGACGGAGTACCCGAGGGGCGGGCACTTCGCCTCGCTCCAGGCTCCGGACCTGCTGGTCCGGGACGTACGGGAGTTCTTCCGCGACCTGCGGAAGTGAGGGCGGTGCCTACCGGGCGTACGGCCGTACCGGGCGGCCTCCGCAGGCCTTGGGACGGCTGTGCGCCTTCACCGGCCTCCGGGCAGCCGCCCGTCTCCGCAGGTCTCAGGATGGCCGTGCCGTCACGATGCCGATCGTGACCAGGGCCAGCACCACCCAGGAGAACCAGAGCCAGCCACTGCTGCCCAGCGCCACGGTGTAGGCCGTCGCCACGACCAGCCCGCCCACCGTGCACGCCGCCATCGCCTTAGCGGATCCGGGCATCCCCGCAACCTCCTCACGACGGCCGGTGGCCCAACGCCACGGGCCGCGGCCTTTGAGGACATCGTCCCCGGCCGCGGCCCGTACCGCTAGCTGTGTGCGTGACCTTTGGTCAATGGCCGGTCACCCTGCGCCGCCGCTCTGGCCACGGGCCTGGAGGGAGGCCAGGTACGCGTTGTACGCCGCCAGCTCCTGGTCGCCGTCCCGGGCCGCCGCGCGGTCCTTGCGCTGGTTCTGCCGCTCCTCGGACTTGTACCACTGGTAGAGGAGGGCGACGAGGACCAGTACGGACGGGATCTCGCTGAAGGCCCAGGCGATGCCGCCGGCCGCGCTCTGGTCGCTCAGCGCGTCGATGCCCAGGGACGCCGGCGGGTTCTCAAACGTCTTGATCATCGTCTCGGTGCCCATCATCAGCGCGATGCCGAAGAACGCGTGGAAGGGCATCCCCGCGAACAGCTCCAGCATCCGCATGACGTAGCCCGGCCGGTGCGGCCCGGGGTCCACGCCCATGATCGGCCAGAAGAAGACCAGGCCCACCGCCAGGAAGTGCACCATCATCGCGATGTGCCCGGCCCTGGACTGCATCAGGAAGTCGAAGAGCGGCGTGAAGTACAGCGCGTACAGGCTCGCGATGAACATCGGGATGGTGAACGCCGCATGGGTGATCACCCGCATGTAGCGGCTGTGCAGCAGCGCCACCAGCAGCTCACGCGGCCCCTTGCGGCCCCGCCCGGCCGCCGGCAGCGCCCGGAGAGTCAGGGTCACCGGCGCGCCGAGCAGCAGCAGGATCGGCGACAGCATGCTGATCACCATGTGCTGCACCATGTGCACGCTGAACATGGCCATGCCGTAATCGTTGAGCCTGGTGCACATCACCAGCGCCACGGTGAGCACGCCGACGACCCAGGCGACCGTCCGGCCCACCGGCCAGTGATCACCACGCCGCCGCAGCCGCAGCACCGCCCATCCGTACAGAATCAGCCCCACCAGGCAGCCGACGAGGAAGAACGGATCTCCACCGAACTCCATGCCGCGCCCCAGCGTGAACGGCGGCAGATCCATGTCCATGCCGTGCCCGCCGTGATCCATCCGCTCGCTCCTGATTCGTACCGATACTCCGCGACCAGACTAGAACCGCCCCCGGCCGGGGCGTCGGCCGGGGGCGGTCAGCGGGCCGCGTGGCGGACCGTACGCGCTACAGCACGCACTCCGACTCGGCGTACCGCTCGCCGGGCACCGTCTTCAGCGTCTCCACGGCCTCGGCCAGCGGCACCAGCGTGATGTCCGTACCGCGCAGCGCCGTCATCATCCCGAACGCGCCGCGGTGCGCCGCCTCCACCGCGTGCCAGCCGAAGCGGGTCGCCAGCACCCGGTCGTACGCGGTGGGCGTGCCGCCCCGCTGCACATGGCCCAGGATCACCGCGCGGGCCTCCTTGCCGAGCCGCCGCTCCAGCTCCAGGGACAGCTGCCGGGCGACACCGGCGAACCGCTCGTGCCCGTACACGTCGGTGCCGCCCTCGTCGAAGGCCATCGAGCCCTCGCGCGGCTTGGCGCCCTCGGCGACCACCACGATCGCGAACTTCTTGCCCGCCTCGAAGCGCGCGCCGACCGTACGGGTCAGCTCCGCCACGTCGAAGGGGCGCTCCGGTACGACGATGGCGTGCGCGCCCGCCGCCATCCCGGAGTGCAGCGCGATCCAGCCCGTGTGCCGGCCCATGACCTCCACGATCAGTACCCGCTGGTGCGACTCGGCGGTGGTCTTCAGGCGGTCCAGTGCCTCGGTGGCCACCCCCACCGCCGTGTCGAAACCGAAGGTGACGTCGGTCGCGGCGATGTCGTTGTCGATGGTCTTGGGCACCCCGACGATCGGCAGGCCCGCGTCGGACAGCAGCCGGGCCGCCTTGAGCGTCCCCTCACCGCCGATCGGGATGATCGCGTCCAGGCCCAGGTCGGCCACGTGTCCCCGGGCCCGCTCCACGCCGTCCCGCAGCTGTGCGGGCTGCACCCGGGACGAGCCCAGGATGGTGCCGCCGCGGGCCAGGATGCCGCCCACGGCGTCCAGGTCCAGCTTGCGGTAGTCGCACTCCAGCAGGCCCTTCCAGCCGTCCCGGAACCCGATCACCTCGTCGCCGTGGTCGGCGGTGGCGCGGTGGACGACGGAGCGGATGACGGCGTTCAGACCGGGGCAGTCGCCGCCGGAGGTGAGCACACCAATACGCATGTTTTCGCAGACCCTCTGCATGAGCAGAGCCTGTCCGCCGGGCCCCGGCCGGGCGCGGGCACAGACTCTCAGCCGGACGCCCGGACTCCGTCGTCCGGTTGGATGGCGCTCACCCTACAAGCGCAGGGGGCCTGCGGCACACGTACGCCCGCAGTGCGGACACCGCGGGCGTACGGGACGGCGGGGAAACGTTACGCGGGCTGCGTCGCCGCGGCGATGCGCTCCTGCCGCAGCGCGTCGTACCAGCGGTCGTCGGCCGGCGGCAGCGCGTTCACGTCCAGCGCCAGCTTGATCAGCAGGTCGGCGATGTGCGGGTTGCGCGCCATGACCGGGCCGTGCATGTACGTACCGAAGACGGTGTCGTTGTACGCGCCCTCATAACCGTCGCCGACGCCGTTGCCCTTGCCGAAGCGGACCCGGGCGAACGGGCGGGCCGTCTGCCCCAGGTGCGTCACGCCCTGGTGGTTCTCGAAACCGGTCAGCGGCGGCAGGTTCAGCTGCGGGTCGATGTCGGCCAGCACGTCACCGACGCACCGCTCGCCCTCGCCGCGGGTGCTCACCACGTCCAGCAGCCCCAGGCCCTGCTCCCGCTCCCCGAGGTCGTTGATGAACTCGTGGCCCAGGATCTGGTAGCCGGCGCAGACCGAGAAGACGATCGCGCCGTTGGAGACCGCGCGGTTCAGGCCGCCGTCGCGGCGCAGCCGCTCGGCCGCCAGCCGCTGCGGCCGGTCCTCGCCGCCGCCGATCAGGTAGATGTCGCCGGAGGTGGGGATCTGCTGGTCGGAGCGGACGTCGAGGCGCTGGACGTCCAGGCCGCGCTGGCGGGCCCGGCGCTCCACCACCAGGGCGTTGCCCTGGTCCCCGTAGGTGCTCAGCAGGTCCGGGTAGATCCACACCAGCCGCAGGCTGTTGTCACTCATGCTCGCTCGTCCTTGTCGTGAAGGTCGCTGGTTCACGTCAGTTCCCCACGCGCCGGCGGAGGTCCTGGAAGGCCGTGTAGTTGGCGATGACCTCGATACGGCCCGGAGGAGCCGACTGCACCGCCTCGTCCACCGTGTCACACACCCGGAAGTCCAGGCCCGCGACCTCCAGGCGGACCGCCAGGTCCAGCTTGCGGTCGCCGATCACGAAGATCGGGTGACCGGCCAGCCGGGTGTAGTCCACGTCCCACAGCCACGAGGTGTCCGTACCGTCCGCGCCGCGCGCGTTCACCGACAGGATCACCGGCGTCGGCGGCGGGTCGATCAGCGAGAACGTCTCCAGCCAGCCCGCCGGGTTCTTCGCCAGCAGCAGGCGCAGGTCACGCTGCAGGAACGAGACCACGTCATAGCGGCCCGCGACCGCCTGGACGGAGTACATCCGCTCCAGGGCGACCTGCGGCGGCACACCGAACGCCGCGGCGACCGCGGCGGACGTCGTGGCGTTCGCCTTGTTCGCCCGGCCCGGCAGCTGGAGCCGGATCGGCCAGGCGCTGCCGTGCGGGTCGAGCACATGGTCACCGGAGAGCGCCCAGCTCGGCGTCGGCCGGCGGAAGCCGCACTCGCCGCAGAACCAGTCGTCGCCGGGGCGCTGCATCACACCGCCGCAGGACGGGCAGGACCAGGCGTCGTCCTTCCACTCCTGGCCCGCCGCGACCCACACCACGTTCGCCGACGACGAGGCCGCCCACACGATCAGCGGGTCGTCGCAGTTGGCGATGATCAGCGCCTTGGAGCCGGAGAGCCCCTCCCGCCAGTGCTCGGCGAGCATCCGGGTCTCCGCGGCGCGGTCGAGCTGGTCGCGCGAGAGGTTCAGCAGCGCTATGGCCTTGGGCGTCACGTCCCGCGCCACGCCCGCCAGGTACTTCTCGTCCACCTCGATCACGCCGAAGCGGGCGTCGGAGCCGCCGGCCAGCGCGGAGGTGATGCCCGCCGGCATGTTGGCGCCGAGCGCGTTGGAGACGACCGGGCCGCTGGCCCGCAGCGCCTCCGCGATCAGTCGCGTCGTCGTCGTCTTTCCGTTGGTCGCCGACACCAGCACCACGTCCAGGTGCCGGGCGAGCCGGGCCAGCAGGTCGGGGTCGAGCCGGAGCGCCACCTTGCCGCCGATCACCGATCCGCTGCCGCGGCCCGCCGCGCGCGACACCGCCGCCGCGGCCTTGCCCGCCGTCACGGCCAGTTTGGCCCGCGGCGACAGCGGCTCCGTGTTGCCTGCCATCGTCCTTGATCCTCCTTGCATCCGGCGCCCTCCCGCCCTTGGGGCTGCCGGTGGAACGCCTCCTCCGGAGCCGATGACCGGCCGGAGGCTTCGGTCGGGGATCAGCCTATCGAGATCCGGCGGCGGCCCCGAATCCCGCTACCCGTGCCGTGACCTCCGCAACCCGCGACGACCTGCGTCGTCACATGTTCCAGAACGTACGCTTACCCCCATGCGTTCCCGCTCGATCCCCGGCAGCTCCGGCCGCCCGCGCCCCTTGCGCCTGCTCGGCGACCCGGCCCTGGCCGCGGCCTGCCGGGACGTCACCGACTTCGACGCCGGCCTCGCCGCGCTCGTCGAGGACATGTTCGCGACGATGTACGCGGCCGACGGGGTGGGCCTGGCGGCCAACCAGATCGGCGTACCGCTGCGGGTGTTCGTCTACGACTGCCCGGACGACGACGACCGGCGCCACCTCGGACACCTCGTCAACCCGCGCCTGGTGGAGGCCGACGGTGTCCTGGTGCGCGGCTCCGAGGGCTGTCTGTCGGTGCCGGGCATCGAGGCCGGCACCCCGCGGTACGACCACGCGGTGGTGGAAGGTTTCAGCGTGACGGGCGAGCCGCGCACGGTGTCCGGCACCGGGTTCTTCGCCCGCTGCCTCCAGCACGAGTGCGACCACCTCCGGGGCGGCCTCTACCTCGACCACCTCACCGGCCTGCGCCGCCGCCGGGCCCTGCGGGCCGCGGCCCGCGCGCCGTGGGCGGGCCGCGAGCGGGCTACGGGCTCGTAGGGGCCCGCCGAACCCGTACCCGTGGGCCTCGGAACCCGTACTCCCGGGCCTCGGAACCCGTACTACCCCCGGGCCTCAGAACCCGGGTCCGCCGAGCCGGTCCCCGGCCGCCGCCAGCCGCCCCCACAGCAGGTCGGCCAGATGCTGTACCAACTGTGCCCGTGAGCAGGGCCGTTCGCGCAGCCACCAGTCACCGGCCGCGTGCATCATGCCGACGATCCCATGGCCCCAGACCCGGGCCAGCTCCTCGCCGCCCGGCCCCAGGTCCAGCCGGTCGCCTATCACCTTCGCCAGCTCCTCGCCGAGCCGGCGCAGCAGCGGGGCGGAGTGCCGGCCGACGTCGAAGCCGGTGTCCTTGTCGGCGCTGTGCCCCTCGTCGGCGGGGTGCATCAGGAACCGGTAGACCTGCGGGCGGGTCTCGATCGCGGTCAGGTACGTGTCGAGGGTCGCCTCGACCCGGTCCCGGCGCGGTACGGGCGAGTCCAGCGCCGCCCGCAGCCCGTCCAGCAGGGCATCGGTGTGCCGTACGGCCAGGGCCCGGTAGAGCCCGCCCTTGTCGCCGAAGTGCCGGTAGAGGATCGGCTTGGTGATGCCGGCCTCCGCCGCGATGGCGTTCATCGAGGCGTCCGGGCCGTCCCGCAGCACCACCCGGTCCGCGGCCTCCAGCAGTTCGCGGCGCCGTCGTTCGGTGGCCGTCTGCTGCCGCCGGACCGTGTGCGGCGGGCCCGCCGCGGCGCCGTGCCCAGCGGCAGGCTGCTCCACCGTGGTGGCCTGCTGCCCGCTGTCGTGCTGGGTGTTTTCCATGTCCCACTCCCCGCCCTTGTGAATCCGTGCCGCTCGCGCAACGTAACACCCGCACTGCTGGGTGATTGCGGGCCTGGGGGAGTTGACATCCCCTACTGACGGGTAACAGACTCAGGTTACCGCAAGTAACATCCTGGGGTGCGTCACCCGGGAAGGCAACGCTGGAGGGGTCATGGCCGAATTCACCATGGAGCTGAGTGACGGGCAGAAGGAGGTCCGGGACTGGATCCACGGCTTCGCCGCCGACGTCATGCGCCCCGCGGCCGCCGAGTGGGACGAGCGCGAGGAGACCCCCTGGCCGGTGATCCAGGAAGCCGCCAAGATCGGGCTGTACTCGCTCGACTTCTACGCACAGCAGTTCTTCGACCCGACCGGCCTCGGCATCCCCATGGCCATGGAGGAGCTGTTCTGGGGCGACGCCGGCATCGGCCTGTCGATCGTCGGCACCGGCCTGGCCGCCGTCGGCGTACTGGCCAACGGCACCGAGGAGCAGATCGGCACCTGGATCCCGCAGATGTACGGCGACGCCGCGGACGTGAAGGTCGCCGCCTTCTGCTCCTCCGAGCCCGACGCGGGCTCCGACGTCTCCGCGATGCGCACCCGCGCCGTCTACGACGAGGCCAAGGACGAGTGGGTGCTCAACGGCACCAAGACCTGGGCGACCAACGGCGGCATCGCCAACGTCCACGTCGTCGTCGCGGTCGTCGACCCCGGCCTCGGCCCCAAGGGCCACGCCTCCTTCATCGTCCCGCCGAAGACCCCCGGCCTGTCCCAGGGCCAGAAGTTCAAGAAGCACGGCATCCGCGCCTCGCACACCGCCGAGGTCGTCCTGGAGGACGTCCGGGTGCCCGGCCACTGCCTGCTCGGCGGCAAGGAGAAGCTGGACGAACGCCTGGCACGGGCCCGGGAGCGGGCGAAGAACCCCGGTGGGGAACGCCTGAAGAACGCCGCCATGGCCACCTTCGAGGCGTCCCGCCCGGCCGTCGGCGCGCAGGCCGTCGGCATCGCCCGCGCCGCGTACGAGGTCGCACTCGACTACGCCAAGACCCGCGTCCAGTTCGGCCGCCCGATCATCGACAACCAGGGCGTCGCCTTCCAGCTGGCCGACATGCGCACCCAGATCGACGCCGCCCGCCTCCTGGTCTGGCGCGCCTCCTGGATGGCGACCGCGGGCAAGCCGTTCACCTCCGCCGAGGGCTCCATGTCCAAGCTGTTCGCCGGCGAGACCGCCAAGAAGGTGACCGCCCAGGCGATGCAGATCCTCGGCGGCAACGGCTACACCCGCGAGTACCCGGTCGAACGGATGCACCGGGACAGTTCGATCTACACGATCTTCGAGGGGACCAGCGAGATCCAGCGGCTGGTCATCGCAAGGACGGTGGCGGGGGTGCCGATCCGCTAGGCACGGCCGGCACTCCGGAGCGGGGACGGGCGTACCCGCTCCGGAGGAGTCACCGTACGCTGACCGGGCGGCGCTCCCGTCCGGTCAGGCAGCGGCCTCCTGCCGTGGCACGACCTTGAATACATCGCCGTGTGCCGAGTACACCACATGCACGTCCTCACCTGCGGCGCGCAGCACCTCCACCACCGCGTCCAGCATCGGCAGCGACCGGGCGCTGCCCGCGGGCAGCTGGCGCGGTAACGCCACGGCGGGCGCGCGAAGCGGTTCCTGAACGACGTTCATGACATCAGCCCCATCTCGGCACGGAACATCCCCCGTCGGCACCACCGTGCCGTCGGCGTAGCCAGCTTCGGGCACGGCGATGAACAGAAGCTCAACGACTCGTGCGACGGCGTCAATCGACGCCGCCCGGCCGGTCAGGCGAGGGACGCCGGGCCCGCGTCCGCCTCCGGTGCCAGGGCCGCCGCGACCGCGCGGACGTACGCCTCCGGGTTGTCCAGCATGATGTTGTGCCCGCAGTCGGGCACCTCCACCACCCGCACACCGGCCACCGCCAGTTCGCCGGCGCCGGGCAGCGGGCCGTCGTCCGCGGGCAGCAGAAACGTACGCGGAACGGGCAGCTTCATCAGCAGCTCCCGCATGACCGGTTCGCTGCCCCGGGTGAGGTGCACCGCGCTGCGGTGCAGCGCCTCCAGCCCGGCCAGCCGCATCGTGGACCACCAGTGCGCGCCCACGGCGTCCCGTATCCGCTCCCAGCCGCCCGCGAGGAACTCCTCCTCGGAGAGCGCGGCGATGCCGCCGCTGCCCGGCGCGCCCCGCCGCGGCTCGATCCGGTCGAGGTTGGCGTCGATGAGGACGAGCCGCGCCACCAGATCCGGGTGCCGGGCGGCGAGTACGATCGCCACCGAGCCGCCCATGCTGTGCGCGACCACCTCCGCCGCGCTCACCCCGGCGGCGCGCAGGGCCGCGGCGACGGCGTCGGCGTGTGCCTCCAGGGTGTACGGGAAGCCGGTGGGCCGGTCGCTGATGCCGAAGCCGAGCAGGTCCAGGAGCAGCGAGCGGCGGCCCGCCAGGAGCCGGTGCGCGGCCGTCCCGGCGAAGTAGGCGGGCGAGGTGGCGCCGAGGCCGTGCAGGTATACGCGGGCCGGTTCCGCGCCCGGCAGTTCGGCCCAGCGGATACGGTCGCCCTCGGGTGTCACCACGGCGTTGAGCACGGTCGTCTCTCCCACTCGTCGGGCCCGGGCGGAGAGCCCGGGGCGGTGCGGACGCGGGCCCGGCCGTGGCATGTCGCGGCTCGGACCGGCCCGGGCACACCTTTGCAGGCCCGTGAATTCGCCGGCGAGGTGGGTGCCGATGGCGTCAGCATGGCCGGTGATGCAACCCACGACACACATTCTGGTCCTGTGCGGCGCCGCCGGGGTCGGCAAGTCCACGACGGCGTACGAGATCTCCCGCCAGCTCGGCCGTGCGGACGTCCCGCACGCCCTGCTCGACACCGACCAACTGGACCAGGTGCACCCCTGGCCGCCGCCCGGCCTCGGGCCGAGCGAGCTGTCCCGCCGCAATCTCGCCGCGGTCTGGGCCAACCTGGCGGGCGTGGGGCACACCCGGCTGATCCTGACGGGCGTGTTCGTCACGCTGGAGAAGGAGTCGGCGTGGATCGCCGATGCCGTACCCGGCGCCGACATCACGGCCGTACGGCTGACCGCCGACGTGCCCACCCTGGAACGCCGGGTCCGCCGCCGCGAGATCGGGTCCGGGGCGGCGGACCAGCTTGCCCGTACGCTCCGGCAGCACGCGGAGCTCGGACGCCCGGAGCCGCCGGGTACGACGGTGATCGACACCACCGGCCGGACCGTGGCAGCGGTGGCGTCCGAGGTGATCGCCGTGTGGCTCGGCGGGGGAGCGGAAACGGGAGCGGGTGCGGGCCGGGCGGGCGGTGAGCGGTCCCGGGGCGCCGCCTCGTAAACCGCCCCGTAAAGCCGCTTCGCAGACCGCCCCTAAGCCGCCCGCCGTCTCGTCATCAGCTCCTCGCACTCGTACGGATCACAGGCCCGCGCGAGCCATGAACAGGGACCGCAGGTGGGCCAGGCTCCGCTCGGTCAGGGGGCGCAGCGCGGGGGCGGCGGCCAGGGTGTCGGCCCGCAGCCGGGCCGTGGCGTCGGGGCCGAGGGCGTCCGCGGCCTCGGTGGCGAAGGACGGCTCGGCGAGCCACTCGTCCAGGAGGCCGGGTGTGACCTCCAGGTGGAACTGGATGCCCCAGGCGGCCGGCCCGGCACGGAAGGCCTGGCACTCCGTGGTGCCGGTGCGGGCCAGGACACGGGTACTGGGCGCGGGCACGATGCGGTCGCCGTGCCAGTGGAGTACGGCGGGGGCGTCGGCCAGCGGGCCGACGACCGGGTCCCCGCGGTCCACATCCTGCAGCGCCGACCAGCCGATCTCGCTGTCGCGGCCCAGCTCCGCTCCGGTCCGTACGGCCAAGCCGTGCGCGCGGGCGAGGAGTTGGGCGCCCAGGCACACGCCCAGCGTCGGTACGCCGGACCGCAGCGCGTCGGCCAGTAGATCCCGCTCCACCTTGAGCGCCGGGTGCCCCGTCGTGTCGTCGGCGTTCATGGGGCCGCCCATGACGACCAGCCCCGCCAGGTCGGACAGTGGCGGCAGCTCGTCCGCCGAGGCGCCCGGAGTGCTGAGCAGGTTGCGGATGTCGACGTGGAGGCCGCTGCCGTCCAGCGCGTCCAGGATCAGGCCGGGCTTCTCGACCTCGACGTGCTGGAGGATCAGGACGGTGCGCGCGGGCATGGAGCGGTCTCCTTGGTGGGGCAGGGGAGCGGAAGCAGAGCGGCGCACAGCTTAACGTGCCTGGTCACGGCCGGTTCTGGCCGAAAGGGGCGGGGGCCCGGGTCGGAGGCGGCAGTGGTCCGCTCCGAAGTACGGCCGACGAGCCGGGCGCCTTCATCGCCTCCTCACCGGCAGCCCACGCAGCGCCGCCGGGCGTTCCACTCCCTCCACCCCCAGCCCTTCCGTCCACTCCGTGGCGATCCCTTGACGGCTGAAGGGACGCGCTCTACTTTCTTCCGTACTTCCGCAAAGCAAAACAGAGATTCCATGATGCGGAAGTTGCAGAGTGCAGCTCACGCTTCCGCCCCCTTCCGGGGCGGAGCGCGATCCCGACAGGCCGACGCAGGAGTACTCGATGCCTCGAATGACCGCCGCCCGTGCGGCTGTGGAGATCCTCAAGCGCGAGGGCGTGACCAACGCGTTCGGCGTGCCGGGCGCGGCGATCAACCCCTTCTACGCCGCGCTGCGCGCCGGCGGCGGTATCCACCACACCCTCGCCCGCCACGTCGAGGGCGCCTCCCACATGGCCGAGGGCTACACCCGCGCCCACCCCGGCAACATCGGCGTCTGCATCGGCACGTCCGGGCCCGCCGGCACCGACATGATCACCGGCCTGTACTCCGCGACCGGCGACTCGATCCCGATCCTGTGCATCACCGGCCAGGCGCCGACCGCGGTGATCCACAAGGAGGACTTCCAGGCCGTCGACATCGCCTCGATCGCCACGCCCGTCACCAAGGCCGCGACCACCGTCCTGGAAGCCGCCCAGGTCCCCGGCGTCTTCCAGCAGGCGTTCCACCTGATGCGCTCCGGCCGGCCGGGCCCGGTCCTGATCGACCTGCCGATCGACGTACAGCTGACGGAGATCGAGTTCGACCCGGAGACGTACGAGCCGCTGCCCGTGCACCGGCCGAAGGCCACGCGCAAGCAGATCGCCAAGGCCCTCGCCATGCTGAACGCGGCCGAACGCCCGCTGCTCGTCGCGGGCGGCGGCATCATCAACGCCGACGCCTGCGACCTGCTCGTCGAATTCGCCGAACTGACCGGCGTCCCGGTCGTCCCCACCCTCATGGGCTGGGGCACCCTCCCCGACGACCACCGCCTGAACGCCGGCATGGTGGGCCTCCAGACCTCGCACCGCTACGGCAACGCGACCTTCCTGGAGTCCGACTTCGTCCTCGGCATCGGCAACCGCTGGGCCAACCGCCACACCGGCAGACTGGACGTCTACACCCAGGGCCGTACGTTCGTGCACGTCGACATCGAGCCCACCCAGATCGGCAAGATCTTCGCCCCGGACTACGGCATCGCCTCCGACGCCAAGGCCGCGCTGGAACTGTTCGTCGAGATCGCCAAGGAACTGAAGGCCGCGGGCGAACTGCCCGACCGCGGCGACTGGGCCGCCTCGGCCCGGCACCGCAAGGCCACGCTCCAGCGCCGTACGCACTTCGACAACGTGCCGCTCAAGCCGCAGCGCGTGTACGAGGAGATGAACCGCGCGTTCGGGCCCGAGACCCGGTACGTCACCACCATCGGCCTCTCACAGATCGCCGGCGCGCAGATGCTGCACGTCTACAAGCCACGCCACTGGATCAACTGCGGCCAGGCCGGACCGCTGGGCTGGACCATCCCGGCCGCGCTGGGCGTCGCCACCGCCGACCCCGACGGCAGCGTCGTCGCGCTCTCCGGCGACTACGACTTCCAGTTCATGCTGGAGGAACTGGCGGTCGGCGCCCAGCACCGCATCCCGTACGTGCACGTGCTGGTCAACAACTCCTACCTCGGCCTGATCCGCCAGGCCCAGCGCAACTTCGACATGGACTACCAGGTCACCCTGGAGTTCGAGAACATCAACACCCCCGAACTCGGCGTCTACGGCGTGGACCACGTCAAGGTCGCCGAAGGACTGGGCTGCAAGGCCATCCGCGTCACCGAACCGGGCCAACTGCTCCCCGCCTTCGAGGAGGCCAAGAAGCTGGCCGCCGAGCACCGGGTCCCGGTCGTCGTCGAGGCGATCCTGGAGCGGGTCACCAACATCGCGATGAGCGGCACCGACATCGGCAGCGTCAACGAGTTCGAGGACCTGGCCACCGAATCCGGCCACGCGCCGACGGCCGTCGTGCCGATGAGCTGAGCCGGGCCGGGCGGGGACCCCGCGCCCCGCCCGTTCCGCTTCCGTACCCCGCTCTACGAAAGGACGGCTCCGAGATGGCCTTTACGGACGCGCGTTTCAACGTCAACCTGTCGATCCTGTTCACCGAGCTGCCGCTGCTGCAACGCCCGGCGGCGGCCGCGGCCGCCGGTTTCGATGCG
>NZ_JBVIQN010000020.1:0-164183 GCF_055577005.1 Streptomyces sp. NPDC033221 | reverse complement strand
GTCTTTGTACCAAACCCCGACCCGACCACGATGCCCCGCTTGGGGGAGTATGTCAAAGGGAAGAGGGCGTGTGGATCGGGGGGGGGTCCGCCGGAAGCCCGGCGGCCCGCCGCGCTCAGTCGCCCGCGTTCCGTACCGCGGCAGCCGCCTTGCGGGCCGCGACCAGGACCGGGTCCCATACGGGGGAGAACGGTGGCGCGTAGCCGAGGTCGAGCGCGGTCATCTCCTCGACCGTCAGCCGCGCCGTGAGCGCCACCGCCGCCACGTCCACCCGCTTGCCCGCGCCCTCCCGGCCGACGATCTGGACGCCGAGGAGGCGGCCGGTGCGCCGTTCGGCCATCATCTTCACGCGCATCGGGCGGGCGCCCGGGTAGTAGCCGGCGCGGCTGGTCGACTCGATGGTGACGGTCTCGTACTGCAGGCCGACGCTCTTCGCCTGCGCCTCCAGCAGCCCGGTCCGGGCGATCTCCAGGTCGCAGACCTTGGAGACGGCGGTGCCGACGACGCCGGGGAAGGTCGCGTAGTCACCGGCCACGTTCGAGCCGATGATCTGGCCGTGCTTGTTGGCGTGGGTGCCCAGCGCGATGTGCCGGGTCCGGCCCAGGACCAGGTCCAGTACTTCGACGCAGTCGCCGCCCGCCCACACGGCGTCGTGGCCGCGCACCCGCATCGACAGGTCGGTGAGCAGCCCGCCCGCGTCGCCGAGCGGCAGCCCGGCCTGCTCGGCGAGGGTCGTCTCGGGCCGTACGCCCAGGCCCAGCACGACCACGTCGGCCGGGAACTCCCCGTCGTCCTCGGTGGTCACCGCGCAGGCCCGCCCGGAACCGTCGGTGCGGATGCCGGTGACGGCGGCGCCGCGCACCGTCTCGATGCCCATCCCGCACATCGCCTCGTGGACCAGTTCGCCCATGTCGGGGTCGAGCGTGGACATCGGCTGCTCGCCACGGTCCAGGACGGTGACGTCGTAACCGCGGGTGACCAGCGCCTCGGCCATCTCGACACCGATGTAGCCGGCGCCGACGACGACCGCCTTGGTGCCCTCGGTGGCCTTCAGGGTGTCCAGCAGCGCCTGCCCGTCGTCCAGGGTCTGCACACCGTGCACGCCGGGCGCGTCGATGCCCGGCAGCGGCGGGCGCAGCGGCCGCGCGCCGGTGGCGATCACCAGCTTGTCGTAGCCGGTCCAGGTCTCGGTGCCGCCGCCGTCCAGGTCGCGGGTGCGGACCCGGCCGCGGTCCAGGTCCAGTTCGGTGACCTCGGTCCGCATCCGCAGGTCGATGTCGCGCTCGCGGTGCTTCTCCGGCGTCCGCGCGATCAGGTCGTCCGGGCCGTCGACCGTCCCGCCGACCCAGTACGGGATGCCGCAGGCGGAGTACGAGGCGAAGTGCCCCCGTTCGAAGGCGACGATCTCCAGTTCGCCCGGCTTCTTCAGCCGCCGGGCCTGGGACGCGGCGGACATGCCCGTCGCGTCGCCCCCGATGACCACCAGTCGCTCCGCCATCGCGGATACTCCCTTCGTCGTGTGCCGGTATCTGTCGTACGTATGCCGGTACCTGTCCTTGGGGACCGGTACCCGTCCGCACGGTTGCCGCCACGGCGCAGATTACGGGTCAGAACGGATAGCCGGCCGGGGTGGCGCGGACCGTGGTCCAGCGGGTCTCGGTGAAGGCGTCGAGGTTGGCCGTGCCGCCGAAGTGCGCGCCGGTGCCGGAGTCGGCGAAGCCGCCCATCGGCGCCACCGGCTCGTCGTTGACCGTCTGGTCGTTGATGTGCAGCAGGCCGGTCGGGATACGGTCGGCGAGCTCCAGGGCGCGCGCGGTGCCGCGGGTGACGACGCCGAGCGCCAGCCCGTACTCGGTGTCGTTCGCCAGGGCCACGGCCTCGTCGGTGGTGTGGAACCTGCGCACGGGCGCGACCGGTCCGAAGACCTCCTCCGCGTAGGCGGGGGACCGGTCGTCCACGTCGGCCAGGACGGTCGGCCGGTAGAACAGGCCGCGGTGGGTGCCGCCGGCCGCGAGCCGGGCGCCCGCCGCCGTGCTCGCCTCCACCAGGCCGTGGACGCGGTTGAGCTGTCCGGCGTCGATGACCGGCCCGAGCTGGACGTCCTCCCGGTACGGGTCGCCGACGGCGAGCGCGTCCGCCGTGGCCGCCAGCCGCTCCACGTACTCCTCGTACAAGGAGGCGTGGACGAGATGCCGGCCTGCTGACATGCAGACCTGGCCCTGGTGGAAGAAGGAGGCCCAGGCCGCGGCGGACATCGCGGCGTCCAGGTCTGCGTCCTCCAGCACGAGGAAGGCGCTGTTGCCGCCCAGCTCCAGATGGGCCCGCTTGAGGTGCCGGGCGGCGAGCGCGCCGACGTCGCGGCCCGCGTTGGTGGAGCCGGTGAAGGAGATCACCCGCACGTGCCGGTCGCCGACCAGGGCCTGCCCGGCCTCGGCACCGCCCGGCAGTACGTGCAGCAGCCCTTCGGGCAGCCCGGCCGCCGCGAAGACCGCCGCCACGGCGTGGCCGCCGCACACCGCGGTGCGCGGGTCGGGCTTGAGGACGACCGCGTTGCCGAGCGCCAGGGCCGGGGCGACGGACCGCATGGCGAGCACGAGCGGGACGTTGAACGGCGCGATGACGCCGACGACACCGGCCGGCGCCCGGGTCGTGTAGGAGTGGCGGGGCGCGGCGGAGGGCAGCACCTGGCCCAGCGGATGATGGGCGAGCGCGGCGGCCTCGTAGCACTCCTCGGCGGCGGTACGGATCTCGAACTCGGCCTTGCCGGGCACGCTGCCGGCCTCCCGGATGATCCACTCGGACAGCTCGGCGGCGTGCCGGGTGATCAGGTCCCCGGCCCGGCGCAGCACCGCGGCCCGCTCCGTGTACGGCGTACGGGCCCAGGCGCGCCGGGCGGCCGCGGCCCCGGCGGCGGCGCTCTCCACGTCGGCGGGGGCGGCGAGGGTGAACGCGGCCAGGGTGTCGCCGGTCGCCGGTTCGACCGCCGTGGTCTCGCCGCCGTGCAGCAGGGGCAGATGGTCAAGGTCGAGCAGGGGCATCGCGCGCGGCCTCCGTTCGGAAGAACGGTTGAGGAGTGAACCGGTTCGGTTCATCCTCTCGCACGATGATCACCACGGACGGCTGGGTTCCGGCCTTGCGGGCACCGCGTCACCGGGGCACCGTCACTGACGACGGCGGGCGGCCGGGAGGGGGCGGACGGTGTCCAAGGAGGACCTGTGGACGCGGTCGGCGGTGACCGTCGCTGCGCTGCTCGGGCTCGCGCTCAAGCTGTTCGTACCGGACCGGATGGACATGACCGCGGTGGCGCTGCTCGTCCTCGCGCTGATCCCCTGGATGTCGTCGATCCTCCAGCGGATCGACACGGCCGCAGGCGGCGTCGTGCTGCGCGAGATCAAGAAGAAGCAGGCCGGGCAGCAGCAGGAGATGGACCGGATGAAATTCCTGTTCGAACACCTGGTGCCGCGCGAGGAACTGCGGCACCTGCAGAGCCTCGCCGACGGGGCCCCGCTGCCCTACGACGCGGGCTACACCCGCCCCCTCCTCGACGCCGAACTCCGCCGCCTCACCGGGGTGGGACTGATCGAACGCCGGCCGGGCAGCACATTCGCGCAGATGGGGGAGGAGGGGGACGTCCAGGAGCACTTCGTCGTCACGGAGGCGGGCAGGACGTATCTGGAGATATTGAAGGGGTTTCGCGCCGGGGGCTGAGCTGCTGCCGCGCCCGGGGGCGAGCGCCCGTGCCCGCCCGCGTCCCGCTACTCGCGTTCCAGCACGAGCGCCAGCCCCTGCCCCACACCGATGCACAGCGCCGCCAGGCCCGTACCCGAACCGCGCGCGGCGAGCTGATGGGCCACCGCGCCGGCCAGCCGGGCACCGGACGCGCCCAGCGGATGCCCGATGGCGATGGCGCCGCCGCGCGGGTTCACCACGTCCGGGTCCAGGCCGGGCCACTGGGCGAGGCACCCCAGAGCCTGAGCCGCGAAAGCCTCGTTGAGTTCGAACGTGGCCAGGTCGGCGAAGCCGCGCCCCGCCTTGTCCAGGGCCCGCCGTACGGCCTCTACCGGGCCCAGCCCGAACAACTGCGGCTCGACGCCGGTCACCGCGCTCGCGCCGATCCGGGCGAGCGGCTCCCGGCCGGTGGCCCGTAGGCCGTCCTCGTCGACGAGGAGGAGCGCGGCGGCGCCGTCGTTGAGCGGGGAGGAGTTGCCCGCCGTGACCGTGCCGCCCTTCTTGCGGAAGGCCGGGCGGAGCTTGGCCAGCGCTTCCGGGGAGGACGAGGCGCGGATCGACTCGTCCCGCGCCAGGTCGACGTCCGGCAGCGGTACGACCTCCGCGTCGTACGCGCCCTCCTCCCAGGCGCGCGCTGCCTTGCGGTGACTGGCGAGCGCGAAGACGTCCTGCTGTTCGCGTCCGATGCCGTACTGGTCGGCGATCAGCTCGGCGCCTTCGCCCAGCGCGACCGTCCACTCGGGCGCCATCCGCGGATTGACCATCCGCCAGCCGAGCGTCGAGGAGAACATCTCCTGGTGCCCGGCGGGGAAGGCCCGCTCGGGCTTCTGGAAGACGTACGGCGCGCGGCTCATCGACTCCACGCCGCCTGCGAGCACGATGTGCGCGTCCCCGAGGGCGATGGAGCGGGCGGCCTGGATGACGGCTTCCAGGCCGGAGCCGCACAGGCGGTTGACCGTCACGCCCGGTACGGAGGTGGGGAGCCCGGCCAGCAGGACGGCCATCCGCGCCACGTTGCGGTTGTCCTCGCCCGCCCCGTTGGCGTCGCCGAAGACGACATCGTCGATACGGGCCGGGTCGAGCGCGGGCGTCCGGTCCACCAGGGTCTTGACGACGTGGGCGGCGAGGTCGTCGGGGCGGGTGCCCGCGAGGGCGCCGCCGTACTTGCCGACGGGGGTCCGTACGGCGTCGACGATGTAGACGTCCCGGGCGCCCCAAGCGCCTCGTGCGTCCCGTGCACCCTGCTCGGTCATCAGGCCCTGTCCTCGCTGTCCGCTCGAAACCGTCCGTACTCCGGAGCCGTTCGTACTCCGAAACCGTCCGTATTCCGGAGCCGTTCGACATCGTCTGTCTGAAGATCGGCGCTATCGCCCCGAGTCTTTGCCCGCCGCCCGCGGCTGTCAACGGTCCCCCGGGCCCTCACCCTCCCGTGCGGCCTCCGTGGGTAACTGCTCCGGAGGCGCCGGGGCCACCTCGGACGTCCGCGTACGCCGCGGCAGCCGTCCCCGCAGCACCCGCCACAGCACGTACACCAGCGCTCCGGCGGCGAGGAACGGCAGCGACGCGCCGACCGCTACCAGCAGCCTCCGCACCCCCTCCGTGAAGGCGTCCCAGCCGCCGCTGAGCGCGTCCCCGAAGGAGGTTTCCTCGTCGTCCGCCGTGGCGTCCGGTTCGTGCAGCACCAGCGTCACCGTCGCCATACCGGTCTGCTCCTGGAGCGACTTCAGGCGGGCCTGGAGGGACTCCAGTTCCGTCTGGCGGCGGCTGAGTTCGGACTCCAGCGTGACGATGTCGCTGATCGAAGTGGCCTGGTCCATCAGCGCCCTCACCCGCGTCACGCTGGCCTGTTGCGACTTGATGCGGCTTCCGGTGTCCATCACCTGGTCGGTGACGTCCTTGGCCGAGACTTGCCGCTCCTTGAGCGTGCCCAGCCGGGAGAGCCGGTCCAGCAGGCCGTCGTATGCCTCGGGCGGCACACGCAGCACGACCCGGGAACGCTCCCGGCCCTCACTGTCCCGGTCGGTGGACTCGTCTCCGACGTAGCCGCCGGCGCCCTTGGCCGCCGTACGGGCCTTGGCCAGCGTTCCCGGTACGTCGGCGGCTTCGACGGTGAGCGTCGCCGTACGGATGATCTGCGCCGTCGAGACGGGGGCGGACTTTCCGGTCCCGTTGCCCGACCCGGACCCGGACCCCGACCCCGGCCCGGACCCCGACCCGGATCCGGCCTTGCCGTCGGCCCCCTCCGCGCCGCCCGGCGCCTTGGGCCCGACCATGCCCTGCTCGCCCCGCGCGGAGCCCTTGTCGGCCTGCGGCGCGCTCGCCGACTTCGACCGGCCCTCCCCGGCCGCCCCGCATCCGGCGACCGCGAGGGACGCCGCGAGCAGCGCTCCCGCGGCCGCCCGCCGCGCCCCGTACGACCTGCTCGCTGTGCCCATGTCACGTACCCCCGAAGTGGTCTGCCGCTGTTGCCACTTCGACGTGGCGGGGGAGCCGTGGGTTGCCGTCCGTGGGTCGCGATGCGGTCACGGTCCGGCCTCCGCGCGGACTCTGAGAGAGTGGGGCCATGAGCACAGCGCACACCAGTGCGGGCCGCGCGCCCGGAAGTCATGTCGTCGTCATCGGTGGGGGCATCTCGGGGCTGGCGGCGGCCCATCGATTGCTCGGCGGCGGGGCGCGGGTGACCGTACTGGAAGCCTCCGGCCGGCTTGGCGGCAAGCTGCGCGCCGGGGAGATCGCGGGCGTACCGGTGGACCTCGGTGCCGAGTCGATGCTGGCCAAGCGGCCGGAAGCGGTGGACCTGGCCCGCGCCGTGGGCCTCGGCGACCGGCTGCAGCCGCCCACGACGGCCACCGCCGCGCTGTGGACGCGCGGCGCGCTGCGTCCGATGCCCAAGGGGCATGTGATGGGCGTGCCGGGCGACCTGGACCTGCTGGCCGCCTCCGGGGTGATCTCCGCCGAGGGCATGGCGCGGATCGCCGAGGACGAGACGCTGGAGCGCACGGACGTCGGCGCGGACGTGGCGGTCGGTGAGTACGTCGCCGCCCGGCTGGGCCGCGAGGTCGTCGACCGGCTCGTCGAACCGCTGCTGGGCGGCGTGTACGCGGGCGACGCGTACCGCATCTCGATGCGCGCCGCCGTCCCGCAGCTCTTCGAGGCCGCCCGCGCCGAGCGCTCGCTGATCGAAGGCGTACGCGGCATCCAGGCGCGGACGGCGGCACGGGCCGCCGGGCCCGGCCAGTCGCAGGCGCCCGTCTTCATGGGCATCGACGGCGGCGTGGGCACACTGCCGGAAGCCGTCGCCGACGCGGTACGGGCCGCCGGCGGCGAGATCCGTACGCACACACCCGTCCAGGAGCTGCGGCGCACCGCCGACGGCTGGCGCGTCGTCCTGGACGGCGCTGAAGGACCGGCGGCGCTGGACGCGGACGCCGTGGTCCTGGCGGCCCCGGCGCCCGCCGCCGCCCGGCTGCTGGCCGCCGAGGCGCCGGCCGCCGCCACCGAGCTGTCCGCCGTGGAGTACGCCTCCATGGCCCTGGTGACCATGGCCTTCCGGCGCGCGGACGTCGAGGCGCTGACCGGCAGCGGCTTTCTCGTGCCGCCGGTCGACGGCCACAAGATCAAGGCGTCCACCTTCGCGAGCAACAAGTGGGGCTGGATCGCCGACGGCGACCCGGACCTGTTCGTGCTGCGCACCTCCCTCGGGCGGTACCGCGACGAGGCCGACCTGGAGCGCGACGACGCCGACCTGGTGGAACTGTCGCTGCGAGACCTCGGCGAGGCCGTCGGACTGGCCGCCCGGCCGGTCGCGCAGCGGGTCACGCGCTGGGCGGGCGGGCTGCCGCAGTACCCGGTCGGCCACCTGGACCGGGTGGACCGCATCAGGGCCGAGACCGGCAAGCTGCCCGGCCTGCGGGTGTGCGGCGCGCTGTACGACGGGGTGGGCATCCCCGCGTGCATCGCCTCCGCGTGCACGGCCGCGGACGACATCTTGGACACCCTGCCGCAAGCCGCCACGGCGGGCGAGTGAGAATGGGACCCATGACTGACGCTTCCGCCCCCGCCAACCCCACCGGGGCCGCTCCCGAGAAGACCCCGAACGCCGGCAAGAAGGCGAAGGACCTGAACGAGGTCATCCGCTACACGCTCTGGTCGGTGTTCAAGCTGCGCGACGCGCTGCCCGAGGACCGCGCCGGTTACGCCGACGAGGTCGAGACGCTGTTCGCGCAGCTCGCCGCCAAGGACGTCGTGGTGCGCGGCACGTACGACGTCTCCGGTCTGCGTGCCGACGCCGACGTGATGATCTGGTGGCACTCGGAGAGCTCCGACGCGCTCCAGGAGGCGTACAACCTCTTCCGCCGCACCAAGCTGGGGCGCGCGCTGGAGCCGGTCTGGTCGAACATGGCGCTGCACCGCCCGGCCGAGTTCAACAAGTCGCACATCCCGGCCTTCCTGGCCGACGAGGTCGCCCGCGACTACGTGAGCGTCTACCCGTTCGTGCGCTCCTACGACTGGTACCTCCTCCCCGACGAGGACCGCCGCCGGATGCTCGCCGACCACGGCAAGATGGCCCGCGGCTTCCCGGACGTGCGCGCCAACACCGTGCCGTCCTTCTCGCTCGGTGACTACGAGTGGATCCTCGCCTTCGAGGCCGACGAGCTGTACCGCATCGTCGACCTCATGCGGCACCTGCGCGGCTCCGAGGCGCGGATGCACGTCCGCGAGGAGGTGCCGTTCTACACCGGGCGCCGCAAGGCGGTCGCCGAGCTGGTCGCCGGGCTGGCCTGAGTCGCCGGGCAGGTCCGGGGCGCCGAGCCTGCCCGAGACGGCGCGACAGGCCGGGTGCGGCATCCACCGCGCCCGGCCTGTCGCTTGCTGAGCCGTCCGTCGTGCTGCTGAGTCCGCAGCGCTACTTACGCTACTTGCGCTTCTTGGCGGGCATGATCGGCTTCGGCTCCGGACGCGGCCCGCAGAACGTGTCCCGGGCCGGGGTCCGCCCGGTCAGCAGATAGCGCTCCACGTGCTGGTTGGCGCACGCGTTCGTCCCGAAGGAGACGCCGTGCGTACCCGCGCCGCGCTCGGTCACCAGCGCCGAACCGGGCAGCCGGCGCCGCAGCTCGACCGCCCCGGAGTGCGGCGTCGCGCCGTCCCGCTCGGCGGCCAGCAGCAGGACCGGGGGCAGCGCGCCCGGCGCGGTCCGCACGTCGACCGGGCGGTGTGGCGCGCCCGCCTGCGGAAGGGTCACGTCGGTCACATCCCGCGCGTAGCGCATGGGGTCCTGGACGACGCCCCTCGGGGAGTGGCGGGGCCAGAAGGCGCACGGCAGGTTCATCCAGGCGTTGTCCCACGTCTCGAAGGGCGCTACGCGGGCGCTCGCGGTGTTGTCCCGGTCCCAGACCCGCAGGTCACGCGGCCACGCCCCGTCGTTGCACTCCACGGCCGTGTAGACCGCGTTGCCGTTCTCGTCCGCCTTCTCGCCGCCCGGCTGCGGGACGGTCTGCTTGATCAGCAGTTTGGGGTCGCCCTTGACGTACCGGGCGAGCGCCGCGGCGCGCACCGGCCAGTACGCGTCGTTGTAGCCCGTCTTGAGGAAGGCCGCCTGCAGCTGGGCCGAGCCCGCCTTGCCCGCCAGCGGCCGGTGGCGCAGCCGTTCCCGTACGGTGTCGTACGTGCGCAGCACCGCCTGCGATGTCGTACCCAGGTGGTACACCTTGTGGTGCTTGGCCACCCAGCGGCCCCAGTCCTGCCAGCGGCGCTCGAAGCCGGTGTTCTGGTCGAGGTTGTTGCGGTACCAGATCTGCCGGGGGTCGGGGTTGACGACGCTGTCGAAGATCATCCGGCGGACGTGGCCGGGGAAGAGCGTCGCGTACACGGCCCCGAAGTAGGTGCCGTAGGAGGCGCCCATGTAGGTGAGCTTCTTCTCGCCCAGCCCGGCGCGCAGCATGTCCAGGTCGCGTGCGTTGTTCGCGGACGTGTAGTGGCGCAGCGCGGGTCCCGCGTTGCGCGCGCAGCCCGCCGCGTACGCCTTCGCCTCGGCGAACTTCTTCCGCTTGAACGCCTGCGAGGGGTGCCGCGGGCTCTCGCTCGGGATCTTGGCGAACTCCGCCGGGTCCTGGCAGGACAGCGGCGCCGAGCGCCCGACACCGCGCGGCGCGTATCCGACGAAGTCGTACGCCCGCGCCGTCTTCCGCCAGCGGTCCACCTTCGCGTACAGCGGGAAGTTCATGCTGGACGCCCCGGGACCGCCCGGGTTGAAGACCAGCGCGCCCTGGCGCTCCTTGGGGGAGCCGGTGGCGCGGGCCCGGCTCACGGTGAGGGTGATCTTCTTGCCCGCGGGGTGCCCGTAGTCCAGCGGGACGGCGAGCCGGCCGCACTCCACACCGGCCGGCAGGTGCTCCTCGGGGGCGCAGCCGCCGAAGACGATGCGGGGCGGCGCGGGGGCCGGGGCACCGGCCGTGGCCGGGTGGGCGATCCCGCCGGCGGGGACGGCGACGAGTGCGGTCAGGACCAGCGACCCGAGGGTGCCGTACAGCGCTACTGCTTTCACAAGCCGTCCCTTCGTATGGAGGCGCCCGGTGCGCGGACAACCGGTGCGCATACAAAAGGGATAGTTGAGTCGAGGGTTGACCTTGTAAAGCACCGCGCTCCGGTGTCGGGAGCTATGCCCCCAACGAGTGGAGCGCGGTGCGGTCATCACGGCCGTTCGGCTCGTACAGCCTTGCGTGGACCCGGCCCCGTGTTCCTCAGCAGCGGCGGCCGGAGTTGATGCATTGCACCGCGCGCGCCATCAGGTCGCGCGGCATGAAGTTGGCGAAGTCGGCGTGGTCGGTCACCGGCTTGCGCAGCTGTTCGGGGAAGCTGTCGAGGGCGAAGGCGCGCGGCTGCGGCTGCACGGCGTAGGTGAGCCGCATCTGGAGCTGCGGCACGGCCTTCGTGCCCGTGGGGCAGCTGCCCGCCCGGTCGGGGAAGACGAGGTGGGTGCGGTGGTTGGCGCTGTCCTTGTTCGTCCCGTCCCAGCAGCTGGGGAAGTCCAGGAGCCGTACGGCCTGGCTGCCGCCGGGGCACAGCGGGTACTTGTCGGTCAGGCGCCGGTTCTCGAAGCCCGTGCAGGTCCACTGCGCCCGCGCGTTGGCGGTGCCGTTGGTGAACGCCTTGGCGTCGCCGGTGATGGCGCGCAGGCCTTCGGGCATGGCGGTGACCTTGCCCGCCGGGCTGCCGCGGAAGGTCAGTGAGACCGAGCGGGCCGTCAGCACCTGGCCGACGTTCCCGTCCGCCGGGTCCTGCCCGTTGCCGCTGCTCGGGCCGTCCCGGCCGCTCAGGCGGCGCAGCACCGGCCAGAAGTATGTCGACTTGTCGCCGCGGGCGCAGGTGGTGCCGGCCGCGCGCAGCGAGTCGTCGGTGGAGAAGGCGTCCGTGGAGCGGTTGCCGACATAGTCGTGCAGGTGGTGGGCACCGTTGGCGACACCGGGAGTGACGATGAAGTTGTCGGGGTTGTTGTGCCGGTTCTCGTTGCGGCCGCAGGCGCTGGTGAAGGTGCCGGTGGACGCGTCGCGTCCGTTGCGCAGGGGCTGCTGGCCGGGGCGTACGGAGCGGATGTCGGCGAAGTCACCGGCCGCCGGGACGCTTTGGCCGGTGCCGGAGGCGGCGGGGGCCCTGGTTCCGGTCGGGCCGGCGGGGCCGTCGGGAGCGTCGGCGGGGACGTCCGAGCGGCCGGTGGAGCCGGGGGCGGGGGCGGATTCCGAGGCGTTGTCAGTGGGCTGTGTCACGCTGGGTGACGATGGTGAAGATGACGGACTGACGGGTGGGGACCCGGACGGGGGAGTGGCGTTGTGAGCCGAGGCATTACCGGTCACGGAGACGAAGGTGCCGGCCGAGCCGAGCACGGCGAGCAGAGCGATCAGCACGAGGTGCTTGGTGCCGAGCCGGCGCCGGTGCCGCGGGGGCTGCGGGGAGGGCGGCGACGGCCGGGGCGGTGGCGAAGGGCGGGGCGGCTGCGGGGGTTTGGGCTGACCGGAGCGGGGCGGATGCGTATGGTCGGGCATGGGGGATCACTTCTTCTCGTTCTCTCAGGGGTGTTGACGCCGGCCGCCGGCGGGCCCGGTGGATTCCGGGGCCCTGGTGGCGCCGCCGGTGGCGGTGGCGGGTGGCGTCGCGGGCGGAGGGAGCGAATACGTCGGTGACGGAGTGACGGGCACCGGCGGCGTGCCGGGCGCCGCGTCCAGGGACGGCGGCGGGGCCGAGGGGCTCGGGGCCGGAGAGGAGGTGGCCGCGTCCTCGGCGATCGCGTCGAAGTCGACGAAACCGGTGCGCTCCAGCATGGAGATGTGGTCCAGGACCGTGCGGTTGGCGTCGTCGGCCAGGGCGCGGACGAGCGAGTTGCGGGTGGTCGCGCGGACCTGCGCGACGACGGTGAATACCTTGCCGTGCGCCAGCCGCAGGATGTTCGCGAATCTGCGGTCGTACGCGGCCCCGCGTGCGGCGCTCAGCTCCGACAGCCACTGCTGTTGCTGGGCGTTGGGCCGGTCGGGCAGCGCGAGGCCGAGCTGTGCGGCCACCTCGCGTACGTGCCGGTCGAGGGAGGCGTGGCCGTCGACGAGGTGGTCCCCCGCTTCCCGTACGGCCGGCACGGTCCCGCGCCGCTGGGCCTGCTGGCCCGCGGGCAGCTCCCACAGGCCCGCCAGTCGTACGCGGTTGACGAAGTCCCGGTCGAGCGCGGACAGCGGTCCGAACGAGGTGGCGACGGTCTGGGTGTTGACGTCGCCGCCCCCGCCCGGTCTGCCGGCGAACGACCAGATCGGAAAGAGCAACGCGGCGAGTGTCGCGGCGAGCGCGGCGACGACGAGGCCGGTGCCGGTTACGGATCGCATGGTGCCTCCTGGTGCGGCACCGCACGCTAGTGCGCCCTGCGCTGGTCCTGTCGCCCGTTCGGGGAAGCGCCGTCAACGCCCCTTGGGCGCTGGTACGTTGACCGGTTGCCCAGGAGTGTCAGCCGCATCAGGCGCTTCGGAGACGACCGGCGGTGAGCACGCCGGGGGCGGCCACCGCCGGCGCTTCGTGTCTCAGCTGCCGCCGCAGCCACCGCCACCGCCGCAGGAAGAGGAGGAACTGCTGCTGCAGCTCGACCCGGAACTGCTGCCGCACGACGAACCCCCGCCACCGCAGGACGAACTGCCGCAGCCCGACCCCGACCCGCCGCCGCACGAGGACCCGCACCAGGACGTGTGCGAGTCGTCGTCCGGCACGTTCCAGCCACAGGTCGCGTTCGAGGAACTGCCCGACGAGGTGCCGGAGGACCCGGCGTACGTCCCGGCGGAGGCGCCCGCCACCGAGCGCTGCGCTTCGTCGAGCTGGCCGCGCAGCACGTCGTCCACCAGCAGCGCGGTGCTGCCGAGGGCCACGATCAGGGCGGCGGACTGGGTCGGGTCGCTCACCAGACGCGCCGCGTTCGCCTTACGGAACTTCCGTACCTCCGCGACACCGGCCCGGGTGACCCGCCGCTCCAGCACCCTGCGGCACACCCCGCCGGCCACGATGCCGAGGAGGGCCGCGGGCAGGATCCGGACGACGAAGGGGACGCCTGGCTCCCCGCTGCCGAGGGCTCCCGTGAGGGTGAAGAGGAGGACGAGCAGGAAGCCTGCCGCACAGATCCCGGCCTGCCAGCCGGCGAAGCGGCGCCAGGGGCGGCCGGTGTGCGGGTGCCGCATCAGACCGCGCTTCGCGAGCCGGTCGCCGATGGCCTGTACCGCCGGCGCCCGCATGACATGGCGGCGCAGGGTGTCCAGCGCGCCGTCCGGGGTGCGCGCCAGCGAGTCCAGCACGGCCGTCTCGACCGGGTCGTACGCCACCGCCTGCCGTACGGACACCACGCCGGGCCCGCCCACGGCGAGCCGGCCGTCCTGGTGCATACCGGCTATCGCCGCGTCCGCGACCCGCGCCGGGCCGCCGGCGAGGAAGGCGACCTCCCACAGCTCGGGGTCGGGCGGGCCGAAGATCTTGAGCCTGGGAGTCGCCAGGATGACACGGACGGTACGGACGACCAGCAGCAGCGAGGAGGCGACGACCGCAAGGGTCACGAGAAGAGCGGACATGTCCTTCACCCCCGGTGGAGAGCGCGTCGTACGGCGTGGGCGAGGCGGTGCGCCGGACCGCCGCCCGGCGGCTTCGGCCTCGCGCGATCCCGCCACCACTGCGTCAGCTGACGGCGCGCGTCCGGGTCGGCGGGCCCGCCGCCGGCCAGCAGGTGGACGGCGAAGTCCATGGCGTCCTGGCGGTAGCCGTTGCGCAGGGGCCGGTGGCGCGCATACCCGAGAAAATCGGGCCGGTAGTGCTCGCCGAGGATGTCCGGCAGCTCCGGCGCGATCTTGGCGACGACGGACGCCCGCTTGGCGGCCAGGGCCCGGCTCTGGACGCGCAGCCGCTGCCGGTCGAAGCCCTCCGGAGCCGGTGTTCCGGCGACCAGCGCGGAGAGCAGCGCGGTCTGCGCTACGGCCAGCCGCTGACGGGGGGCGTCGGTGGCGTCGGCGGCGTCCTGGGCGTCCGTGGTCGCGGTGGTGCCGGCCGGGGCGGTGGCGGTGGTCGCGGTGGCGGCGGGGGTGGTTACGGCGGTGGCGGTGGCGGTCGTGGCCGTTCCGTGCGGTGCGGCAGCTCCGGGCGACCGGCGCGGTGCCGGTGGCGGCGGGGCCGGGGCCTCCTTCAGGACGGTGCGGATCGCGTCGAGTTCGGTGGCGAGTTCACCGGTCTCCGGGAAGTCCTCGTCACGCTCCAGCAGGACGCCGGGCGGGGTGACGCGGGCGCAGAGTGCGGCCAGCACGTCCAGGACGGGCCGGGTCACCGGGTGGGCGTGGGTGTCGTGCCAGACCCCGTCCCGCTCCACCCCGCCCGCCACGTGTACGTACGCGATGGCTTCGACCGGCAGCTCGTCCAGTGCCGTGGCCGGGTCCTCGTTCCGGTTCACATGATTGGTGTGGAGGTTGGCGACATCGATGAGCAGCCGTACGCCGGTGCGCTCGACCAGTTCGGCGAGGAACTGCCCCTCGGTCAGCTCCTCGTCGGGCCAGTTGACCAGCGCCGCGATGTTCTCCACGGCGAGCGGTACGGGCAGCGCGTCCTGGGCGATACGGACGTTCTCGCAGAGCACGTCCAGCGCGTCACGGGTGCGCGGCACGGGCAGCAGGTGCCCCGCCTCCATCGCGGCGGACGCGGTCAGCGGGCCTCCGGCCCGTACGAACGCGATGTGCTCGGTGACCAGCGGCGCGCCCAGCGCCTCGGCGCGTTCCGCGAGCGCGGCCAGCCGGCCGGCGTCCGGGCGCTCGGCGCCGCCCAGCCCGAGCGAGACGCCGTGCGGCACCACGGTCGTGCCGCGTGCGCGCAGCGCCTGCAAAGCGGGTGGGAGATGACCCGGACAGATGTTCTCGGCGACGACCTCCACCCAGTCCACACCGGGCAGCTCCGCGATCTCGTCGGCGATCTCGGGCCGCCAGCCGATGCCCGTACCGAGCTGTTCCATGGTGGTTCCCCCTCCCACTCGTGCACCCCCGTGGTGTTGGGTACTCATCGCCGCGCCGGAGCCCGGCCAACCCCCGGGGGCACGGATTCAGAGCATGATTTGAGCTTGCGACGTGCCGCACCCGACGGCGGCCTCCGGAGGTTTCTTCGAAGGCGGGCCGGCTCAGCGGGCGGTCTCGACGCCCACCGCGGCGCCCAGCGCGAGCAGCACGCCGCCGGTGGCCTGGTCCATGCGCCGGCGGACGCGGGGGCGCTGGAAGAAGGCGCGCGCCCGGTGCACCGCCAGGGCGATCCCGCCGAGCCAGCCGAGGCCCAGCGCGGCGTGCACGGCGACCAGCAGCAGTGTGGTGGCCATGACCGGCGCGCCGTGCGGGATGAACTGCGGCAGCAGGGACATGTACACGACCCCGACCTTGGGGTTCAGGACGTTCGTCAGCAGGCCGGTACGGAACGCCTGGAGCGGCGACTGCCGGTCGGCGGGGCCGGGCTCGGGCAGCGGCGCGTCCGCCGCGGTCCGCCCCGCGGCGTCGCGTGCGGCCTTCGCGGAGCGGCGGGCGCTGCGAAGCGCCTGGAAGCCCAGCCACATCAGGTACAGCGCCCCGGCGACGCGCAGCACGTCGTACGCCGCCTGCGACGCCGAGAGCATGGCGGTCAGCCCGGCCGCGCCGGCCAGTCCCCACACGAAACAGCCCGCGGCTATGCCGAGCGCGGAGCACAGTGCCGACCGCCGCCCCGACCCGAGCGACGTCCGCAGCACCACGGCGAAATCGGGGCCCGGCGAGACGGTCAGCAGGACGGCCACCGCGGTGAAACCAAGGAGAGAGGAGAACACAGGACGTAACCGTACGTCGTCCTCCGGCCAACGTTTCCCCGGCATCCCTGGGAACGCCCGCGCACCGCTGCGTACCTCTTGCCCGGGGGCCGGGCGCCTGCTCCCATGGCCATCGGGGGGTGATGGGTATGAGCGATCCACGTCCTGAGCCCGGAGCCGAGGAGGGGAAGCAGGAGACGCGGTACGCGAGCGATCCGGACCGGCTGTTCCTGCCCCCGGACGACGACCTCGCGCCGAACCGCCCGGGAGAGGCCCTGCGGGTCCGCCTCGCCGAGCAGCCGCGCGCCCGGGCGGCTCTGTGGGGTGCCCGCCTGCTCGGCCGGCGCCCGCCCCAGGACGCCTGGCACCGGCAGCTGCTCGGCGAACAGGCCGTCGGTACGGCCCTGGACCAGCTGACGGCGGCCGGCTGGTACGTGATCCACTCCGTTCCGGTGCCGCCCGCCGCGGTCATCGGACACCTGCTCATCGGGCCCGGCGGCGTGCTGTGCGTCAGCACCCACTACGTACGCGGGGCCCGGGTGCGGGTCGCGGAGGACTCCGTGGGCATCAGCCGCGGGCATCAGTCGGGGCCGTACGTCCACGGGAGCAGACAGGACGCCCGGCGCGCCTCCTACGTACTGACCCGCGGCTGCCGGTTCCGCGTCGAGGCGCGGCCGGTGCTGGCGTTCACCGGCGCGGTGGACGTGGAGTTGGACCCGGCACTGCGGGACATACAGGTGATACGGGACGAGCGCGACGTGCCGCAGCTGGCGCGGCTCGGCGGGGTACTGGCCCCCAACCGTGTCGAACGCATCTACACGGTCGCCCGCAACCGCCGGACCTGGCTGCGTACCTGAGGGGCCGCCTGGCTGCATCCCCGACCGGGCCGGCGCCCGTTCATCCGGGCCGGGTCCGTCCCCGAGCCCACCTCCGTGCCCAAGGCCGAGTCTGTCCCCGTGCCCGAGGCCGTCGCTGCGCCCGTCCCCGCCTCCGTACGCGTCAGGCAGTCGAGCCGCCAGGCGTGCCGAGGGACCGGCGGACGGCGCCGCGGAGCCACTCGTGGGCTCCGTCGGCGGCGTGGCGGGGGTGCCAGGCCATGCCGATGATCACCGGGGGCAGCGGCAGAGGTATGTCGAGGAGATGCAGGCCGAGGGCGGTGGCGGTATCGGTGAAGGGCGAGGGGGCGGCGCCGGGGAGCGTGGTGGGGACGAGGCAGACGACGTCGCTGCGGGCGGCGAGAGTCATCGCGGCCACGTGACTGGGGAGGACGACAGCGACCCGGCGGCGGAGGTGGTGTTCGGCCAGGGCGGTGTCCAGGGGACCGGTGAACCGGCCGCGGCGGCTGACCGCGACGTGTTCGGCGGCGGCCAGCCGGGCCGGGGTCAGGGCTTTCTCGGTGAGCGGGTGGCCGGGCCGGACGGCCGCCGTCATCCGGAGCGTGACCAGTTCTTCGACCAGCGTCTCGGGATCGACATGGTCGATGGCCCCGATCTCCAGGTCGATCCGGCCGTCGCGGAGGGCGGGCCCGGCCTCCAGGTCCTCGGCCCGGAACCGGAGCGACACCTCTGGCGCCTCCTGTCCGGCCAGCCGCAGCAGTCCGGGGGCCAGCGCCGCGCCGACCAGGTCGGCGGCCTGGAGGGTGAAGGTGCAGCGGAGGGTGGCCGGGTCGACGCCGGCGCCGGGAGTGAGCAGCGCGCCGAGCTGCCGCACCACCGTGGCGGCCTCGTCGCGCAGGGCCTGGGCGCGGGGTGTGGGGACCATGGCCTGTCCGGCCCGGACCAGGAGCGGGTCCTGGAGTACGCGGCGCAGGCGGGCGAGGGTGCGGCTCATCGCGGCGGGGGAAGTGTGCAGGCGCGCGGCGGCGCGGGTGACGCTCTGCTCGGCCAGCAGGGCGTCCAGCGCTACGGCGAGATGGGCGTCGATGACCGGCTCTGCTCTGTTCACCAGCGTAATTCCATTTCAGGCAATGATCCCTTGCTGACTTTCCCATTGTGGCAATGCCTGGCCCTCCGCAGGATGAAGACCTACCGATCCGGTGCGGCCCGCGAGGCCGTCACCACCGTCTCCACCTGCCCTTTCGGAGGGATCCGCCATGTCCGCACAGGAAACCGCGCCGCCGGTCACCGCCTTCATGCTCATCAAGACCATGCCCGAGTGGCTCGCCATGACCCCGCACGAGCGGGTGAACGCCATGAACACCGAGGTCATGCCCGCGGTCAAGGCCAAGACCACCGGCGTGCGGTCGCGCTTCTACGACACGGAGTTCTACTCCACCCGCGTCACCGACGTCTGGGTCTGGGAGGCCGACGACCACAACGCCTACCAACTCCTGATCGACGCGCTGCGCGAAACCCCCTTCTGGGACCGCTACTTCGAGGTCGTCGACCTCCTCGTCGGCACCGAGAACGGCTATGCCCGCACCTACAACGTCGACCCCGTCACCACCATCAGCACCTGATACGCCGTCCGATACCCCCCGATACCCCGTCCGAAACGGGCGACCGCCGCTGCCCCCTGGCCCCGAACGGCCAGGGGGCAGCGGCCTGGTGTCAGCGACCGGTGGCGGACGGTTCGAGCCGCGCCCGCAGGGCCGGATGGTCCGCCACGACCGTGCACGAACCGGGCACGATCTCCGTGAAGCCCGCGTCCCGCACCACCGGCAGGCCGCTGTCCGTCAGCTCGGCCCACCGGTGGGGCGGGGCCGTCCGTACCGACAAGGGGAAACCGGCCTGCCGCCAGGCCGTGCGGTCGGCTTCGGGGAGTTCCCGCCACGCCAGCTGGGCGCCGTGTCCGGTCTGGGCCATCGCCTTGCCCGCCGACATGTCCAGGTCGGGGTTGAGCCACAGCACCGGGGTGTCGGCGCCGGGGGCGGCGGGCTCGTGGGGGTCTTCGAGGTGGGTTCCGGAGACCTGGAGGCGGGCCAGGTCCTTGGGCCAGCCGTCCAGCGGGACCGGCGGGAAGACGCGGACTTCCGCGCTCTCGCCGCACACCGTGATGCCCGGGAGCGCCTCCGCGCGCCGCCATTCCGCGCCGCGCGCCCGGCGTACGACCTTGCGGATACGGGCGTCCTCCCAGTCGCGTACGGCCGCGGCCCACTCGCCGTCGCCGGTGGCCCGCTCGTCGGAGAGCAGGGTCAGTACGGCCCGTGCCGATGTCTGCAACGCGTCCGTGAGGGCCGGCGGTTCGGCCCGCTCGATCCGTACGACGAGGGGGAGGACGTACTGCGGGGAGGCGTCGCGGCCGGTCTCCGCGGAGTGGGCCGGGTCGGCCGCGGTGTCGGCCGGACCGCCGGGCCCGGCGAGATCGTTGCTGGTCACACGGACCAGTGTGCCAGCCGCCCGGAACACCGCCGCCGGGGCCACGGCCTTGGCGGAGCGGATCATTCCGGGGGATTATCCTCTTTATGCACAGCGACCTCTTCGCCTCCGAGAACGTGGTCACGCCGGCCTCCGCGCCCGGTATGACCCTGCAGAACGCCAAGTCGATCAAGTACGCCGTGGACGGTGAGTGCTTCGCGCGCCAGGGCTCGATGGTCGCTTACCGTGGTGACCTGCAGTTCGAGAAGCAGGGGCAGGGCGTCGGCAAGTTCCTCAAGCGGGCCGTGACCGGCGAGGGTCTGGCCCTGATGGCGGTGCGCGGCCGCGGCGAGGTGTGGTTCGCGCACGAGGCCGCCAACTGCTTCATCGTCGACCTCGCCCCTGGTGACGGCATCACGATCAACGGCCGCAACGTGCTGTGCTTCGACCCGTCCCTGTCCTACGAGATCGCCACGGTCAAGGGCGCCGGCATGACCGGCGGCGGCCTGTTCAACTCCGTCTTCACCGGCCAGGGCCGGTTGGGCGTGGTGTGTGAGGGCAACCCCCTCGTCATCCCCGTCTCGCCGCAGGCCCCGGTGTTCGTCGATACCGACGCGGTGGTTGGGTGGACGGCGTCGCTGAAGACCTCGCTGCACCGTTCGCAGAGCCTCGGCTCGATGCTGCGCGGCGGTTCCGGCGAGGCCGTGCAACTGCGGCTGGACGGCGAGGGCTTCGTGATCGTACGGCCCAGTGAACTGCGTCCCGAGAAGGCGACCGGGAACTGACGCGGTGGCGGCGATGGCGGTGGCGGCGACGGCGGGGCACCGATGAGCACGACGGCGGAGAACCGATGAGGCTGCACGGGGTCGGGCGGCGCTACGGGGCGCGTGGCCCGTGGGTGCTGCGGGACATCGATCTCCACCTGCCCCGGCGGTCGCTGGTGCGGGTCGAAGGCCACAACGGCAGCGGCAAGTCGACGCTGCTGCGGGTGGTGGCCGGGATCGACGCCCCCAGCAAGGGCCGCATCACCGGGCGCCCGCGCAGCGCGTACGTCCCCGAACGCTTCCCGGCCGCCCTCCCGTTCACCGCCGTCGGCTATCTCACCCACCTCGGGCGGGTCCACGGCCTGCGCGGCCCCGAGGCGGCCCGCCGCGCCACGGACTGGCTCGAACGTTTCGGCGCCGGCGCCCACGCCCGTACGCCGCTCGCCGAGCTGTCCAAAGGCACCAGCCAGAAGGTCGCGCTGACCCAGGCCCTGCTCGCCGACCCGGAACTGCTCGTCCTCGACGAGGCGTGGACGGGCCTGGACCCCGCGGCACGCGACGTCCTGGACCGGGCCGTCGCCGAGCGCGTCGCGGCGGGTGGCACGGTCGTCTTCGTCGACCACGACCCGCGCCGCCTGGCGGGCGCGGCCGACGCGCGGTACCGCGTCACGGGCGTGTGCCTGGACCGGCTTCCGGCCGGGGCGGGGACGGACACCGGCCCGGCGGGGGACGACGAGGCGCAGCCGCCCGGCCTCCAGGTGGCCATCGAGGCGGAGGCGCCCGGCGGGCCCGTACACCTCGCCGCGCCCGGCCTCGCCGGCCTGCCGGGCAGCCCCGGCATCACCCTCGGCCCGGACGGTACGACGGCCCGCCTGACCGTCCCCGCCGTCCACTCCGACGCGCTGCTGCGCGCCCTGCTCACGGCGCGCCCGCCGTGGCACATTCGCACGGTCACCCCGGCGCCGCCGGAACGGTCGGCCACTCCGCCTCAGCCGCCCACTCCCTCCCAGCCGCCCTCTCCGTCCCAGCCGACCACCGGCTCCGGTCCGGCCCCCGACGACGAAAACCGGTACCCGTGATCCCGCTCCTGCGCTACCAGTTCGCCCTGCTGCTGCGGTCGCACCGCTGGCTGCCGCCGGCCCTCCTGTACGCCGCCCTCCTCGCCGTGGGCGTGCAGAGCGGCGGGCCGATCCTCGACTCGTACAGTGTCGCCTCGTTCGGACTGCTGCCGCTGGGCGCCTGGTTGTGCCGGATCTCCGTCACGAGCGAGCCACCGGCCGCACGCTCCTGCACGGCGGCGGCAGCCGGTCCCGGGAAGGCGCACCTCGCCAGTGTGCTGACAGGGAGCCTTTCGGCGGCGTTCCTCGCCCTCGTCGGTACGGCGTACGTCTCGCTCGTCGCCGACCCGCACGCCTCCGACCACCGGACCGCCGTCCCCGTACTCGCCGCGGCCTGCGCCGGGCTGCTGGCCGCGCTGGTCTGCGTCCTGCTCGGCACCGCCGTCGGGGCGCTCTGCAACTGGCCGGTGCTGCGCAGTACCGGCTGGTCGGTCCTGTCCGGCCTGCTTGCCGCGCTCCTGCTGCTGGTCGGCAGCGCCTCGCCCGCGAACGCCGCCGTTTCCGGCCTGGTCACCGGCTCCGCGCACGGAACGATCACTCTGCCCTGGCTGCCACTGCTGGCCGGCCTGCTGATCGCGGCCGCCGCCACGGGCCTGGCCTGCCGCCTCAGCTCCCGCCGCATCTGAGGAGCGCGGGCCGGGGGCCCGAGCCGTACGGACGACGAGACGGGCGGCGGGACGGACGACGGTCCGCCGTTCGCGGACTGTGTGCACTGCGGTGAGCCCACCGAGTACCCCGCCGCCCGGCCCGGTGCGCTGCTGTGTCCGCACTGCGAGTGGCTGGAGGCCCAGCGTTCGGCCTGCTCCGGTTAGGGAGAGGCGTGGCGGGCGGGGCCGGGCGACAGGGGCTCGGTGGCCGCTCCGGTTCAGTCCTCCCAGGGCCCGGTGACCGCGAACGTCGTGCCGGGCGTGTAGCAGTTGACGTACATCGTGCGGTGGTCGGGGGAGAAGGTGACCCCCGCGAACTCGCCCCACTCCGGCTTCTCCGGCGTGCCGATGTTCTGCCGGCCGCGTGCCACCGGGTACACCGCGCCGCGCCGGGTCAGGCCGAAGACGTGCTGGGCCCCGTCGCCGTCCTCGCACACCATGAGCCCGCCGCCGGGGGCCAGGCAGATGTTGTCGGGGGACTCGCCGGGCAGCTGTACGTCGGTGTCCGGGCCGAAGACGACCACCAGCGTGAGGCGGCGGGCGGCCGGGTCGTACCGCCAGACCTGGCCGAAGTGGTCCGCGGCCGAACCGTCCTTGCTGCGCGCGAAGCTGGAGACGAAGTAGACGCTGGAGCCGCCCCAGTAGCAGCCCTCCAGCTTCTGCGCGTGCGTGATGCCGCGCGGCCCGAAGTCCTGGAAGCGGATGGGCGTCTGCCGCGCGAGCGGGTCGGGGACGTCCACCCACTCCGCGCGGTCGAAGACGGTGCCGGTCTCCTGGACGGTGGAGAGGTCCTTGACGTCCGGTACGCGCATGGTCTGGAGCCGTCCGCCGGCCCGCAGGGAGCCCCGGCCGCCCAGCGGTTTCGCGGGCCGGAACCGGTAGAAGAGGCCGAACGGCTTGTCGAAGGCGTCCTCGGTCTCGTAGACCGTGCCGGTCTTCGGGTCGACGGCGATGGCCTCGTGCTGGAAGCGGCCCATGGCGGTCAGCGGTACGGCGCCGGTGCGGCGCGGATCGTACGGGTCGACCTCGAAGATGAAGCCGTGGTCCTTGGTGTAGCCGCCCTCGCCCGCCCGCAGTTCGGTCTCCTCGCAGGTGAGCCAGGTGTGCCACGGGGTGGGGCCGCCCGCGCAGTTGGTGGAGGTGCCGGCGATGGCGACGCGCTCGGACCGCACACGGTGGTGCCGGTCCACCTCCAGTGCCGTACAGCCGCCTTCGCCCGCCGGGTCGTAGGTCAGCCCGTCGACGGTGGGTACGGGGACGCGGGACCTGCTGCGGTTCTCGTGGTTGCGCACGAGGTGGACGCGGCCGTGCCGGCCGGGGAAGGCCGCCATCCCGTCGTGGTTGCCCGGTATTCGGCCCTCGCCGGAGGGCAGCGGGGCGCCCTCGCGGGACAGGACCCGGTACCGGAAGCCCTTCGGCAGGTCGAGCAGACCCGCCGGGTCGGGTATCAGCGGGCCGTAGCCGTGCCGGCCCGCGCTCTGTGCGGTGGCGGTGCCGGCGAAGATCTCGGGAATGCTGCCGGCGAAGGCGATCGATGCGCCCAGCGCACCGGTTCTTGCCAGGACCTGACGACGTGTCGCGGACATGGGCAACTCCCTGCTGGCGGACAGGTGATGTGACCCGCACGTGTGTACCACGCACGTTGGCCGCCGGGAACCGGCCGCGCGTGGATCCGGAACCCGCCGCACCGGCCGCCGGGTTGCCCCCGCACGTGCGCCACGACCCCGCCCGGACGCTCCCGTGCCCGCGATACGACCCCGCCCGGACGCTCCCGTGCCCGCGATACGACCCCGTCAGGCCGCCCCCGCGCCCGCGATACGGCCCCGCCCGGACGCCTCGGCGCCCGCGGTTACCCCTCCACCAGCGGCTTGGCGTCGCGGGCCAGCGCCGTGAGCCGGGAGATGGCGCGGAAGTACTTCTTCCGGTAGCCGCCCTTGAGCATCTCCTCGCTGAACAGCGCGTCGAACGGCTTGCCGGCGGCCAGCACCGGCACCTCGCGGTCGTACAGCCGGTCCGCGAGCACCACCAGGCGCAGCGCCGTGGACTGGTCCGGGACCGCCTGCACATCGGTCAGGCAGACGGCGGTGATGCCGTCGCACATCGCCCCGTACCGGCTGGGGTGCACCTTCGACAGATGCTCCAGCAGGGACGGGAAGTCGTCGAGCGAGGCGCCGGGGGTGTGCTGGGCGACGCGGGTGACGGTCGCGTCGTCGAACGGGGGCGGCGCCTCGGGCAGGCCGCGGTGACGGTAGTCCTCGCCGTCGATGCGCAGTGGCCGGAAGTGGGCACTCAGGCCCTGGATCTCGCGCAGGAAGTCCGCCGCGGCGAAGCGGCCCTCGCCCAGCTTGCCGGGCAGCGTGTTGGACGTGGCGGCGAGTGCGACGCCCGCCTCGACCAGCCTGCTCAGCAGACTGGAGACGAGCACGGTGTCACCCGGGTCGTCCAGTTCGAACTCGTCGATGCACAGCAGGCGGTGCCCGCCGAGCGTCTGCACGGTCTGCTGGAAACCGAGCGCGCCGACCAGGTTCGTCAGCTCCACGAAGGTGCCGAACGCCTTGAGCGCGGGCTCGGCGGGGGTGGCGTGCCAGAGAGAGGCCAGCAGGTGCGTCTTGCCGACGCCGTAGCCGCCGTCGAGGTAGACGCCGCGGGGGCCCGAGGGGGCCGTCGCCTTCTTGGCGCTCCGCCCGAACCAGCGCCGCTTGCCGCCGGCCGGGTCCGTACCGCCGCCGATGCCCGCGGCGAAGCCGCTCAGGACCTCCACGGCCGCTGCCTGGCTGGGCTGGTTCGGGTCCGGGATGTACGTCTCGAAGCGCGCGCTCTGGAACCGCGGCGGCGGGACCATCTCCGCCACCAGGCGGTCGGCCGGTACGTGCGGTGCGCGCGCGGTGAGCGCGGCGGGAGCCGATCCGGCCCCGTCGGCCGGCGGCCCGGCTATGGGGGAGGACTGGGATGACGAGGGCTGGGAAGACGACACAGCCGTCCAGCCTAGTCGCTGTGCGGGAGGACTCCGCCGGGTGAGCGAGGCATGTCACACTGCCGCCTATGCGACGCCTGTTTCCCCTTCCTGCCCCGCAGGTACCGTCCGGCGATTTCCCAAGCGCTCCGGACGACGAGAATTCCGCCGCGGTCGCGTCCGCCCTCGCGGCGGAACCGGGAGTCATCGCCGGAACCGCGACGGGAATCGACGCCGGCACCGATTCCGATGCCACCGATTCCGGATCGGCTGCTCCGGCCGATTCCCGTACCGCCGGTGCCGCGGATTCCGGTACGGCGGGCCCGGCCGATTCCCGCCGGGCCGGTGCCGCGGATTCCGTGACGCCCGGTGCCGCCGATTTCGCCGACCGCCGGTGGAGCCTGGACGAACTGGCCGACGCCTACGCGTATCCCCGTACCGACGGGGGAGCGGGCTGGCTCCGCGCGAACATGGTCTCCTCGCTGGACGGCGCGGCCCACCACGAAGGCCGCTCGCAGCCGCTCTCCAGCGACGCGGACATGAGGATCTTCGGTGTGCTGCGCGGCCTCGCGGACGCGGTGGTCGTCGGCGCCGAGACCGTACGCAAGGAGGGCTACCGCCCGGCCCGCGCCCGCGAGGCGTTCGCGGCGCGCCGAGCCGCCGCGGGGCAGGCGCCCGCCCCCGCGATCGCGGTGGTCACCGCCAGTCTGGACCTGGACTTCTCGCAGCCGCTGTTCACCGAGCCGCTGGTGCCGACGGTCGTGGTGACCGGCGCGGGGGCCGACGAGGACCGGGTGCGTACCGCGCGCAAGGCCGGCGCCGAGGTCGTCTTCGCCGGTGAGGGGGCCGCCGTCGATCCGTCGCGGGTCGTCGGGGCGCTCGCCGGGCGGGGGCTGACCCGGCTGCTGACGGAGGGCGGGCCGCGGCTCCTGGGTCAGTTCGCCGGAAGCGGGGCACTCGACGAGTTGTGCCTCTCGCTGGCACCGCTGGTGGTCGCCGGCGACGCGTCGCGCATCATGAACGCGCCGGTGACGACCGTTCCGGAAACATTCGTACTCGCGTCCGTACTGGAGGAGGCCGGCTTCCTGTTCACCCGTTACCGTCGGTCCTGAGCAAAAGGCGGAATTATTCGTTCCGCTTAGCTTCCGCTGGGCACACTAAAGGCCAACAGGTCCCGTGTGGCGACGGGGCAGGATGGTTTCTGTCGGTTCGCTCCCCGGGCGGGCCGCGAGCGATGAGAAGAAGGGCGCCCGCCGTGTTCACGAGCGTATTGATGATCGAGAAGCCCCTGACGCCCGCCGACGTGGAGTTCGTCACCACGCTGCACGGCGACGACCAGGTCTCCTTCGTCGTCCTCATGCAGCCGCGCGGCAATCAGGACCGCCTGCTCAGGGCCATCGACGACGTCGCTCTGGGCGAGTTCGAGGACGCCGTACGGGAAGGCGACGAGCCGGAAGGCACCCAGGCGGAGCCGCCCGCCGGGCGGGCCCTGTCCTACACCCTGCACGCCCTGCGGGCCGCGGGCGCCGAGGCGATCGGCCAGGTCGTCGAGGACCACCCGCTGGACCTGCTGAGGTCGGTCGTCGACGAGACCGGCGCCGACGAGGTGATCGTGCTGACCGCCCCGCACTTCGTCGAGGAGTTCTTCCACCGCGACTGGGCCTCCCGCGCCCGGCACAAGGTCGGCGTGCCGGTGCTCAAACTCTTCTCGCACGCGGCCGACGACCCGGCCCAGGACGTGGCGCACAACCCGGCCCAGGGCCCGGCTAGCGGCCCGGGAGGGGACTCCGCCGGGAGCTGAGCCGCCCGTCCGCCATCTCCGCGACCGCGTCCACCGCGTCCAGGTGGGCGCGGTCGTGCGTGACCAGCACCGTCGCGGTGGCGCGCTGGTGCGTGAGCGTGATGAGCAGGTCCAGGACGGCGGCGCCGCGCTCGTGGTCCAGTGCGCTGGTCGGCTCGTCGACCAGCAGGACGGCCGGTTCGTTCATCAGCGCCCTGGCGATGTTGATCCGCTGCCGCTGGCCGCCCGAGAGCTGGTGCGGGCGGCGCGCCGCCTGATCGGCCAGGCCGACCGCGTCGAGCAGCTCCAGGGCCCGCGGCCGGGCCGCGCGCGGCGCCCGGCCGTCCAGGTGCGCCATCACCTGCAACTGCTCGGCAGCCGTCAGGGAGGGCAGCAGATTGGGCTGCTGGAAGACCGTGCCGACCTTGGTACGGCGCAGCGCGGTCAGCTCGGACCGGCTCATTCCGGCGGTGTCCGTACCGTCGACCAGCACCCGGCCGCCGTCCGGGGTGATCAGCGTCGCGGCCACCGCCAGCAGGCTGGACTTGCCGGAGCCGGAGGGCCCGACGACGGCGGTCACGGTCCCCGGCGGCACGGTCAGGCGCACGTCGTCGAGGGCGGTGAGGCGGCCGGTGCCGTCGGGGTAGGTGAGGGTGACGCCGGCCAGGTCGAGACCGGCGGACGGCGGGGTCCCGGTTCCGGGATTCGGGTGGGTCCGGGTGCCGGCGGGGTTCGCATTCATGGGGTCCGTCGCTGGGTAGGGGATGGGTTGGTGGTCGTGTCGCTTGAGCGCTGTACGGCCCGGCTTTTCGCGTCCGCGGAATGTGTACGGAGTCGTACGAAACCGAAACGCGGACCCGAGCCGAAACGGGAACCGGAACCGGCGCCGGAACCGGAATTCCCGGTATCGGGTCCGGAATGATGAAGGCCGTACGCCCGGCCGTTCCGGATATCGCTCCCGGAATAGTCCGCGGGGAACGGACCGTGAAGGGAAGAGCCTGCACGGATACCGCTCGGGCGGGGAAATCCGCCCGGGCTCACCGTGCGCTCCCCAGTGCGGTCAGCGGATCGACGGCGGTGATGCGGCGGATGGACAGCGCGGCGCCGACGGCCCCCAGCGCGATCATGACCAGGGCCGGTACCAGAACCGTGGCCGGGTCCAGGACGAACGGCACGGTGCCGCCGACGGCCGCGCCGACCGACGCCGCGAGCGCGGTGCCCACACCCGTACCGATCACCAGCAGCACCACCGCCTGGCCGAGCGCGTCGCGCAGCAGGTAGCGGGTGGGGGCGCCGAGCGCCTTGAGCACCGCGACGTCACCGCTGCGCTGGATCGTCCAGACCGTGAAGAACGCGCCGATGACCAGCGCCGATATGGCGAAGAGGAAGCCGCGCATCAGCTGGAGCGAGCCGTTCTCGGCGGTGTACGAGCCGATGGCGCCCAGGGCTTCGCCGGTCGTGACGGTACGGGTGCCCAGCCGGCGGTCGGCGTCGGCCAGGCCGGCGTCCGAGGAGGTGGTGAGGGCGACCACGGTGGCGGTCCGCGCCCCGGACGAACCGGAACCACCGCTTCCGGAGCCGGATGCTTCGGAGCCGGTCGCTCCGGAGGCGGGCGCTTCGGAGCCGGTCGCTCCGGACCCCGGCACCCCGGAGCCCGCCGCGCCCGACACCGCCGCCCAGTCGTCCAGCGACGTCCAGACCACCGGCGTGTGGCTGTACATCGCCTCGCCCGCCACCGCGGCGGCCGTCAGCGTCCGCCCGTTCAGCGTGAACCGGCCGCCGGCCCGCACGCCCAGCTCGTCCGCGGCCTTCGCGGACAGCACCGCCGAGCCGTCCGCGACCCGCCCGGCCCCGGGCGCCAGGCGGGAGCCGGGCCGTACCCCGAAGGCGGACAGCGCGGCGGTCCGCTGGTCCGCGCCGCCGCCCGCCGTGGCCTTGGCCGTACCGATGCCCAGCGGCTCCGCCGAACCGACGCCCGGTACCTTCGCCCAGGCTTCCCAGGTCCGCTTCCCGACGCGCGAATCGGCGAACGAGACGTCGTCACCGCCGCCCGCGGGCGCGGCGAAGGCGAGGCGGTCGGCGGGCAGCGAGGTCAGCGCCGAGGTGTTCTCCCGCCCCAGGCCCGCCGTCAGGCCGGACAGCAGCCCCACCAGCACCGTGATCAGCACGATGACGGTGCCCATCAGGGCGAACCGGCCCTTGGCGAATCTCAGGTCTCTCCAGGCGATGAACACGGGGCTTAGGCCATCCTTCCGACGGGCGCCGGGCCCGGTGCCCGACGGTTGCTCCCACCGTCGCCGCAAGAGGGGGCGCCGGGCATCGCGCCCCGGAGTGGTCCGCCCGGATCGAAAGGCCGGGTCCGGCCTCCACCTTTTGATTGATGCCGGTGCCCGTCCCGGCGCCTAGCCTGGAAGGGCTGTGACTCCCCACTCCCTGACCCCCGCCCTGCGGGTGCTGCGCGTCTGCCTGCACCTGATGGTGGCCGCACTGCTGGCGCTCGCCGCCGTACGGGCGGTGGCCGACCACAGCCCGGACGCCCCGGCCGTCACCGGCGCCGCGGTCCTGCTGCTCGCCGTGTACGCCGTCGGCCCCACGCTGCCCCCGGTCCGCACCTCCACGGCCGCCGCGGCCCTCTGGCTCGCCGCCGTCATGGCGGTGTGGGCCGTCCTGCTCGCCCTCACGCCCCTCGGGGTCTGGCTCGCCTTCCCGCTCTTCTTCGTCCAGCTCCACCTGCTTCCGCTGCGCTGGGCGCTGCCCACGGTCCTGGTCACCACCCTCGTGGCGATCGGCGGGTTCGGCTGGCACACCCGCATCCTCACCGTCGGTACGGTCATCGGCCCCGCCCTGGGCGCGGCGGTCGCGGTCGCCGTCGTCCTCGGCTACCAGGCCCTCTACCGGGAGAGCGAACAGCGCCGCCGCCTCATCGACGAGCTGACCGCCGCCCGCAGCGACCTGGCGGCAGCGGAGCACGCCGCCGGGGTGCTCGCGGAGCGGGAGCGGCTCGCCCGCGAGATCCACGACACCCTCGCGCAGGGGCTCTCCAGCATCCAGTTGCTGCTGCGGGCCGCGGAACGGGCCGTTCCGCGGCGGCCGGACACCGCCACCGCGCTCGGCCACGTCCAGCAGGCCCGGCAGGCCGCCGTCGACAACCTCGCCGAGGCCCGCCGTTTCGTCCGGGCGCTCAGCCCGCCCGACCTGGAGGCCGGGTCGCTGCCCGCCGCCCTGGAACGGCTGTGCGCCACCACCGCCCGCTCCGCCGGTCTCGCCGTCCACTGCCAGGTCTCCGGGGCGCCCGTCGAGCTGCCCACCCCGCACGAGGTCGCGCTGCTGCGCATCGCGCAGTCCGCGCTGGCCAACGCCGTCCAGCACGCGCACGCCGGCCGGGCCGAGCTGACCCTCTCGTACATGGACACCGAGGTCGCCCTCGACGTGGTCGACGACGGTACGGGCTTCGCGCCCGACGCGGTGCCGTCCCCGGGCTCCGGCGCCGCCGCCGGCACCGGTTTCGGGCTGGCCGCGATGCGGGCCCGCGCCCGCGCGCTGCACGGCACGCTGGCCGTGGAGTCCGCGCCCGGCGAGGGCACGGCGGTCGCCGTCACCCTGCCGTACCCGGAACCGGCCGCCCCACGGACCCCGGCCCCGGCCTCCGCCTCCGACGCCCCTCCCGCCTCCGACCCCCCTCCCGAACAGGCCACCGCGTGACCCACCGCCCCGAGACCGCCATCGGCCTGCTCCTCGCCGACGACCACCCGGTCGTACGGGCCGGACTGCGCGCCGTCCTGGAGACCGAGCCGGACTTCGAGGTCGTCGCGGACGTCCCCACCGCCGAGGAGGCCGTCGAACGGGCCGCCCGGCCGGATGTGGACGTCGTCCTGATGGACCTCCAGTTCGGCGGCCGGATGCTCGGCTCGCAGGCCACCGCCGCCATCACCGCACGCGACGGCGGGCCGCGCGTCCTCGTCCTGACCACGTTCGACACCGACGCGGACATCCTCGCCGCCATCGAGGCCGGTGCCACCGGCTACCTCCTCAAGGACGCGCCGCCCGAGGAGCTGGCCGCGGCCGTCCGTACCGCGGCGGCCGGCAAGTCCGCCCTCGCGCCGACCATCGCCCTGCGCCTGATGGACCGGATGCGCACCCCCGCCACGGCCCTGTCCCGGCGCGAGACCGAAGTCCTCCAGCTCGTCGCCGACGGCCTGTCCAACGCCCGGATCAGCAAACAGCTCTTCCTCAGCCAGGCCACGGTCAAGTCCCACCTGGTGCACATCTACGCCAAGCTGGGCGTCGACTCCCGTACCTCGGCGGTCGCCGCGGCCACCGCGCGCGGCCTGATCCGCCGCTGATCCGCCGCTGATCCGCCGCCGGCCCGGTGCCGCGGGCCCGCCCGGCGCGGGACTGTCGGTGCCGGGTGCGAGAATCGTGCCCGTACGGACCTCAGAGACCGACGGACCGTAGAGACCGACGAGCAGGAGACTGACGCATGGCACCGTCCCCGGGCATCCCCGACGCGATGGACCGACCGCACTTCATCGGCATCGGCGGCGCCGGGATGTCCGGCATTGCGAAGATCCTGGCCCAGCGCGGCGCCCGGGTCGCGGGCAGCGACGCCAAGGAGTCGGCGACCGTCGCCGCCCTGCGCGACTCCGGCGCCACGGTCCACATCGGCCACGCCGCCGCCCACCTGGCCGAAAAAGCCACCAGCGTCGTCGTCTCCTCCGCGATCCGCGACGACAACCCCGAGCTGGCCGCGGCCCGCGAGCGCGGCATCCCCGTCGTGCACCGCTCCGACGCGCTCGCCGCCCTCATGGACGGCCTGCGCCCGATCGCCGTGGCCGGCACGCACGGCAAGACGACCACCACCTCCATGCTGGCCGTCTCCCTCGGCTCGCTGGGCCTGTCCCCGTCGTACGCGATCGGCGGCGACCTGGACGCCCCCGGCTCCAACGCCGAGCACGGCAGCGGCGAGATCTTCGTGGCCGAGGCGGACGAGAGCGACCGCAGCTTCCACAAGTACGCGCCCGAGGTCGCCATCGTCCTCAACGTGGAGCTGGACCACCACGCCAACTACGCGTCGATGGACGAGATCTACGAGTCCTTCGAGATCTTTGCCGCCCGCATCCGCCCCGGCGGCACCCTCGTCGTCTCCGCCGACCACCCCGGCGCCCGCGAGCTGACCTCCCGCCTGTCCGGCCGCCTGGACATCGAGATCGTCACGTACGGCGAGGCCGCGGACGCCGACGTACGGGTCCTCAAGATCAACCAGCGGGGGCTTACCAGCGAGGTCACCGTCGCCCTGGCCAACGGCAAGATCCTCACCTTCACCGTCTCCGTGCCCGGCCGGCACTACGCCCTGAACGCCGTCGCGGCCCTCGCCGCCGGCACCGCGCTCGGCCTCCCGCCGCACAACCTGGCCTCCGCGCTCGGCACGTACACCGGCGTCAAGCGCCGCCTCCAGCTCCAGGGCGAGGCGGCCGGCGTGCAGGTCATCGACTCCTACGCACACCACCCCACCGAGATGACCGCCGACCTGGAGGCCATCCGCGGCGCCGCCACCGGCTCCCGCGTGCTGGTCGTCTTCCAGCCGCACCTCTTCTCCCGCACCCAGGAACTGGGCAAGGAGATGGGCGAGGCGCTCACCCTCGCCGACGCCTCCGTCGTGCTGGACATCTACCCGGCCCGCGAGGACCCGATCCCCGGCGTCACCAGCGCCCTGATCATCGACGCGGCCCAGGCCGTCGGCGCCCGGGTGACCGCCGAAGCCGACAAGACCGCGATCCCCGAGGTGATCGCAGGAATGGCGGAGCCCGGCGACCTTGTTCTCACCATGGGCGCGGGCGATGTGACCGAACTCGGCCCGCAGATCCTCACGCGCCTGCAGAGCCGATAGGAAGCAGAGGTACTCATGCCGTACGAGATCGACAAGCCGGACGAGCAGTGGCGCGCCGAGCTGACCCCGCAGGAGTACCAGGTCCTGCGCCAGGGCGGCACGGAACCCGCCTTCGTCGGTGAGTACACCGACACCAAGACGGCGGGTGTCTACTCCTGCCGTGCCTGCGGCGCCGAACTGTTCCGCTCGGAGACGAAGTTCGAGAGTCACTGCGGCTGGCCGTCCTTCTACGACCCGAAGGACACCGACGCCGTGGAGCTGCTCCAGGACCGCTCCCACGGCATGGTCCGTACGGAGGTCCGCTGCGCCCGCTGCGGCTCCCACCTCGGCCATGTCTTCGAGGGCGAGGGCTACCCGACCCCGACGGACCAGCGTTACTGCATCAACTCCATCTCGGTGCGGCTGGCGCCGGACGGGAGCTGACCACGGGGCCGCCGGGCCCGGCACGGAGCCGGCCCGGCGGCCGCACGGAGCGTGGCCCCGTCAGAACTGCGGTGCCCGCGCCACCGCCGGCAGGATCTGCACCAGCTGCCCCGGAGCCGCCTTGCGGCGCCGCCACTCGCGCGGGTAGCCCAGGGACACCTCCACGTGCGGGATGCCGTCCACCTCGATGGTGCGCGGAATGTGCAGATGGCCGTAGACGACGGAGGCGGCGCGGAAGCGGCGCGGCCAGTCGGCGGTGGCCTCGGTGCCGCACCACAGGGCGAACTCCGGGTGCCACAGTGGCTCGGTGGGCTCGCGGACGATCGGCCAGTGGTTGACCAGCACCGTGGGCAGGTCCTCGGGGATCTCGGCGAGCCGGGCCTCGGTGGCCGCCACGCGGGCCCGGCACCACGCCTCCCTGGTCGGGTACGGGTCCGGGTGCAGGAAGAACTCGTCCGTGCAGACCACCCCGGCCTCCTCGGCGACCGCCAGCGCCGCGTCCTTGGTGTGGGTGCCGGGCGGCCGGAAGGTGTAGTCGTACAGGGCGAAGACCGGGGCGATCACCGCCGGGCCGCCCTCGCCCTCCCAGACGGGGTAGGGGTCTTCGGGCGTCAGGACGCCCAACTCCCGGCAGATCTCCACCAGGTGCTCGTAGCGCCGGACGCCGCGCAGCTGGACGGAGTCGTTGGACGGGGTCCACAGCTCGTGGTTGCCGGGCACCCAGATCACCTTGGCGAAGCGGCTGCTGAGCACGGTCAGCGCCCAGCGGATGTCCGCGACGTACTCACCGATGTCCCCGGCCACCAGCAGCCAGTCGGCGTCCGAGCCGGGCCGCAGCCGCTCGACGATCTCGCGGTTCTCCTCGTAACGGATGTGCAGGTCGCTGATGGCCATCAGCCTGCCGGGCGCGACCCCTTCCCGGTCGGCCTCGGCGGTGCGGTCTCCTTCGGAGCATGGGATCTGCATGACCCGACGGTAGGACAGGAGACCGGGTCATGGACACGCCGGGGGGTGGGCTGTTGGACACATTCGGGGGCGAAGGCGGTCGTCAGAGCCGTCCGGCGGCGCCCGGCGGGACATCGCCGCCGCGCCGGATGCGGGTGGCCAGCCACAGGTCGAAACGGTCGTCGGGGTCGTCGAGCCGGCGCCCCGTCAGCTCCATCGCCTTGTCGAGCCGGTTGCGTACGGTGTGCCGGTGCACGCCGAGGCGGCGGCTGGTCGCGTCCCAGGCGCCGCCGGTCTCCAGCCAGGCCGCGAGCGTCGTCAGCAACTCCTCGCCGTGGTCGGCGAGATCGAGCGGGCCCAGTACGGCGTCGGCGTATCCGTGCAGCGTACGGCGGTCGCCGAGGTCCAGGAGCAGTCGGCTGGCCGCGCTCTCCCGGGCCTCTTCGGGGACCCCGCTCGCCCGGCTGACACCGAGCAGCCCCGCCGCCTGCCGCAGCGAGACCCGGACCGCGTCCGGCGCGGTGAGCGGGCCGATCCCGGCGGGGCGGCGCGGCGCGAACCGCCCGAGCACGTCCCGTACGTCCAGGCCAGCGCCCACCACGGCCTCGACGAGCCCGCCCGCCGCGACCCGGACCAGGCCGCCGGGTATGGCCAGGGCGAGGTCGGCGGCGATGTCGTGCGGGCCGCTGTCCGCCGGGCCGGGGCCCTCCGGGCCGCCGGCCGGGGGCTCGACCACGACGCCGCGCACCCGGTCGTCGTGGAGGCCGGCGGCGGCCAGGATGTCCTGGGCCCGGCCCACCGGCCCCTCCTCGTCCGACAGCAGCTCCGCGAGCAGCGCCGACCTGCGGCGCCGCTCCGGCTCGTCCATCAGGTGGCGGCGCTCCAGCTCCAGCGAGAGCAGCGAGACCAGGCCGGGGACCACGGCGCGGGCCGCCGCGTCCGGGCTGCCGGTGAGCAGCAGCAGGCCGCGCAGCCGCCGGGCGCCGAGCGGCTGCACCTCCAGCCGGCGGCCGCCGGCGGTGCTGGACGCGCTGCCGCGCAGACCGCGGGCGGCGACCCGTTCGACCAGGTCACGGGCGGCTGCCGGGGACGGGGCCGGCCGGCCGCCACCCGTGGCGAGCAGCCGTCCGAGCGGGTCGAGCACGGCCGCGCCGACGCCGGTGGCGGCGGTCCATTCCTCCAGCATCGGCTGCAGTCCGCTGTCCGTCGCCGCCGCGGTCAGCCGCCGCTGCGTCGCGAACGCCCGGTGCAGTACGGCTTGCTGCTCGTCGGCGCGCGCGTCGAACACCGCTTTGGTGACCGCGATGAACGGCACTTCGTCGGGCACCGTGAGCAGCGGCAGGCCCGCTTCGCGCGCGGCGTCGACCAGCGGCGCGGGGGCTTCCTGGTAGGGGAGTCCGGTGCCGAGTCCGAGCGCGAGGCAGGCCGCGCCGCCCTCGGTCACGTCGCGGACGTACGTCCGGCAGGCCGCCGGCTCCATCGGCAGCACCAGGCCGATCGTCATCAGCAGCTCGCCGCCCTGCAGCCACTTGCCCGGGTGCAGCAGGTCGGAGACGGTCGCGGCCTCGACGGTACGGTCCAGCAGCCCGGCCGGGACGTCGTAGGTCGGTGAGAGGTCCAGTTCGGGCCGGGCCAGGAGGTCGGCGATACGCAGGGGCATGGACACAGTGTCCGCCAGGTGAAGCGCCGGTGGACAGTCCGGCCAGCCGTACGAGTCGGCCTGTTTGCGGGCGGCGCATCCCGGTACCCGTTTTCCAGGGACGGATCACCTCCCATTTGGCACGTTTTTGCCCGGTTGTGGCCGGGGATGCGAAAAGAAGACCGCAAAGGGAACACCCCTTCGTACGCAAGACGAGCGCAAAGGATGAACGGCCATGCAGGTGGCGTTTCTCGTAGCACCCGAAGGCATCGAGCAGGTCGAGCTGACCGAACCATGGCAGGCGGTGATCGACGCCGGCGGCACCCCCAAGCTCGTCTCCACCGAGTCCGGCCGGGTCCAGGCGTTCAACCACCTGGACAAGGCGGACACCTTCCCGGTCGACCAGACCGTGGACCAGGCGCAGGTCGGCGACTTCGACGGGCTGGTGCTGCCCGGCGGCGTCGCCAACCCGGACGCGCTGCGGCTGAACGAGAAGGCCGTCGCGTTCGCCCGCGGCTTCTTCGACGCGGGCAAGCCGGTGGCGGCGATCTGCCACGCGCCGTGGACGCTGATCGAGGCGGACGTCGTACGCGACCGTACGCTGACGTCCTGGCCGAGCCTGCGCACGGACATCGAGAACGCCGGCGGCAGCTGGGTGGACGAGCAGGTCAAGGTCTGCACCGGCGGCCCCAACAAGCTCATCACCAGCCGTAAGCCGGACGACCTGAAGGCGTTCTGCGAAACCTTCGTCGCGGAGTTCCAGAGCTGACTCTCCAGAGCTGACTCCCAGGCGCTGCCCCACGAGTGCTCACCTATGAGCGCTTCGGCGGGAGCAGGTCACTCAGCCTCCGGCTCCGACAGCACCGCGGCCGACTCGGGCGGCAGTCTCAGGACGCCGTCCGGGCCGGCCGCCGCCGCGTCCGCGTCCGGCCACGCCGCGAGCACCCGAGCCCGCGCGCTCCCGCCCGGCACCTCGGCCGTACCGTCCCCGCCGAGCCGCACCACCACCCGCACCGGCCCACGCCGCAGCGACAGCCAGCGCGCCTCCTCGTCGTACGCGACCTCGGTGCGCGTCAGATCCGGATCGGTGAGCGACGGGTGGGCGGCGCGCACCGCGAGCAGGGTGCGGTACCAGGCCAGCAGCGTGGCGTGCGGCTCGCGCCGCGGCTCCGACCAGTCCAGACAGGAGCGGTCCCGCGTCGCCGGGTCCTGCGGGTCGGGGATGTCCGACTCCCGCCAGCCGTGCTCGGCGAACTCGCGGCGGCGCCCGTTGCGTACCGCTTCGGCCAGCTCCGGGTCCGTGTGGTCGGAGAAGAACTGCCAGGGCGTACGGGCCGCCCACTCCTCGCCCATGAACAGCATCGGCGTGAACGGCGAGCACAGCACCAGCGCGGCACCACAGGCGACGAGACCGGGGGAGAGGCCGGCGGCCAGCCGGTCACCGAGCGCCCGGTTGCCGACCTGGTCGTGGGTCTGGGCATAGGCCAGCAGGCGGTGGGCGGCGGTGGCGCGCCGGTCCAGCGGGCTGCCGTGCCGGCGGCCGCGGAAGCTGGAGTACGTACCGTCGTGGAAGAAGCCGCCGGTCAGCGTCTTGGTGAGGGCGGCGAGCGGCGCGCGGGCGAAGTCCGCGTAATAACCCTGGGACTCGCCGGTCAGCGCGGCGTGCAGGCAGTGGTGGAAGTCGTCGTTCCACTGGGCGTGCAGACCGTGGCCGCCGCTCGCGCGCGGGGCGATGGTGCGGGGGTCATTGAGGTCGGACTCGGCGATCAGGAAGAGCGGCCGCCGCAGGTGTGTGGAGAGGGCGTCGACGGCACTGGACAGGTCGGCCAGGAAATGGCGGGCGCGGGTGTCGATCAGAGCGTGTACGGCATCGAGGCGCAGACCGTCGATCCGGTAGTCACGCAGCCAGGCGAGCGCGCTCTCGATGAAGTACGCGCGCACCTCGTCCGACCCGGGCGCGTCGAGATTGACCGCCGCGCCCCACGGCGTGTGATGGGTCTCCGTGAAGTACGGCCCGAAAGCGGGCAGGTGGTTGCCGGACGGGCCGAGATGGTTGTGCACGACGTCCAGGACGACGCCCAGGCCGTGTCCGTGGGCGGCGTCGACCAGCCGCTTGAGCCCGTCCGGGCCGCCGTACGGCTCGTGTACGGCCCAGGGGGCGACGCCCTCGTACCCCCAGCCGTGCGTCCCGGGGAACGGGCACACCGGCATCAGCGCGAGATGGGTGATGCCCAGCCCGGCCAGGTGTGGCAGGCGCTCGACGGCGGCGTCGAAGGTGCCGCCATCGGTGAACGTCCCCGTGTGCAGCTCGTAGAGGACCGCGCCCGGCAGGCCACGGCCGGGCCAGTCGTGCCGCCAGGCGAACCGGTCGTGCTCGACGACCGCGCCCGGCCCGTCCGGCCCTTCGGGCAGCCGGGCCGCGCGCGGATCGGGCAGCAGCGGACCGTCGTCGAGGCGGAAGCCGTAACGGTCACCGTGGCGGGCCGGTACGTCGGCCCGCCACCAGCCCGCACGGCCGGGAACGCGCTCCATGGGCACGTGCTCGGCGGACACCCGCCCCGCGGGGGCCTGCTCCGTCGCCGCGGCGTGCCCCGTCGTCAGCGCGTACCCCTCGCCCCCTTCCCGGCGGCCCGCGCCGTCCGCGGCACGGCCGCGGGGCGTGACGAACTGGAGCGCGACCTGTCCGGCGTTCGGCGCCCACACCTCGAAGAGCACGGCTGACCTCCTTCGTCCGGCGCGGACGAAGGAGGCCCTCCGCCCGCTCTCACACGAAGAATGCACGCTCCTGCGTCATCGGATACCCCGCCTTGGCGAAAGCCGCCGCCATCGGGACGTTCGGCTGGTCCGTTTCGCCGACGATCTTGTCCGCGCCGTGCGCGGCGAGGTGCCGGGTGCAGTCGACGAGCAGGTCGTACCCGTACCCCCGGCCGCGGTGCGCAGGCACGATGCCGATGAACCCGATGACGGGCGCCTGGAGATTACGGGCGGGCACGTGCAGCCCGACCACCTCGCCACCCCGCTCCGGATCGGCCGTCCAGGCCACCCGCCACCAGTCGCGCGGCGAGGGGCACCAGTTGAAGAAGTCCAGCTCCTCCCGGGCGGCCTGTTCGACGCCGCCCTCGGCGATCGCCTGCCGGGCATGGGCGTCCAGCGAGCCGGTCTCGACGCGCCGCAGAATGTCCAGGACCACCCCGTCGTCGGGCTCGGGCCGGAACACCAGCCGCCCCGGCGACTCCGGGAGTCCGCACTCGGGTGTCCAGGTGTAGCGGAACCGTTCGACGAGCGGCGCGAGACCGGCCGCGACGGCCGCGTCCATACGGGCGCGGGCGGCGCCCCGTACGGCCTCCTGGTCCCGCCAGCCGGGCGGCAGTTGCAGGACGTACTCGGCGTGCAGGGGCGCGGTGCGCAGCAGCCGGACGGCGGCGTCCGACTCGCCCGGCGCGAAGTCGAACCAGTCCAGGGCGATCGGCCGGGTGTCGTCCGGCGCTGCCCACCAGGCGGCGCGGGCCACCACCACGCCGTCGCGCAGCGCCACCCATGTCCACTCGGGGCGGTACTGGCCACCCTGGGCGACTGTCGCGTAGCGGCGCCCGAAGGGCGGATGGCCGACGAGTCCGGCGGTGGGATCGTCCAGGGTGTCGAACAGAAACGCGTCGCTCTCGGTGAGCGCGCGGATGACCAACTCGGTCATGGGGTCCTCTCGGAAGGCGGTCGATGCGCTCCCGACAGGGCGGAATCAGCCCGGAACGGCCCGGCGGGCGGGGCGGGAGCGCGGATACGGGTACGTCGGCACGGCTCTCGCCTCCTCTCCTTTTCCAGGGCCGGCGCCGAGCGTAGCCCGGACCACGGGCGCGGCGCCACGGTTTTCCGCCGGGCCCCGCCGCGGGCCGCCGTACGCGACCACGGTCCACCCGGCTGGACACCGGCGCGCGGGCACCGGACAATCACCGGCATGACATCGCTGGAGTTCCCGGCCCGACCGGCGCGCCCGTCGGAAGCCGACCGGGAGCGCGCCTTGGAACTGCTGCGCGAAGGCGCGGCGCAAGGCAGGCTGTCCCAGGACACCTTCCTGCGGCGGCTGGAGCTGGTACTCACCGCTCGCCAGCACACGGAACTCGCCGCGGCCACCGCCGACCTGGCCTCCCGCGGCAAGGTCGAGGGCGCCGTGCTGCGCGCGGTCGGCAAGGTGTCGTCGTTCAACATCATGGTCCGCCGGGCCTGGCGCCGCGAACGCCTGCCGAAGCTGCTGCTCCCCGCACCGGGACCGTTCCCCCTCCTCATAGGCCGCGCCCCCGGCTCCGGCCTGCGCCTGAACCACGACACCGTCTCACGCGCCCACGCCGAACTGCGCAGCGCGCGCGACGGCTGGCTCCTGCGCGACCTCGGCTCCACGAACGGCACCTGCGTCAACGGCCGCCGCGTGGTGGGCGAGGTGCTGGTGCAGCCGGGCGACCACGTGGCGTTCGGCAGCGTGGGGTACGTCCTCACCGACGGCTAGCCCCGCCCCCTTACCGCCACCGGACGATCGCCCGCCGGTCCGGCCGGCTGGGACCACCAGACGCCCTCGCCGTGGGTGAGCCCCGGCAGCCGCCGCTCCGCGTCCGGGACCCGGCGGGCCGGGAGGGTGCCGGTGAGGAGCCAGGCACCACCGGCCACCGAGGTGTCGTCGAACTCGGCGCCCAGCGCCGCGAGGCGCGCGGTGACCGGGACGATCGTGTCCAGCGGCACCTCCGCCTCGAAGGAGTGGCACGGTTCGTACACCCGCGTGCCGGCCCGGCGCAGGGCACGTGCGAGGACGACCGGCGTGACCCCGCGGAAGTCGCCGGCCGTGCTGACCGGCCCCACGAAGCCGGAACGGGTCAGCACGACCCGGCAGTCCGTGACCGCCCAGCCCTGCGGCCCGTCGCTCAGCGACGCGTACACCGTGTCCTCCACCGCCTGGTGGAAACCGTGCGGCAGCGCGCCCAGTTCGGTCTCGTACGCGAAGCGCGGACCGGAGCCGCGCGGGCCGGGCTCGACGCGCAGGCCGACCGTCGCCCACCAGCCGACGTGATCGCGTCCGGTGATCTCCTCGTACGCCTCGCCGGTGCCCAGGGGCCGCTCCACGCACACCACCCGGCTCGGTTCGAAGTCCGCCGTGATGCCGTGGTCCTGGCGGAGCGTGGCCGCGATGATCTCCTTCTGGACCTCCCCGTAGAGGAGGACCGAGGTGGCGCCCGAGGCGGCGGGCCGGGCGTGGATGAGCGGGTCCTGCTCCGCCAGGTCCAGCAGCGCTGCGCGCAGCCGGGCGGCTTGCGCCGGGCGCCGGGCCCGTACCACGGTCTCCAGAGTGGGACGGGAGAACAGCGCGTCGTCCCCCTTCCGGTGCGCGTCGGGCGCCGCGCCGCCCAGCCGGTCGCCGACGCGGACGCCGGGCAGGCCGCGCAGCACCGCGATGTTCCCCGCGGTCAGCGGCGCCCGGTCACCCGGCGGCCGCCCCACGACCTCCAGCGCGGTGATCCGCCCCTCGACACGCCCGGCCGTGCCGTCCGGCTCCCGGCGGTGCAGGGTGACCTGGCGGCGCGGCCGCAACTCGCCCTCGTAGAGCCGCAGATAAGCGCTCTTGCCGCCGCCGGGCTCACGCTGGACGGCGAAGACCGTGCCGCGCGGCGGGGCGCCCGCGGCGCCGGGCGCGGGCGGCGGGACCAGCCGGGTCATGCCGTCGATGAGCGCGCCGACGCCCTGCCCGCCGATCGCCGACCCGAAGTACAGCGGGTGCACCGAGCCGTCCGCGGTACGGGCGGCCAGCGTGGCCCGCAGCTCGTCCGGGGTGAGCGGCGGGCCGTCCACGGCGCGGGCGAGGATCCGCTCGTCGGCGTCGGCGAGCAGCTCGGTCATCCGGGCCCGTACGGCCGGTGCTTCCGCAGGGAGCGGCGTGGTCCGCGCGTCCGGCGTGCCCGCGTCGTGCACGGAGGCCATCGGGACGACGTGCGGCGCCAGGGCACGGCGGATGTCCGCCACGAGCGCGTCGGTCCGCGCGCCCGCCCGGTCGATCTTGTTGACGAACAGCAGGGTGGGCAGCCGCAACCGCCGCAGCGTCTTCATCAGGACCCGCGTACGCGCCTGTACGCCCTCCACGGCGGACAGAAGCAGTACGGCACCGTCCAGTACGCCCAGGGCACGCTCCACCTCGGCGATGAAGTCGGAGTGCCCCGGGGTGTCGATCAGATTGACCTGGACGTCCCCCACGGTGAAGGAGGCCACCGCGGACCGGATCGTGATGCCACGCTCGCGCTCGATGGCACCGGTGTCGGTCCGGGTGTTCCCGGCATCCACGCTGCCGAGCCGGTCGATGGCACCGGTCGCGTACAGGAGCCGCTCGGTCAGGCTGGTCTTACCCGCGTCGACGTGGGCCAGAATGCCGATGTTCAGGGTGTGCATGAGTGGTCGAAACCTCGAGAACTGTCGTCCGGTAAGGGCGCTGAGTAGTTCCGAGGTTTCGGCGCATTCCGTTGCTCCTGCCTGTGGCGCGGGGGCGTACGGGACGGCCCGTACGCAGGGGTGCTGGTCGTACGCGCCGATGGTGGACGTGCGGCGGGGGTGACGCAACTCTTTTTTGGCGGCTGGGGGCGCGGCTGCGGGGGTGTCGTGCCCGAGGGCCTGTTGGGGGCGGCCAGGCGCCGCTCAGTGCTGATGCAACCCCCGCCCCGCCAGCGTCAGGAACGTTTCGCCGACCGCTTCGGACAGGGTGGGGTGGGGGTGGATGAGCTGGGCCACGTCGGATGGTTCGGCGTCCCAGGCCACCAGCAGTTGGCTCTCGGCGATCATTTCCGAGACGTGCGGGCCGACCAGGTGGACGCCGAGTACGGTTCCGGCGGCAGTGCCGCCCGCGCCTTCCGTCGCGACGACCTTCACCATGCCGCCCTGTCCGTGCACCATGCCCTTCGCGACCGCTGTCAGCGGCAGGGTGTTGACCCGGACGGCCAGGCCGCGGGCGCGTGCCTCCGTCTCGGTCAGGCCTACGGAGGCGGTCTGTGGTGCGGAGTACGTCACGCGTGGCACGGTCGCGTAGTCCACCGGCCGGGACGGCACGCCGGCCAGTGTTTCGGCGACCAGCAGTCCTTCGGCGAAGGAGGCGTGCGCCAAGCCGGGGGACGGGGGCGGCAGCAGGTCGCCCACGACGTGGATTCCGGGTACGGCGGTCTCCAGCCGGGATCGGTCGGCGGGCGGGACGAAGCCGCGCTCGTCGGTGGCCAGTCCGGCCGCCGCCAGGTCCAGGCCGTCGGTCACCGGGACCCGGCCGACCGCGACGAGCAGTCGCTCGGCCTCGACGGTCTCCTCGCCCCGGGGCGTACGGACGGTGACGCGTACGCCGTGGCCCGTCACGTCGGCCCCGGTCAGCACCGAGTCCGTACGGACCGTGATGCCGCGCTTCTTCAGCCCGCGCGCCAGATGGCGGCTCACCTCCTCGTCCTCCAGCGGCAGCAGCCGGCCGGCGGCTTCGACGAGCGTCACCCGGGCGCCCAGGGACCGGTGGAAGGAGGCGTATTCTACGCCGATCGCGCCGCCGCCCAGCACCAGGACGGAGTCCGGCAGGCCGGGTGCGAACAGCGCGTCGTCGCTGGTCACGATGGTGTGGCCGTCCGGTGCGAGGCCGGGCAGCAGGCGCGGGCGGGAGCCGGTGGCCAGCACGATGCCGCGCCGGGCGGTGAACTCCCCGCCGTCCGGGGCCTCGACGAAGACGGAGCGCGCGCCGGTCAGGTGCGCGCTGCCGCGCACCACACGCACCCCGGCGCGCTTCAAGTGCCCTTCGACGCCCTGGTGGTTCCGTGCCACGATGCCGTCGCGGGTGGCGGTCAGGGCTTCCCAGTCGACGGTGTCCAGCGTGGCCTTCACGCCCCAGCGCTCCCGCGCCTCCGCGATGCCGTCCACCAGTTCCGCCGCGTGCAGCATCGCCTTGCTCGGGATGCAGCCGCGGTGCAGGCAGGTGCCGCCGATGAGGTCCCGCTCGGCCAGTACCACCCGCAGCCCGAGGGCGGCGGCGCGCAGGGCCGTGCTGTAGCCGCCCGTACCGCCACCGATGACGATCACGTCGGTGTCGCCGCCGCTGCCGTGTCTCATGTCTCTCATGTGGCCAGCCTCCGCCCGCCGTCCACCATGAGTCCAAGGCAATGTTTCCATTGGGATGATGAAGGATGTTCATGACGGTGGCGAGTGCGGAGGGGGCGGCAGCCATGAGTCTGCGGCAGATGGAATACCTGGTCACGGTCGTCGAGGAGCGGTCCTTCACGCGGGCGGCCGAGCTGCTGCACGTCACCCAGTCCGCGCTGTCCCACCAGATCAAGGCCCTGGAACGGGAGGTCGGCGGCCCGCTGCTGGAACGGTTGCCGCGCGGCGTCCGGCTGACGCCCATGGGCCGCGCCTACTTCCCGCACGCCGAACTCGCCGTACGCAGCGCCGAACAGGCCCGCCGGGCCGCGCTGGCGACGGCCGGGGCCGAGAGCGGCGAGCTGCACATCGCAACGGTGCACGCGCACGCCATCGGCGTGCTCCCGGAGGTCTGCGCGCGCTGGGGGCGCGAGCACGGCGGCGTGCGCCTTGTCCTGCACGAATACGCCACCACCGAAGACCTGTTCGCGCACATGGAACGCGGTGTCGCCGACCTGGCGGTCGGGCCGCGCCCCGAGTCGTGGCCGGGGCCGGTCACGGTCGTGGGCGAGGAGCGGATGGTGATGGTGCTGCCGTCCGGCGACCCGCTCGCCGGGCGTACCGCCGTACGGATCGAGGAGGTGGCCGACCGGCCGTGGGTGCGCTGCGCGCTGGAACCGGTCCTGGCGGGCCGGCGATGGCTGGACGTGGAGTGCGAACGGGCCGGCTTCACGCCCCGTACGGCCGTCCGTACGCAGCACACGTCGACGGCGGTACGGATGGCGGCGGCCGGTGTGGGTGTCCTGATCACTGCTGCCCATGAACTGACCGGTCTGGACTGCACCGCCGTCCCCACCGACCCGCCGTGGCGCCGCGAGATCACCGCCTTCTCCCGCGTCACGCCCACCGGCGCCGCCGCGCACTTCGTCACGCTCCTCCGCGAGACCCACCTGCCGCCGGACGACCGGCGAGCGTCCCGGTCAGCAGTACGGCGCCTGGTGGGTCAGTGACGCCGCCACCCGCATCCATATGCCGAAGAGCCGGTACAGGTCGGTGAGTGCCCCGCGCGCCCGGACCGTCCGGCTGTCCACCGAGGTTACCCCCGGTATCCCGAGCAACGTGTCGGCCACCGAGGCGGACTGCCAGCGGACGGCCAGCTCACACGGGTCCGGAGACGGTTCGGGCGCCTGCGGCGGTGCGGAGAGGGCGGTGGCGACGGCTTGCTCGATGTCCCGGCGGGCTTCCGCGTCCGGGAGCAGCGCGGCGGCGAAACGGTCGTGCGCGTGCTTCACGGTGACGGTGGTGACCCGGTCGTCCCACTCCCTCATCTCCGCACAGGCGCCGTCGTCGCCGGTGAGCGCCACCACGGGCACGCCGAGAGCGGCAGCGGTGGCGTGCGACAGGCCGATTTCGCCCACGGGGCGGCCGTCCAGCCAGATGTCCTCGATCTCGTGGCCCATGAAGCTGTGGCTCAGTACGCCGGGCGTGCCCGCCCGCGCGTGGTGGCCGACCAGGATCGCGGCGTCGTGCCCGGGGGCGAGCCCTTCGAGCATCCCCATCTGTTTGGGGTCGCCGCGGATGAGGCGGGCCGCCGGGTCCAGGTGCTCGGGCAGCAGGTTGCGCATGCGGCCGTGGGCGTCGTTGACGACGATGTCCGTGGCACCGGCCGTCACGGCGCCCCGGACGGCGGCGTTGACGTCCTCCGCCATCATCAGCCGTCCGCGCTCGTAGTCCCGCCCGCCGGGTTGGACGTCGTCCGCGTCGACCAGTCCGGTGACGCCTTCCATGTCCGCGCTGAGGTAGATGCGCATGGTGTGCACTCCTTGGGCTCGACCACTGGGCAGACGCCTGCCGTCGCTCCCGCGGTTCCGCACCGGAGCGGTCGCCGTGCGGGCCTCGGCCGTACGCGAGTACGCGACGGGTCCGCCCGTCAGTCCTCCTTGACCAGCAGTGCCACCGGGTAGCGTCCCAGCAGTTCGCGCAGGCACACCACGGGCCGTTGCACTTCCCGGCCGGTGAGCAGTTCGCGCCAGCCCGTACGCGTACTCGTGCCCGTACTCGGAAGCGTCAGTTCCGTGTCGCGCCAGCCGCCGTCCTCGGCCAGCCGCAGGGAGAGCCGGGTGGCCACCGTCACCGCCCGCCCGGCCCGGGCGAAGGCCAGGCAGTGGCCGGCCGCCGTGCCGTCGGCGTGCAGGGGCGTGTAGGTGCCCTGGGCGCCGAACCACTCGGGGCGGGACCGCCGCAGGCGCAGGGCCGTCGCGGTCAGCAGCAGCTTGTCCGCGGACAGGTCCTGTGGCTGCGTACCGTCGTCGAGTTCGGTGAGCAGGTCGGCGCGCAGCCGGGGCGGGCGGCGGTTGTCGGGGTCGACCAGGGCGTTGTACTCGGTCTCGGTGCCCTGGTAGAGGTCGGGTACGCCGGGCATGGTCAGGTGCAGCAGAGCCGCGCTGAGCACGTTGGCGCGGATGTAGGGCGCGAGTTCGGTGGCCAGTTCGGTGAGTGAGGACGCCGCCGGACCGCACGGCCCCGCGCGCAGGAAGTCGCCGGCCGCCTCCTCGTACCCGGCGTCCTGGTCCGTCCAGGACGTGTGCAGCCCGGCCTCGCGTACGGCCTTCAGCACCGACGGGATCAGTCGTTCGGTGGACGGCTTGCCGAGGCCGAAGGCGGTCTGCCAGGCCACCCATGCCAGGTGCTGGTCCGGCGGCTGCGGACCCTCACCCCCGGCCGGCCCGGCGGACACCCGGCGCAGCAGTTCCCGCCACCGGTCCGGGCATTCGGTCAGGACGGCGATCCGGGCCCGCACGTCGGCGCTGCGCTTGGTGTCGTGCGTGGAGAGCACCGTCGCGGTGAGCGGCCAGTCCCGCTGGATGCGGGCGCAGTACGCGTGGAAGGTGTCCACGCCCACCGTGGGCGCCCCCGGGTCGGCGCCCACTTCGCAGGCCGACAGCAGCGGCACGTAGCGGTAGAAGGCGGTGTCCTCCACGGACTTGGCGCGCAGCGCGGACGATGTCTGGGCGAAGCGCGCGCTGAAGTCCGCGCAGTCCGGGCCGTTCCCGAGCAGGCCGAGCGCGAGGTCGCGCACCAGGTCCACCGCCAGCGCCTCCTCCGGCGCGCGGAAGACCGTACGCGCCCGTGCGGCGGCCTCCGCCAGCATCGCCGCGTCCTGCTCGCAGCGCTGCGCGTCGCGCGCCCCGGCGGCGTCGGTGGCGTACGGGCGGTAGACGGGCAGCCGGACCAGCAGTTCGCGGATGGCGGTGCGCAGCGCCCAGGGCGCGTGGTCGCCCTGGTGGGACGCCCGGTCGCTGATCCGCCCGGCGGTGCGCACCAGGCGGTCGACCTCGGCCGCGAGGTCGTGGGTGACGACCTCGTAGGCGGCGCGGCGTACCGTTTCCTCCCAGTCGCCGCCCGCGTCCGCGAGCGGGGCGACGAAATCACGGTAGACGCTGAAGAGCCGGCCGGAGCCGAGCGGGCAGACGAACAGGCCGTCGAGGTGCCGCAGGGCGTCGTAGCCGGTGGTGCCCGCGCACTGCCAGCCGCGCGGCAGCTGCTCCCGGCCGGTCAGGATCTTCTCGACCACCGTCCAGCGGCCTCCGGTCGCGGCGTGCAGCCGGGCGAGGTAGTCGCCGGGGGCGGCCAGACCGTCCGGGTGATCGACGCGCAGCCCGTCGACGACGCCTTCGCGCAGCAGCCGCAGCAGCGTGGCGTGGGTCGCCTCGAAGACCTCCTGGTCCTCGACCCGTACGCCGATCAGTTCCGAAATGGTGAAGAACCGCCGGTAGTTGATTTCGCTGCGGGCCAGCCGCCACCAGGCGAGGCGGTACCACTGCGCGTCCAGCAGGCGGGGCAGCGGCAGCTGCTCGGTGCCGGGCCTGATGGGGAAGGTGTGGTCGTGATAGCGCAGTACGTCGCCGTCGACCCGGATGTTCTCCAGTTCGTCCCCCAGACGCCCGCCCAGCACCGGCAGCAGCACCCGGCCGCCGTGCCCGCCGTCCCAGTCGATGTCGAACCAGCGGGCATACGGGGAGGCCGGGCCGTCCCGCAGCACCGCCCACAGCGGGGCGTTGAGCGACTCCGGCGCCGGTACGGCCATGTGGTTGGGCACGGTGTCCACCACCAGCCGCACCCCGTGCGCCGCGGCCGTCGCGGCCAGCGCCCGCAGGCCCTCCTCGCCGCCCAGTTCGGCCCGTACCGCCGAGTGGTCCACCACGTCGTAGCCGTGTGTGGACCCGGGCACCGCCTCCAGGACGGGGGCGAGGTGGAGGTGCGAGACGCCCAGCGCGGCGAGGTACGGCACGGCCTTCTCGGCCGTGGCGAAGGGCAGGTCCGGCTGGAGCTGCAGCCGGTACGTGGCGGTGGGGGGCTCAGTGGCGGTGGGTGGCGCACTGGAATCGGCCGTCATGGGAACACCCGTACCCGCCGGACGGCTTGTTGTTTCATCCGATGCGGGACGCCCTGATGCCGGAACGCTTCGTACGTACCGTCCGTACGGCCCTCGGCGGTGCGCCGCGTCGGGCGATGGTCTCCGCTCTCGCCGCCCACCGCCGGGTGATCGCCCTGGGCGGACCGCTGCTGCCCGTCGTCTCCTTCCTCGGCCGGCTGCCGGCGGCGATGTGCCAGCCGGGCAGTGTGCTGCTGGTCAGCGCGACCAGCGGCAGCCTGGCCATGGCCGGGCTGGTGGGCACCGCACCAGACGCCGCGGGCTGATGCAGGCTGATCCAAAAGACTCGACCTGGTGTTCCGCAGGTCGGGCCGCTGGCCCGGGCGCGTCCGGTGGCGCTGGCCCGCCGCTCGGAGGCGGACGGCCGGCTGGTGGCCGCCGTACTGGCCCTGGAGGGCACGCTGGACGAGGTGTCGTTCGTGCTCGGCCCGTCCCTGGTGGGGCTGGTCGCTGCCGTCGCCCATCCGGCCGTCGCGCTGGGGCTGGCGGCGGTGCTCCTCGCCGGGGGCGGGTCCGCTTTCGCGCTCCATCCGACGGCGGTGGTGCCGCGGCCGTCCCGTCCCGTGCGCAGGGGTGGACAGAAACGTTTCGGCGCCGCCGTGCGCCCGCCGGACCGCGACCCGGCCGCCACCCGGCGCGCCCCCGTCGACCACGCCGCGCGGCACCCTTCACCAGGCCGGACTAAACCAGCAGGATCCACCGCAATGGCGGAGCCTGGGATACGGCCGGTGGCGTACCCGGACCGGCCACGGGTGCCACGCGCCGTACACACGCTGCGCGCCTCTACCTGGCCGTCACCGTCCTCGGCGCGGCCTTCGCCCCGCACCTGAGCACGATCTTCGCGCTCACCGAACGCGCCGTCCCCGCCACCCGCCTCACCGAGTCCATGGCCTCCCTGACCAGCGCTGTCGTCGGCGGCCAGGCCCCCGCCGCGGCCGCCTCCGGCCGCCTCGCCCAGGCCTACGGCCCGCCCGCCGCCTTCGCGGTGGCGCTCGGGGCCGCCGCGCTGATCCTGGTTCTGGCGCTGGGGCGCGCCTCGCGGCGGACGCGTACGCCCGCCCCCGTGACGCCCCGGCAGGGGGTGCGAGGGCGGGGTGCCCGTACGGCTCCGGAGTAGGGCGTCAGGCCGGCCGCTGGAGCACCACCATGCTGCGTCCGGGCAGGGTAAGCCGGTCGCCGGCCTGGGCCTTGAGGCCGCCTCCGTCGGCGACGGCCTCCGGGTGGGCGGTGTCCACGACCGCCTGCCACTGGCGGCCGTGGTCCACCGGCACGGTGAATTCCCGGTCGTCGGCGTGCGCGTTGAACATCAGCAGGAAGGAATCGTCGGTGATCCGTTCGCCGCGCGGGCCCGGCTCGGTGATCGCGCTGCCGTTGAGGAAGACCGTCAGCGACTTGGCGTGCGCGGCCTGCCAGTCCCGCTGCCGCATCTCCTCGCCCTCCGCGGTGAACCAGGCGATGTCGGACAGCTCGTCGTGGGTGCCCTCCATGGGGCGGCCGTGGAAGAAGCGCCGCCGCCGGAAGACGGGGTGGTCGCGCCGCAGCCACACCATCTGCCGGACGAAGGCGAACATCTCCCGGTCCTCGTCGCGGACGGCGGTGGAGGCGAACAGTTCCTGGGCGTCCTCGTCCGGGAATTCCGTGGTGGCGGCCTCGTCGGGGGCTTCCCCGGGCGACTCCGCGCCGGTGTTGTCGGCCGTGGCGCCCGAGTCGCCCGCGCCACCCGGCCACCGCACCCACGCCAGTTCGTTGTCCTGGCAGTACGCGTTGTTGTTGCCGTGCTGGGTGCGCCCGAACTCGTCGCCGTGGCTGAGCATCGGTACGCCCTGGGACAGCAGCAGCGTGGCGATGAAGTTGCGCATCTGGCGCGCCCGCAGCTCCTGGACCTCGACGTCGTCCGTCGGGCCCTCGGCGCCGCAGTTCCAGGACCGGTTGAAGCCCTCGCCGTCCTGGTTGTTCTCGCCGTTGGCCTCGTTGTGCTTGTTGTCGTAGCTGACCAGGTCGCGCAGGGTGAAGCCGTCGTGGCAGGTGACGAAGTTGACGGAGGCGAGCGGGCGCCGCCCGTCACCTTGGTAGAGGTCGGAGGAACCGGTCAGCCGGGACCCGAATTCGGCCAGGGTGCGCGGTTCGCCGCGCCACAGGTCCCGTACGGTGTCGCGGAACTTGCCGTTCCACTCGGTCCACAGGGGCGGGAAGTTCCCCACCTGGTAGCCGCCCTCGCCCACGTCCCACGGCTCGGCGATCAGCTTGACCTGGCTGACCACCGGGTCCTGCTGCACCAGGTCGAAGAACGAGGACAGCCGGTCGACCTCGTGGAACTGCCGGGCCAGGGTCGCCGCCAGATCGAAGCGGAAGCCGTCCACCCGCATCTCCGTCACCCAGTAGCGCAGCGAGTCCATGATGAGCTGGAGGACGTGCGGGCTGCGCATCAGCAGGGAGTTGCCGGTGCCGGTGGTGTCCATGTAGTAGCGGGGTTCGTCGGCGAGCCGGTAGTACGAGGCGTTGTCCAGGCCGCGGAAGGACAGCGTCGGGCCCAGGTGGTTGCCCTCGGCCGTGTGGTTGTAGACAACGTCGAGAATGACCTCGATGTCCGCCTCGTGCAGCGCCCGCACCGCCGACTTGAATTCCAGCACCTGCTGCCCGCGGTCGCCCCAGGACGCGTACGCGTTGTGCGGGGCGAAGAAGCCGATGGTGTTGTAGCCCCAGTAGTTCGCCAGGCCCGCGTCCACCAGCCGGTGATCGTTCACGAACTGGTGGACCGGCATCAGCTCCAGGGCCGTGACCCCGAGCCCGGTCAGGTGCTCGATGATCGCGGGGTGCGCCAGCGCCGCGTAGCTGCCGCGCAGGTCGTCCGGCAGGTCGGGGTGGAGCATGGTCAGGCCCTTGACATGGGCCTCGTAGAGCACCGTCTCGTGGTAATCGGTGCGGGGCGGGCGGTCGTCAGCCCAGTCGAAGTACGGGTTGATCACCACCGACGACATCGTGTGCGGCGCCGAGTCGAGGTCGTTGCGGCTGTCCGGCTTGCCGAAGTGGTAGCCGTACACCGCCTCGTCCCAGTCGATGGCGCCGCTGACGGCCTTCGCGTAGGGGTCCAGCAGCAGCTTGGCGGAGTTGTGCCGGTCACCGCGTTCCGGTTCGTACGGGCCGTGCACCCGGAAGCCGTACCGCTGCCCCGGCATGATCCCGGGGAGGTAGGCGTGCCGGACGAAGGCGTCGGTCTCCCGCAGTTCGACGGCGGTCTCCGAGCCGTCGTCGTGCAGCAGTGACAGCTCGATGCGTTCCGCCGTCTCGGAGTACACCGCGAAGTTGGTGCCCGCACCGTCGTACGTGGCACCCAGGGGATACATCTGTCCCGGCCAGACCTGCATACGTCGACTCTTCCACTTCCTCGATGGGCGCCGCGACGCCTTGAGGCATCACGTCGGTCGTGCGTCGCCGTGTTCGATTGCTGCGTACGGTGCTGCGTCCGTCTCGTGTTTCAACCTGCCCAATACGGCTGGTTTTTCGCGCGATCTGCGCCGAAAGGCGGGCAACCCGCGGCGAAGTCGGATCGTCGTACAGGACGACCGATATGTGCTGAGCACCATGAGGCAGCAGGGGGGAACAGTGCGCAAGATGATGCACCGCCACCTGGGCAAGCTGGTGGCGGGCGCGGCCGTGGCGCTGGCGGGTACCGCCGTGCTGGCCGCGGTGACCCTGCCGGAGGACGCGGGGGCGGCCGGCGGGGGGAGCCGGGCCGCCGCGGCCGAGGGGCCGGGGGCGGGAACGGGCCAGGCGCAGCAGGTACGGCCGGGGGCGGTCGAGCGGGCCCCCGCGGAGGGGCGCGCGGGCGTCGGCCGGGACCCGCTCACGGACGACGAGGCCGCGCGGGCCCAGGCCCTCGCCGCGCCCCGTACGTTCCGCGGCGCCACCGAGGACGTCAAGGGCAGAGCGGGGCCGGAGCGGCTGACCACCGATCTGGCCGAGCCGGGCCCGGACGAGACCGGCCTCGCCGACCCGCCACGCCGGGCGAACGTGTCGTTCTACGACTACCGGACCGACGCGTACGTGACCAGGACCGTCAATCTCACCACCGGGAAGGTGGAGAAGGCGGCCAGTCGGCACGGCGTCCAGCCGCCGCCCAACCGGACCGAGAGCGAAGCCGCGGCCGGACTCCTGATCGCCGCCCCCGAGGGAGCCGGGCTGCGGGAGGACTACAAACACGCCACCGGCAAGGAGCTGACCGGCCCCGGCCAGCTGACCGTGCGGGGCTTCGTCTACCGGGGGGAGGCGGAGGGGCCGGCTCCGGAACGGCTGCGCGCCTGCGGGGAACACCGCTGCGTGCGGCTCTTCACGAAGGTGCGCAACGGCCAGTGGATCGACACCCGGCGCTATGTGGTCGACCTGAGCGCCCGTACGGTCGGCCGGCTGGACTGAGCCGCCCGGGCCCGGGGCGGTGCCCGCACGGCCGCCCGCGTCCGGGACGGTGCCCGCGCAGCCGGCCGGACCCGGGCGGGTGGTCGTGTTCGTGCGCCTGCCACCCGGCCCCGCACCACCCGCGTACTCCGTAGCTTCCGTATCACTGTCGTACAGGAGCGTTTCCATGCACGAAAGACCCTTCCGCCGCGCCGGTGCCGGCCACGGCCGTGTCCCTGCCCGTATCCACGTCCGTACCCACCGTGCCCGTGTCCGGCGCGCCGCACTGCTCGCCGCGCCGCTGCTGCTCGGTACGGCCGCGCTGACGACCGGACCGGCCACCGCACAGGCCGCTCCTGCGCCCGCGCCCACCGCCGCAGGGTGCAGTACCCCGTACAGCATCACGCAGACCCTCGAAGGCGGCACCACTTGGCGCATGTGCTGGCACTACGAGACGAACGCCGGGCTGGCCCTGGACAACGTCTCGTACCAGCCAAAAGGCGAGCCCCGGCCGATCCAGGTGCTGACCGGCGCGAAACTGGCCCAGATCCACGTCCCGTACGACGACGGCGGCATGGAGTACGACGACCTCACCGGGCAGAGCTTCGCCCAGGGGCTGCAGACGCTGGACCCGGGAGAGTGTCCCGGCGGCACCATCAAATCGGTCAAGGTGCCGGACGCCTGGGACCCGGAGCACCCGGACGTCAACGGCCTGTGCGTCACCACGCGCGCCCGCGGCCACGCCTACCGCCTGGGCCGCTACCCCGGCGAAACCTCCAAGACCTACCAGCTCCAGGGCAAGGACCTGCTCGTCTACACGGTCAACAAGACCGGGTGGTACGAATACATCGTCGAATGGCGTTTCTCCGCCGACGGCACGATGAACATGCAGGTCGGCGCCACCGGTACGCTCTCACCCGCCGATTACGACGCGGGTGACGGCCGAGGCTGGCCGATCGGCAAGGGCGCCAAGGACTACGCCACCAGCCACAGCCACAACGTCTTCTGGCGCCTGAACTTCGGGCTGGACGGCTCGTCGGCCAACCGGGTGGAGCAGTTCGACTCCACGACCACCCCGCAGAGCGGCGGACGGACACCCAAGACGCAGACGGTCCGCACGCCGGTGGCCAAGGAACTGGCGGGCGACGCCGGGCCGACCCGCTGGTGGCGGGTCGTCAGCAACATCGGCAAGAACAAGGACGGTCATCCCCGGTCGTACGAGATCGTCCCCGGTCGCTCCAGCAAGTACACCGGACGCGGCTTCACGCAGCACGACGTGTATTTCACCGAACACAACACCTGCGAGCAGTTCGCCAGCAACAACCTCGCGAACTGCGGCGCCGGCGCCGGCACCAGCGTCGACAGCTGGGTCAACGGGCAGCCGCTGCGCCACCCCATCGCGTGGATCAACATCGGGTACCACCACATCGCCCGGGACGAGGACCAGGAGCCCATGCCGGTCCACTGGCAGGGCTTCCAGCTCGCCCCGCGGGACGTCACCGCTATGAATCCGCTCACTCCGCCCGAGCTTTCCGGGCACAACGGTCACGCCGGATAAGGGGAGTTGGCCGAGGACTCGATCCATCCTGCTGCACCGCCTCCCGGACCCGCAGTAGTCTGCCTTGATCGTTGGCACGGGGGTTCGGAAGGCGGTGCGCAGGTGAGCTCGGGCGGGCTGGAGTTGCCCCCTGGTGACGACGGCCATGAAGGCCAGGACGGTCACGAGGGACACGAGGGCGGCTCCGTCGACGCCCCGCCCGGGGCGGTGTCCCTGGCCCGGCCGATGGAGATCGGCGCGGAGCTGGACTGGGGCGCCGAGGCCTGGAGCGAGGTGCGCACCCGCGCCCGGCGGGCCGGGCGCGCCTACATCTGGCTGAACCTCGTCGAACAGCGGCTGCGCGCCGTCGTGGCGGCCGTGCTGTGCCCCATCTACGAACCGGTGCACGGCGACGAATGGGTCATCGCCGCCGCCGGGCCCACCGGGCAGGAGTGGGTCCAGCGGGCGGTCGCGGTCCGCGAGGTCAGCCGCCGCAAGGGCTACCTCCTCGACCCCGCCGACGACAACATCCTCAGCTTCCTGACCCTTCCGCAACTGCGCGAGCTGATGGTGCAGCACTGGCCCTGCTTCGAGCCGTACTTCGACGACCGGCGGGAGGTGGAGCTGGCCCTCGACGAGCTGGAGGTGGCCCGCAACATCGTCTCCCGCAACCGCGCCCTGACCGGCACCGTCCTCGCCCAGGCGGAGCGGGCCTCGGCCCGGCTGCTGGAGATACTCGGCTCCGGCATCGGCACCCGCACCGCGGGACGGCTGCCCATCGACGCCGTCGAGGACCTGGTCGGCGACCGGTACGCGGACGTCGTCGGCGTCCACACCGACCGGGTGCGCCTCCAGCGGCAGCTGCCCGCCGAGGACCTCTTCGGCGGCGCCCGCCGCCTGGACGCCATCGGCATCGGCCTCAACCTCCTCGTGCAGAACTACTCCGGCCGCCGCATGGTCCGCCTCGCGGAGTCCGGCTGCCGGGTCCGGCTGCTCTTCCTCAACCCCGCCAGCAGCGCGGTCCGCCGCCGCGAACGGGAACTGGGCCTCAAGAAGGGCGAGATGAGCCGCTCCATCGAAATGAACATCCTGCACATGCGACGGGTACGGGCCCGGCTGCACGACCCTGGCGCCTTCGAGATCCAGGTCTTCGACGAGACCCCGCGCTTCACCGCCTATCTGGTCGACGGCGACGGCCCGGACGGCGTGGCCGTCGTCCAGACCTACCTCCGCCGGAGCCGGGGCATGGAGTCACCGGTCCTCGTCCTGCGCGGCGGCGCCCGCGAGGTGCTGCGCCAGGAGGCGGACCGGGATGACGACCACGGCCTTTTCGCGACATACCGGGAGGAATTCGAGAACGTGTGGGCAGACTCGCGGCCGGTGTCGTGAGGGGGAGGGCGGGGGACTACGGTGCCGCGTCCTGCACGACGGTCCCCTGGTGGTAGAGGACGCGCCAGTCCTCGCCGTCGCGCTGCCAGAGGGTGGCCCGACGGGTGGTGCGGCCGTCGAGGACCAGGGTGTACGTCAGCAGGTAGACGCTTTCGGCCGGCTCGCGGCAGTGGAAGCCGGAGGTGTGCCATGTTCCGGCCGGCGGGGCGGTCGGGGTGGCCGTGGCCGCCGGGGTGCGGAAACGTTCCTCCAGGGCGTCGAGCACGTACGCCCTGCTGTAGCGCCGCCCGGACGCGCCCACTTCCCAGAAGTCCGGTGCCGTCATGCGCTCGAAGTCGGCTCGGGCGGTACCGAACTCAGGGCGGTGGAAGAGCGGCTCGCGGGCGGTGAGGGCTTCCAGCACGGGCGTGAGGCGTGCTTCCGTAGTGGGGAATGTGCCGGCGTCGTCCATGGCACAGACCTAGCAGAAGCGGCCCCGGGCCGTATGCGCCCAGGGGACGCCACGGCAGGTCGGAGCGGTGCGACTTCGGTGTCCCAGGCGGGGCGGACCACCACGTTGACGCCGTGGCAGAGTCCCTACATGCAGATCTACAGATCCCGCCACAGATCCCGCTACATAGCTGCGGGCTTCCTCCTGAGCGCTGTGCTGACCCTGACCGCCTGCGGCCAGCAGCGCACGGGCCCGGCGAGCGCCGATCCGCCGAGCGCCGGCCCTGCCCCGAGCCCTACGCCCACGCCCTCCGCCGTAGGCCCCGCACGAGGCAACGTGGAATCCGGCTCCCACGACGGCGCCCCGCACTACCGCGAGAACAACGGCTTCAAATTCCCCCGCGAGATGACCCCCGACGGCGAAAGCGCCGCCCGTAAGGAAGCCGCCCGCATCGAACCCGTCCTCAAACGTCTCTGGGCGGACCACGTGTGGGACCCGGACAGCGTGCGGGCGGCGCTGCTCCGCCTCGGCTACCGATCCGGCGACGACGACCTGCAGCCCGGGACGCTCGTCGTGAGCGGCATGGGCACACAGCACATACTCACCCAGACCGCCCCGGTCACCCCGGAGGGCGCCCTCTTCGCCCTGCGGGTGCGCAAGGACGCCTGCGTGCACGGCGCCGTGAAGCCGTCCGGCAGCCAGCTCGAAGTCAGCGGCCCGTTCCTGGAGACCGGCTGCTTCGAGCCACGCGGCGGCCACTGAGAGCCGGACGACTGGCTCGCTCCTCTTCCCGTAGGGGCCCTTCAGCGCGACCGGTCACCGTCGCCCGACGGAAAGCGGGCGGAGGCCCGGGCGTTGTCAGTGTCGCGTGGGAGAGTAGGGGAACACGGGGGAAGCAACACCGAAGGAGGCCGTCATGGGCTGGCATCAAGGGCTGCTCGTCAGCTTCGACTTGGAGACCACCGGCACGGACGTCGAGCAGGACCGCATCGTCACCGCCGCGCTGATAAGGCTGGACGCGGACGGCCGGGAGGCCATGCGGCATTCCTGGCTGCTCGATCCCGGCGTGCCGGTTCCCGACGAGGCGGCGGCCATACACGGGCTGACCACCGCCCATGTGCGGGCACATGGGCAGCCGGCGGCGGACGGCATCGAGCAGATCACCACCGCGCTCGCCGCGGCCCTGGAGGCCGGCCTCCCGCTCGTGGTGATGAACGCGCGGTACGACCTCTCGCTGCTGGACCGCGAATGCCGCCGGTACGGCCTGCCCACACCGGCCGAGCGGCTCGGCCGGGCGCCCGCCCCGGTCATCGACCCGCTGGTGCTGGACAAGCACGTCGACCGTTACCGCAAGGGCAAGCGGACCCTCCAAGCCCTCTGCCGGCATTACGGCGTCCCGCTGGAAGCGGCGCACGAGGCAGGCGCGGACGCGGTGGCCGCTGCCGGTGTGGCGCGCCGGATCGGGGAGCGGCATCCGGAGGTGGCCGGGACGGCGCTCGCCGCGCTGCACGCCCTCCAGGAGAAGGCGGCCGCCGACCAGGCCGCCTCGTTCCAGCGGTATCTGCGCCGCTCCGGTGACCCGGCGGCGATAGTCGAGGCGGCCTGGCCGCTCATTCCGTACCAGCGGACGCGGGAAGCCCCCGAGGAGCTGGAGCTGGATCTGCCCGGGCAGGCACCGGCCGCGCGCGGCAGCGCCTAGAGGCTTAGGAGGGGCTTGAGGGGAATAGGGGAGGGGAGCGTCAGAAGGGGTACCAGCGGACGGTGGTGTCGCCTTCGCGGAGGGAGGCGATGCGACGGCGGAACTCCTTGAGGGCGGCGGGGTTGCCCGGGGCGTGCTGGGAGACCCAGGCGCAGCTGGCCGTCTCCCGGGAGCCGCGCAGCACGGCGCAGCCCTCCCAGTCGCGTACGTCCCAGCCGTAGATCCGCACGAACGCGTCGTACGCCGCGGCGGACAGGCCGTAGCGGTCGCGGCTGAGAGCCATCACGACGAGATCGTGTTCCCGCAGATCGGAGGAGAAGGTTTCGAGGTCGACCAGCACCGGGCCGTCGGGGCCCACATGGACATTACGGGTCAGCGCGTCACCGTGGACGGGGCCGCGCGGCAGATGCGGTTCCAGTGCGGTGGCGGCAGCGGCGAACGCGTCGCGGCGGCCCCGCAGATACTCGGCGTCCCGCGCCGAGACCGCGTCGCCGGCCAGCCGCAGCCAGCGCTCCACTCCGCCCAGCAGCTCACGCCGGGGGAGGGTGAACGGCGGTTCCGGCAGCGCGTGCACCAGGCGCAGCAGGGCGGCCAGGTCGGCCGGTTCGGCGGGGCGTACGGGGTCGGGCAGCCGCTCCCAGAAGGTGACCGGGTGCCCGTTCACCAGACGGGCCGACGGCTCGGCCGCGCGTACGGCAGGCACGCCCTGATCCGCCAGCCAGACGGCGACGCGCAGCTCCCGTTCGGCGCGCTCCAGCAGTTCGGCGCTGCGTCCGACCCGTACGACCGGGCCGTTGCCGCCCATGGTGAAGACCGCGTTCTCGCCGAGCGACAGCAGCCGGGCGTCGGCGGCGGCGTCGGGCCGTCCGGCCGCGGCCAGGACGTCCCGGGCGTACGCCTCCGTGAACGGAGTGGTGCTCGGTGCGGTCATCGGGGCGCCTCCTGCGGTGCGTGATCGGTACCAGTCTCGCAGGTGCCCGCGTCGCGGGGGCGGGAGGCGGAGTTCCGGCGGGGTGCTTGACTGCGCCGGGCGCCGTCACGACGATGACGGCGGCCGTCTGCCCCGTTCCGCCCGGGGTCGTGCGGTCCGTTCGTGGTGGTCGCAGTCGTTCCGGGCGGAAACGTTCGCGGTCGGCGGGTGCCGTCCGGGGTGTACGGAAGCGGGGGAATCGCGTTGGGCCGAGACGGTCCCGTACGAGGCCAGGGGCGTACGACGAAGACGGGTGCGGGGCCGGCGGCGCGGGCCCGGGGCGCGGGGCCGAGGGCGCGGACCGGGATCCGGTCGGTGCCCGGGCGCGGCAACGGCACGTGGTTCCTGGTGCTGCCCGCGCTCATCCCGATCCTGGTGCTGAGCGTGGGACCGCTGCTGTACGGCATCGGGCTGGCGTTCACCGACGCGCAGTCCGGGCGTACCCAAGCCACCCGGTGGGTCGGTCTGCTCAACTTCTCCGACCTGCTCCAGGACACCCTGTTCTGGGACTCGTTCCGGATCGGGCTGGTGTGGGCGGTGGGCGTCACGGTCCCGCAGTTCTTCCTCGCCCTCGGGCTGGCGCTGCTGCTCAGCCAGGACCTGCGGCTGCGCTGGCTGGCCCGGGCGCTGGCGATCATCCCGTGGGCGATGCCCGAGGTCGTGGTGGGCATCATGTGGCGGCTGGTCTACCACCCGGACGCGGGCGTCCTGAACGAGACGCTGCGCAGCCTCGGGCTGGGCCCGGACGAGGGCCGGGACTGGCTGAGCGGTACGGCCACCGCCCTGCTCGCCGTGATCGTCGTGGGCGTCTGGGCGGGGATGCCGCAGACCACCGTCACCCTCCTCGCCGGACTGCAGAACGTGCCCCGTGAACTGCACGAGGCCGCCGCGATGGACGGCGCGGGAGCGTGGCGCCGGTTCCGTACGGTCACCTGGCCGGCCATCAAGCCGGTCGCGCTGGCCATCTCCGCGCTCAACTTCATCTGGAACTTCAACTCCTTCGCGCTGGTCTTCGTGCTGACCGACGGCGGCCCCGGCGGCCGTACCCGGCTGCCGATGCTGTTCGCGTACGAGGAGGCGTTCCGGTACGGGCAGTTCGGTTACGCGGCCGCGATGGGCCTGGCGATGGTCGCGGTCATCGCGATCCTGCTGGCCGTCTACCTCTCACGGCGGCTGAGGGGAGAGGAGGAACGGTGACCCCCGACTCCCGCCGTACCGTCGGCCGGGCCGGCCAGTACCTGGCTCTGCTCTGCTACCTGGTCTTTCTCGCCTTCCCCTTTCTCTGGCTGGTCTCCACCGCCTTCAAACCGCCGCGCGAACTGGGCAGCATCCATCCGACCTGGCTCCCCAGGGCGCCGACGCTGGACAACTTCCGTGCCGCCTTCGACGAGCAGCCGCTGCTCCAGGCCGCCGCCAACAGCCTGCTCGCGGCCGTGGTCTCGGCGCTGGTCGCGATCGTCCTGGCGACCCCGATGGCGTACGTCCTGGCGCGCCGCCGCACCCGCTTCGCACGGGCGGCGACCGGCTGGGTCGTGGTCAGCCAGGCGTTCCCGCTGGTCCTGGTGATCATCCCGCTCTTCCTGGTCCTGAAGAGCCTCCACCTCGTCGACGCCCGTACCGGCCTGGTGCTGGTGTACGTGGTGTGGTCGCTGCCGTTCGCGCTGTGGATGCTGACCGGTTACGTACGGGCCGTACCGCCGGAACTGGAGGAGGCCGCGGCGGTGGACGGCGCGGGCCGGCTGCGCATCCTGGTCTCGGTCACCGGGCCGCTGCTGGCGCCCGGCATCGTCGCCACGGGCCTGTTCGCCTTCATCACCGCATGGAACGAGTTCTTCTTCGCGCTCGTCCTGCTCAAATCGCCGGAGAAGCAGACGATGCCGGTCGTACTGACCCACTTCCTCGGGGCGGAGGGCGTCGCCGACCTCGGCCCGCTCGCCGCGGCGGCCCTGCTCGCCACCCTGCCCAGCCTGGTGCTCTTCGCCGTCATCCAGCGCCGTATCACCGGCGGCATGCTGGCCGGGGCGGTGAAGAACTGATGGGCGCGCCCGGTGGTGGCGGTGAACGCCGTACCGCGTCCGGTGACGGTCCGGACCGTCGTATCGCGTCCGGTGACGGCCCGGACCGCCGTACCGTTGGCCGCGGCGGTCCCCGCCGTCGGGCCCTGCTCGCTGCCGCCGCGGCCGTGCCCGCCGCGGCGCTGCTGCCCGGCTGTTCGGGCGGGGGCGGTCGGCGGGGCGACGGCGGCCGGCGCGTACTCCGCTTCCAGTCGCTGGCCTGGCAGAAGGAGTCCGTGGACGCCAACAAGCACCTGGTGGCGGAGTGGAACCGGCGGCATCCGGACACCCCCGTCCAGTACGTCCAGGGAGCCTGGCCCACCGTCCACGACCAGCTGCTCACCTCCTTCGAAGGCGGTGAGGCACCGGACATCATCCACGACGCCTCCGACGACCTCGCCGACTTCGCCTACGGCGGCTACCTCGCCGACCTCACATCGCTCCTCCCGCGGCGCCTCAAGGACGACATCCCGCGGCGCGGCTGGGAGTCGGGCACCTTCGACGGCCGGGTGTACGGCATCCCCTTTCTCCAGGAACCGCGCGTCCTCATCGCCGACCAGGTGAAACTACGGCGCTCCGGGGTGCGCGTGCCGACCGCGCGCGACCCGTGGACATGGGAGGAGTTCGGGGAGGTGGCCAAGGAGCTGACGGGCGGCGGCGGGTACGGCGTCGCCTGGCCACTGAAGGAACCGGTGTCCGCCACGCTCAACCTCGCCCTGTCCACGGGCGGCCGCATCTTCCGGCGCCGCCCCGACGGCAAGGCGGAGGTACGGTTCGACGCTGCCGACCAGGTGGTGCCGCGCGCCATCCACGACCAGGTCAACGTCGCCCGCAGCGCGGCCCGTACGACTCTCGGCATGGGCGGCGCCGACACGCTCCCCGGCTTCTTCGCGGGCCGGTACGCGATCCTGCCGCTCGGCTTCTCCTACCGGCAGCAGATCGTGCAGCAGGCCCCGAAGGACTTCGAGTGGACGGTGCTGCCCGCGCCCCGCGGGGCCGATGGCGCCGACCAGGGCGTCAGCCCGCAGACCCTGTCGATCGCGGCGGACTGCCCCCGCAAGGAGGAGGCGATGGCCTTCGTCGACTTCCTGCTGAGGCCGCCCAACATGGTGCGGCTCGCGCTGGGCGACTGGATGCTGCCGACGGGACAGGAGGCCCTCAAGGCTCCGGAACTGCACGTGGACCGGTATGGCTGGGCGACGGGCACGGCCCTGGCCGGCACCTTGCGGGCGGCACCCGCGCAGTCGGTGCGGGGCTATCCCGAGTGGAAGGACAAGATCGCCACACCGGGCTTCCAGGAGTACTACAGCGGCGCCATCGATCTGGACGAGCTGCGGAAGCGCCTGGTCCACGACGGGAACCTGGTGCTGGCCCGGTATCAGCGCTGACCCCGCCCCCCCCCCGTAGGGAGCCGTCCGGTACGGCCCGGGCCGTACCGGACGGACGCCGGCAGCGTCACCAGGTGGCCGGACAAGGGGATTTCTCCGGAACTCGATGCTTACGGCGGGCTCCGGTGGGCACGTGGAGGAATGTCCGAAGCGGACGATCGGAAGGAGAAGTCGTGTCGTTCCTGTGGGCCATCATCGCGGGGCTCGTCATCGGCCTGCTGGCCAAGCTCGTCGTTCCCGGACGGCAACCCGTCCCCCTGTGGCTGACGGTCATCCTGGGCATGATCGGCGCCGTCGCGGGCAACGGGCTCGCCACCGCCTTCGGCGTGCGCGACACCGGCGGCATCGACTGGATTCGCCATATCTTCCAGATCGGCATCGCCGCTGTCCTCCTTGCCGCCGTCACCCCGTGGTGGCTCCGGCGCCGCGCCTGACAGCAGACGCCTGACAGCGGAGACCTGACAGCGGAGATCTGACAACAGGTGCCTGTCAGCAGTCGATCCAGCTTGACGGGGCCGGAGCCGGCTCCGTCGGCCGGGACCAGTTCCATCGGGTTCCGGTTCGACGGAGCTGGTTTTGTGTTTGTGGGCCGGCCGCTGCCGATCTGCCGTGGTGGCCGACCCCGGTGTCCCTGGCCCGGGATACGGGAGCCCGGCGACCGCCCCACGCCGACCCGCAAACGGCGTTCTGTGCCGGAATATCGGTGCATTCCCAATAAGGCGGCGAGAAGTGGGCGAGAAGTGCTGTCGCCCTGTTGCGCGGTGTGTCGAAGGAAATGCGTTGTGTATAGGGCGGGTTCGGCCGGGGTGGGTGTGAGTGAGCGATGCCACGCCCGGGGGAGTCGTGTTCGGGGATTGAGGTGCGCGGCGGCCGGGGATTGTTGAGCTGTGAAGAAGTGAGGGGAGGGCGGGGGCGATTGCCCGCCTGGTCCCCATCGTGGCCGGTTGTATCGGCTTTTGGGGGCCGCGTTCCGTACCGCCGGTAACGGGGGTGTCCGTATCGGGCCTGACCTGCGTCATGTTGCCGGTATGTGAACGGAGTTGACCCGCCGTCGGCTGCCCGTGGTGCGTATTTGACCCCTTCTGCGGTCCTTTGCAATTACGCAGGCTTGTTGCCTATCTCACAACGCCCGGCCGGCCTTGAATTGACCCCGTCAATCCGACAAGGTTTCGAACCAGCCCGGCGGAGATCTTCTTGTCCGTCCGGGCTGTTGCGCAACGCTTTCCCCCCACACCCCGAACGAGGAGAACCCTCGAATGGCTCACGCTCACAAGCGTTCCAGCAAGAAGCGGCTCGTCACCGCGATAACCGCCGTGGTCGCCGCGACCGGTATCGCCACGGTCACCGCGGTCACCGCGGGCGCGTCGCCCGCCGAGGGCAAGATCTACGGCGCCGAGGCCAAGGGCGCCGTCAGCGGCAGCTACATCGTCATGCTGAAGAACCCTGAGAACACGGTCCGCGGCGCCGCGGTCCAGGCCGAGCAGAACAAGGACCTGGCCGGCAAGTACGGCGGCGACGTCAAGCGGACCTACTCCGCCGCGCTGAACGGTTTCTCCGCCACCGGCCTCACCGCCGAGGAGGCCCGCCGGCTGGCCGCGGACCCGGCCGTCGACAAGGTCGTGCAGAACAAGAAGTTCCACATCGACGGCACCCAGGACAACCCGCCGTCGTGGGGCCTGGACCGCATCGACCAGGCGGACACCCAGGGCGACAAGAAGTACACCTACCCCGACAGCGCGGGCGAGGGCGTCACCGCGTACGTCATCGACACCGGTGTCCGCACCACGCACAAGGACTTCGAGGGCCGCGCGTCCTCCGGCTTCGACGCGATCGACGGCGACAACGACGCCACCGACGGCAACGGCCACGGCACCCACGTCGCGGGCACCATCGCCGGCAAGGCGCACGGCGTCGCCAAGAAGGCCAAGATCGTGGCCGTCCGCGTGCTGGACGACCAGGGCTCCGGCTCCACCGAGCAGGTCGTCGCCGGCATCGACTGGGTGACCAAGAACCACAAGGGCCCCTCGGTGGCGAACATGTCGCTGGGCGGCGGCGCCGACGAGGCGCTGGACGCGGCGGTCCAGAAGGCGGTCGCCTCCGGCGTCACCTTCGCCGTGGCGGCGGGCAACGAGTCCACCGACGCGGGCCAGGGCTCCCCGGCGCGGGTCAAGGAGGCCATCACGGTCGCCTCCAGCACCAACACCGACGAGCAGTCCGACTTCTCGAACTACGGCACCGCCGTGGACCTCTACGCGCCCGGTTCGGACATCACCTCGGCCTGGAACGACAGCGACCAGGGCACCAAGACCATCTCCGGTACGTCCATGGCCACCCCGCACGTCGCCGGTGCCGCCGCGGTCTACCTGAGCGCCCACCAGGACGCCAAGCCGGACGCGGTCGCCAAGGGGCTGACCGACACCGCCACGCCCGACAAGATCAAGAACGCGAGCGAGGGCACGCCCAACAAGCTGCTGAAGGTCGGCGAGAAGTAACCTCACCGCTGTTCGGCACCGCCCGCCGGCCGTCGCGCTCGCCCCCACGGGGCGCGACGGCCGGCGTCGCGCTGCCCGGAGCCGTAGCCGGGGCCGGCGGCAGGCCGAGGCAGGTACCGGCTCGGCCGCTGCCCGCTGCCCGCGGCCGAAGGCACGTAACAGCCTCAGCCGCAGTACCGCCGCGCCGTCGACTCCCGCTGCGGCGCCTCCAGCAGCCGCAGCCGGCTCTCCACCTCCCGCGGCAGCCGGCGCCGTTCCCGCAGGACCCACGGCAGACCACCGGCGGCCTCGGCGAACGCCCGTACGGACACCGCGTCCCTGGGCACGGTCGAGGCGAGGGTGCGCGTACGGCGCACGGCAGCCGGCAGCGGTCTGCGCAGCCAGGTGAACCACAGCGTGTTGCGGATGCCCTGGCGCCGGCGCAGTGTCGCGTCCCGGTGCGGCGACGCCCGGTGGTGCACGGTGAGCCGGTCGGCGTACGCCAGCCACCAGCCGTCCGCCGCGAGATCGGCGGCGAGCAACTCCTCCTCGCCGCCCAGGACCAGCCGGGGCGAGAAACCGCCCGCGGCCCGGAAGGCGTCGGTACGCAGCACTGTGGCCGCCGCGAGGAACGAGCCGAGCGCCGGGCCGGGCAGCCAGGACGGTGCGGGCAGCGGGGAGTGCCGCAGCTCTTGGACGATCGCGTCCTCGACGGGTTCGCCCGGCCCGGCCCCGGGTGCGGTGCCTGCCTCCGGGGCGTCCGGGTGCGGGTGGACCATGATGCGCGCGGTCACCGCGCCCAGCCGCCCGTACATGTCCAGCAGGTCGGCGGCCCCGGCCAGCGCGCCGGGCTCCCACCACGAGTCGTCGTCGCAGAACGCCAGGTACGGCGTGGTCGCCACCCGCGCGGCCAGATTGCGGCCCACCGCACCGGCGTTGTGCTCCAGTGGGATGAGCCGTGGCGCGAGGGGATGGCGGCGGGCGGCGGACGCGCTCCCGTCCGTGGAGCCGTTGTCCACCACGATGACGGGCGGCTTCTCCGGCAGTTCGGCGAGCCGGTCCAGAGTGTGCAGCAGGTCGTCGCTGCGGTTGCGGGTGATGATGATGACGGTGGTGCGCGGATCGGTCACGGGGGTTTCCTCGGGTCGGTGCGGGCGCGCCGGGGCGGTGTCGCGGACGGCTCGCCCGGCACGTCGGCGCCCTGCGGGACGTGCGGGCTGCGCGGCGTGCGGGTGCGGCCCGGTGTCATGGCGCCGTCTCCAGCGTCCGCACCCGGCGTTCCACCCGCGTCGGCAGGAGCCGTCGGCGGGCGAGGGCGGCGGGGAGCCGGCGTACGGCCTCGGCCAGTGCCAGCCGTGCTTCCGGGTCGGTGCGGCTGTCCAGGGCCAGCCGTACGGTGTGCGCGAGGGCGTGCCGCAGTGGCCGGCGCAGCCAGGCGGTGAGCAGGACGTTGCGCCGTACGCGGGCGGTGCGGCCCGGCCGTGGGACGCCGCCCGCGCCGTCGGGATCGTGCCGGGCGACGAGCGCGGGGCAGTAGGCGACGCCCCAGCCGTCCGCCTCCAGGTCCATGGCCAGCAGAGTTTCCTCGGCGCCGAAGTGGAGTACGGGGTGGTAGCCGCCGGCTTCCAGGAAGGCGTCCCGGCGGGCGACGGCGGCGCAGCCCAGGAAGCCGAGGACGGACGGGCCCGGCAGGTCGGGTTCGTGGCCCAGTGGGGAGGCGGCGAGGACCGCGTTGAGCGGGTCGGCGTCGGCGTCCGTACCGACCAGCGTCGCGGCGGCGGCCAGGCCCAGCCGCGGGTGCGCCGCGAACACGTCGGCGGCCCGTGCCAGCGCGCCCGGTTCCCACCACGAGTCGTCGTCGCTGAACGCGACGAGCGGGGTGTCGAGCGCGGCGGCACCGTAGGTACGGCCGACCGCGCCGAGGTTGCGGCCCGGGGTGAGGACCCGTACCGAGGGGAAGTGGGCGCGGACGGCGTCCGCCGTGCCGTCCGACGAGCCGTTGTCCACGACCACGACGGGCGGTTCCTCGGGCAGCCGCGTGACCCGCTCCAGCGTGCCGAGCAGCCGCTCGCGGCGGTCCCGGGTGATCATGACGACGCCCACCTGCGGTGCGGCCCGGGGGGCCGGCGCGGGCACGGTGTCCGGCAGCTCCGCCGTCCGTGCGGTCACGATCGGCACCCCGGACCCGGCGCGGCGGCGCGGGCCGCCCGCCGGGCCAGCGCGGTCGTCGACCTGCCGTCCAAATACGGCAGGACGAGTGCCTGGCCGCCCCACTCCAGCAGCGTGGCCGCCTCCGGCAGCGCGTCCACCGAGTAGTCACCGCCCTTGACCCACACATCGGGACGCAAGCGGCGCAGCAGTTCGACGGGCGAGTCCTCGTCGAAGACGGCGACGGCGTCGACGCTGCCCAGCCCGGCCAGTACGCGGGTGCGGTCGGCCGCCCTGGTCAGCGGCCGCCCCGGGCCCTTGAGGCGGGTGACGGACGCGTCGGAGTTGACGCAGACGATGAGGCAGTCACCGATCCGCCGGGCGCTCTCCAGCAGGCCGACGTGCCCGGCGTGCAGCAGGTCGAAGCAGCCGCCGGTGGCAACCACCGTGCCGCCCCTGGCCTGCACGGTTTTGGCCAGTTCGAACGGGTCGGCGGGCCGCTCCGGCGCCGGCCGGTCCGGCGGCGGCGCGGCCCGCCACAGGCCGCGGTTGCCCGCGCCGCCCGCCGCGACGAACGCGGCGGCCTCGGCGACGGCCCGCTGCACGGCCTCCTCGGGCAGCGCGCCGTCGGCCAGCGCGGCGGCCGCCGTGGCGGCGAAACAGTCGCCCGCCCCGCAGGGGTCACCGTCGGCCCGGTACGGCGCGGGCACCAGCATCGGCGAGTCACTGCCCGCCCTGGCCAGCAGCGCGCCGCGCGCACCGAGCGTCACCGCGACGGCCGCGGCCCGCCATTCGGCGGCCAGTTGGGCGCCCCGTACGGCGCAGGCGTGCAGCGACCGGTCCTCGCCGGAGGTCAGGGCGCGAGCCTCGGACGCGTTGGGCGTGACCAGCCGTGCGCCCGGTACGGGCGTGCCGCCCTTGGGGTGCGGGTCCCACAGCAGCGGGACGCGGTGCGCCACGTCGGCGAGCAGGCCGCGTACGGCCGACGCGGTGCCGCGTCCGTAATCGGCGACGAGGACGGCACGGGCTCCGGCGATCGCCTTGTGCACGGCGGGGCCGGGCTCCCCCGGACTGCCGCCGCCGCGGTCGAACCGCACCAGAGGCCGGCCGGACGCCATCACCCGGGTCTTCTCCGGCAGCCGGCCCTCCAGCGGGATCTCCACCAGGCGTACGACGCCGTGCAGTGCGCGCCGTACCGCCTCGCTCGCCGGATCCTGGCCCAGCGCGGTCACCAGGACCACCTCGCGCCCGGAGCGCCCGGACCGCCCGGCCCCCGCGGCGAGCGCGGCGGCGAGGCCCGCGCCGCCCGGCCGGCTGCGGTCGTCGGCCACGTCCACGACCGGTGCGGGCGCGTCCGGCGCCAGGCGTGCGGAGTTGCCGTCGATGTCCCGGTCGAGGAGGGCGTCTCCGACGACCACGAGGGGCCGGCGGGCACTCATCGCGGCTCCCGGATACGGCGGGCGGTCACAGCGCACCGTCCCGGTCGGCCACCGCGACCTCCAGCGGGACACCCGCCGTGGCCCGCGCGGGCCGGGGTGTGCCGCTGACGGCGTCGAAGTGCTCGCACAGGATGTGCACCGCGATCAGGTGCGCCTCCTGGACCGTCGCGCTGCTGGGGGAGTCCACGCACACCGCCTCGTCGGCGGCGTCGGCCAGTGGGTTGGGGCGGGGGCCGGTGAGCGCCCAGACCCGCAGTTCGGCGTCCCGCGCGGTTTCGGCGGCGGCCAGCAGGTTGTCGCTGCGGCCCGAGGTGGACAGCAGCAGGAGCACGTCGCCGGGGCGGCCGTGTGCGGCGACCTGCCGGGCGAAGACCTGGTCGAAGCCGTAATCGTTGCCGATGGCGGTGACGCTGGAGGTCTCGGCGTGCAGCGAGATGGCGGAGTAGGCGGGGCGGTCCTGCTGGTAGCGGCCGACGAGTTCGGCCGTCAGATGCTGGGCCTGGGCGGCGCTGCCGCCGTTGCCCGCGGCGAGCAGCCGGCCGCCGACCGGCAGCACGGTGCCGAGGTGGGTGCCCCACTCGGCGATCCGGCGCAGGCTGTGCCGGCGCAGCGCGGCCACCGCGTCCTGGAGCGACTGACAGTGCCGGTGTGCGGCGTCAAGGGGATGGCTCATGGTCGTCGGGCTCCCGGGGGCGCCGGGTGGCGCTGGGGCCCGCACCTCCTTCGTACGTCTGCGGCGGGGACAGGGCGTCGGACGGCGACGAGGGGAGACCGGACGTCGGAACGGGGGCGGCGCCGCGGCCGGCGCTCACACCACCTCGGTGACAGCGGCCGGCCGCGGGCTCAGCACGCCCGCGTAGGCGGCCTCGGTGCCGGCCGCGACCTTGTCCCAGCCGTACCGGGCCAGTACGCGGCGGCGTCCCGCGGCGCCGCAGGCGGCCCGCCGTTCGCCGTCCCGGAGCAGTTCGCCGACGGCGTGGGCGAGCGCGGCCGGGTCGCGGGGCGGTACCAGCCGCCCGCAGTCCGGGTCGGACACGGTGTCCAGCTGCCCGCCGACCGCGGTGGCCACGACCGGTGTGCCGCAGGACATGGCTTCCAGGGGCACGATGCCGAACGGCTCGTAGTCCGCCGGGCACAGCACCACGTCGGCGGCGCGCAGCAGTTGCGGTACGTCCTCGCACCGCACGCCGCCGGTGAAGCTCACCCGGTCGGCGACCCCGGCGGTGCGGGCCAGGTCGCGCAGCCGCCGTACCTCGGGGTCCTGGTCGAGCCGGCCGGCGGGCGGCCCGCCGGCGATGACCAGCCGGGCCTCGGGCAGCCGGGCCAGTGCGGCGACGGAGACCTCCGCGCCCTTGCGCGGGACGAGCCGGCCGAGCTGGAGGAGCAGCGGGTGGTGCGAACGGTGGTCCGCGACCGGCCCGTCGGGGGTGAAGCGCGCCGTGTCGACGCCGCACGGCACCACGTCTATCTTGCTTTCCGGGATGCCCATCCGGCCCAGTTCGGTGACCTCGTCCCGGCAGGTGGCGATCACCCGGTCGCAGCCCTCGCCCACCGCTATCTCGCTGCCGACGCGGGAGCGCGGGCTGGTGTCGGAGTCCCGCTGGTGGCGCCGCTTGACGGTGCCCAGCGCGTGGTACGTGTGGGCCAGCGGCAGCCCCAGTTCGCGGGCCGCCTGGAGTGCGGCCAGGCCGGACATCCAGAAGTGCGAGTGGACCACGTCCGGTGCCCGTGCCCGCCACCGTTCGGCGAGGAAGTCGCCGAACGCCGGCATGTACGGCAGCAGCGCGTCCTTGGGCACGTGCCGTGGCGGCCCCGCGGGGACGTGCCGGACCCGCACACCGGGCCGCAGCGGGACCTCGTCCGGCGGTTCGGTGGAGTCCCGCCGGGTGTACACCGTCACCCGGTGCCCCCGGTCGGCCAGCGCACCGGCCAGTCGGGCGACATGGACGTTCTGGCCGCCCGCGTCGACGCCGCCGAGGACCGCCAGCGGGCTGGCGTGCTCGGACACGAGCGCGACGGACAGCCGCGGGGTGTTGCCGAGAGGGGTCATGCTTGCACCTCCGTGATCAGGCGTTCCCAGTCGTGCAGGAAGCGCTTGAGCCCGTACCGCTCCAGCGCGGCCTGGCGGGCCCGCGCGCCGTCCTCGGCCGCCGCGTCGGGGTCCTCCAGGTACGTCCGGGCGGCCCGGGCCAGCACCTCGGGCCGGTTGGAGAGCGTGCCGGTGCCGGGCAGCACCGCTTCGGCGGCCTCGGTGGTGGCCAGGGCGACCACCGGCATGCCCAGATGCATGGCTTCCAGGAGCGACAGGCCGAGCGAGGTCCAGCGCACCGGGTGCAGGTAGAAGCGGCGCTGCGCCATCGCCTCGTGAAGTTCGCCCTGCGGGAGGTCGGCCGTGCGGCAGCGGTCCGGGGGCAGGCCCAGGTGCGCGGCGAGTCCGTCGGTGCGCATGCCGAAGACGTCCAGGGGCGCGGCTTCCGACAGTGCGGGCAGCAGGTCGGTACCGACCGTACGGCCGCGGCGGACCGGCTCGTTGGTGACGACGGCGGCGCGCGCGAGCCGGCCGGTGTACTGGTGGCCGGGGTCGACGATGCCGTGCTCGATGACTTCGGTGCGGGTGCCGCCGTTGTCCCAGAACAGCCGGTTGAAGTGGGTGACGTGCACCAGGGTCAGGTCGTCGCGGCCGGCGCACGGGTGGCGGGTGTGCGGGACGTCGCCGTCCGGCGCGTTGTGCTCCAGGTAGACGGCGGGCACGTCCCGGCCGGGGCGGCGCCCGCCCAGCCAGCGTTCCGCCAGGCCGGCCTCGTGCGGCCGTTGCAGCACGACGAGGTCGACGGGGGCGTGCCGCAGTTCCGCCGGGGTCTTCTCCACCACCGATTCGGGCCAGGGGAAGGTGCGGGCCCGGCCCAGTCCGTCGGGACCGCGGTCCGGGGTGACCGGCACCAGATAGGTGTGCGGTCCCTGGACGAACGCGGTCGTCCAGGACCCGTGGACATGCCAGAGCAGGATGTTCATACGGTCGCACCTCGTTCGGTGTCGGTGGCGGTCCGGGCGGCCCGTGCGGCGGGCCGGGCGCCGTCCTTCGGCGGCTCCGGCGGCCGGCCGGGGCCGGTCAGCCGGGACACGGCGGCGAGCAGCGCGGTGTCGCTGACCGTGTCGAGACAGGGGTGTCCCGGCACCGGGCAGCGCCGGGCGCGGCTGCCGGCGCACGGCGCTTCCTGGTCGCCGAGCAGTACGTGGGGCACGCCGTACGGTGCCCACAGCAGCGCTGGGACCACCGGCGCGAACAGGCAGACGACGGGTGTTCCCACGGCGGCGGCGAGGTGCGCGGGGCCGGTGTTGCCGACGACCACTGTCCGCGCGCGGGCCAGTACCCCGGCGAGCTGGTGGGCGTCGGTGCGTCCGCCGAGGTCCAGTGCGTGACCGCCCGCGACGGCGGCGGTCAGGTCCCGTTCGCCGGGGCCGCCGGTGACGATGACCCGGTGCCCGGCGGCGCTCAGCGCGCCCGCCGCGCGCGCCGCCCGGGCCGCGCTCCAGGCGCGGGCCGGTACCGCGGCACCCGGGTGCAGCACCACGTACGGGTCGCCGCCGGTCAGCGGTGTGGTGTCGGGCGGCGGAAGGACGCCCAGGGCGCCGTCGTCGTCCGGCGGCAGGGCGAATCCGGCGTCCCGGGCGAGGTCCAGTGCCGCCTCGGCCTCGTGGCGTTCCGGTTTGCGGTGGTGCCGCAGGTCCAGGAGGGCGCCGGGGTAGTCCACGCTGTCCGCCGCGATCCAGCCGATCCCGGCGAGCTTGAGCAGCAGCGCGGCGGGCAGCGGGCTCTGGTGGTACGACACGAGCACCAGCGCCCGGTCGAACCGTCCCGCCGCCAGCGTGTCCACCAGTTCCTCGGTGACTCGCCGGTCCACCGGCGCGGGCCGCAGGCCCACCCATGGCGCGTCGTGCACGATCACCTCGTCCACTCCGGGAAGCAGCCGTGCCGCGCGTTCGCCCAACGGGCCGCACAGCAGCGCCGTGTACGAGGAGCCCGCCGCCACGGCACGTACCGCCGGACCGGCCAGCAGCACATCGCCCGCGCTGTCCAGCCGGACGACGAGCGTTCGCGGGGCGGTGCTCATACGGCGGCCTCCCCGGTGCCCGGCCCGCGCAGCAACAGGCGTACAGCGCACGGCAGATCAGGCGCGCTCTCCCGTGCCGCCGCGACCTCCTGCGCGCGCGTCACCGGCGTCGGTACGAGCACCCCGCGCGCACCGGCGGCCCGTGCCGCGTCCACGTCCGCGCCGATGTCGCCGAGCACGGCGGTCCGCGCGGGGGAGACCCCGAGGAACGCGCAGGCGGCGAGGATCAGGCCGGGCGCGGGCTTGCGGCAGCCGCAGCCGTCGCCGGGCCCGTGCGGGCACACCGCCCAGACGCCGAACGGCCCGAGCCGCGCCTCGACCTCCTGCCGTACGGACGCGACGTGAGCACCGCTCAGCAGGCCGCGCGCGACCCCGGACTGGTTGCTCACCACGCCCACCGCGAGCCCACGCGCCCGTACCGCGTCCAGGGCCGCGCGCGCTCCGGGCATCGGCTCCACCAGCGACGGGTCGCCGTTGTACGGCACATCGGCCACCAGCGTCCCGTCCCGGTCGAAGAGCACCGCCTCCAAGGGGCCCGCGTCGCCGGGCGGCTGCGCCCCCGCGGGCACCGGCACCCGCGCCGGGGCATTCCGCCCCGGCGCGTACAGCCACAGGCGCCCGGGCTCCTCCCGGCTCGCCGCCAGGACGGCGATGTCCGCCGCCGGGTCTGCGACCGCCGTCGCTCCCCGCACGGCAACCAGATTCCTGTCCACCGGCTACACCCGCTCCGGAACCGGCTGCGGCTCGGCCGGCGGCACCGCGGGCACCGGCCGGACGCTCAGCGGCGCCACCCGGCGGTGCCGCACCAGCCCGCGCAGCCAGTGCCCGGCGGCGGACGGCGGGATGAGCGCGCTGGTCACAGCCATGGTGACCACTTCGTCCCGGGTACGGGGACCCGGCGCGATCCGCGCCCACGCGAACTCCGCCGTGCCGCCCAGCCACAGCCCGGCCAGCGCCAGCGCCGCCCGGCGCCGCCCGGCCGCGGCGCAGGCCAGCGAGGCCCCCGCCGCCGCCGTCACCGTCAGGTGCCGCGGCAGCCGGCCGCGCGGCGCGTCCGCGTGGTGCCACCAGTCCCGGCCGTGCTTACGGGTCATCAGGACGTCGTCGGCGTTGCCCGCCTGGAGCCGTACGGAGACCCAGCGGCCGGCGGGCCGCACCGGATGCGTGGTGCGGCGGGTGCCGGCCGCCAGCGTCCAGCCCGCCGCCAGGACCCGCAGCGCCAGGTCGGCGTCCTCCCGGAAGGCGCGCCGGAACCGTTCGTCGAAGCCGTCCACGGACTCCAGCGCGTCCCGCCGGTACGCCATGTCCGCGGTGATCCACTTGGCGGTGGCCAGGCCCGCGGTGTTGCGCTCCCAGTCCGTGGACCGGCGTTCCGGGGGCACCGGAACAGCGATGCGCGCGGTGATCCCGGCCGTCCGCGGTGACGCGGCGGCGAGGTCGGCGGCCAGGTCCGTACCCCAGGTGGGGCCGGGCACCACGTCGTCGTCGAGGAAGACCACCCACGGTGTCGCGTCCGCCGCCCGCCAGCCGGTGTTGCGGGCCGCCGCCGGTCCTCGCGCGCAGCCCGGCACGGTCTTCGTGCGGTCGCGCAGCTTCTCGGGGATCTCGGCCGGCAGCGGGGTGCAGTCGTCCAGTGGCCGGTCGTCCACCAGCACGACCTGGAGCGGCGGCGGGCCCTCGGCCGCGGCCAGCGCCCGCAGGCACGCCGTCAGGCTGGGCCGCCCGAGGGTGGGGATCACCACCGAGTGGTCGGCGGCGGTCGGCGAGGTCATCGGACCGCTCCCTCACCGCTGCCCGCGACCGGCGCCTGTACGGGCCGCGCCAGTCGGTCGTACGAGGCGGGCGCCAGCTCCTCCTCGGCCCCGGCCGGGAAGGACAGCACCTCGGAGCGGTGCGCCGACCGGTTCCCGGCGGCGAAGAACGCGTCCCGCCGTACCGCGAACGGACCGATGGCCAGCAGGTCGACGGGTGTCGAACCGAAGCACTCCAGCGCGTCCCGCGGGTCGTCGACCATCGGGCGGCCCGCGGTGTTCAGGCTGGTGTTGACGACGACGGGCAGCCCGGTGAGCCGCTCGAACTCGGCCAGCATCCGGGCCACCAGCGGCTCGTCGTCCCGGTCCACGGTCTGGATGCGGGCGGTGCCGTCGACGTGCACCACGGCCGGGATGCGCTCCCGCCACTCCTTGGCCACGTCGTGCACGAACAGCATGTACGGGCTGGGCAGCTGCCCGTCGAAGATCCGGCCCGCCCGGTCGGCGAGCACCATCGGCGCGACCGGCCGGAACTGCTCGCGGCCCTTGACGTCGTTGAGCCGCTCCAGGTTGGCCGAGTGACCGGGGTGCGCCATCAGGGAGCGGTGGCCGAGCGCCCGCGGCCCGTACTCCGAACGCCCCTGGAACCAGGCCACGATGGAGTTCTCCGCCAGTGCCTGGGCGACGGTCGCGGCGATGTCGGCCGGCCGTTCGAAGGGCACGGCGGCGGTCCGCAGCCACGCCTCCAGCTCCGAGTCGGACCAGCCGCGGCCGAGGTCGGCGCCGGGCATCGGCGCGGGTTCCTCACCGCCGTCGGCGCTCAGCAGCAGCGCGCCGCCGAGCGCGGTGCCCGCGTCACCGGCCGCGGGCTGCACCCACATCCGGTCGAACGGCCCCTCGCGGGCGATCCGGGCGTTGGCCACGCAGTTCAGCGCCACCCCGCCGGCCAGTGTCAGCACACTGTCGTGCGTCCGGCCGTGCAGCCAGCGGGCCAGATCCAGCAGGGTCTCCTCCAGGACGAGCTGGGCGCTGGCCGCGAGGTCCGCGTGCGCCTGGCTCCACGGTTCTTCCGGATGGCGCGGTACGCACAGGTCGCTCCACGGCACATGCGCGGCGTGGAAGCCGCCGTCGCCGGTGGGGTACACGTGGCGGCGCAGCTCGGGCAGCATCCGCGGGGTGCCGTACGAGGCCAGCGCCATCACCTTGAACTCGTCGGAGGAGCGCAGGAATCCGAGGTGCGCGGTCAGCTCCTCGTAGACCAGGCCGAGCGAGTGCGGCAGCTCCTGCCCGTACAGCGGTTCCAGCTTGCCCTGTACGCGCTGTGCGGCCAGGTGCGAGGTCGCCTCGCCGCGGCCGTCGAGCACGAGCACCGAGGAGCTGTCCGCGTCCGGCGCGCCGAACGCGGCGGACGCGGCGTGCGCCATGTGGTGCGGGACGTAGCGGACCCGCTGCGGGTCCAGGCCCGGCAGCGCGGTCTTGAGGAACCCGGGGGCCTCGCGCGCGTACGTCAGGCGCAGGTGGTCCCAGGGGTCGTCCAGGCCCATCTGATCGGCGGGCCGGGCGAGCCGGGGGTCGAAGGAGTACGCCACCGCGTCCAGGTCCTCGGGGCGCAGACCGGCCGTGGCCAGGCACCAGGCGGCGGCCTGTTCGGGCATCTCCCAGGCGGCGAAGGGCACCGGCCGTTTGCCGTGTTTACGTCGGGAGAAGCGTTCCTCTTCGGCGGCGGCCACGGTCTGCCCGTCGACGACGAGAGCGGCGGCGGGGTCGTGGAAGAGCGCGTTGATGCCGAGAATGCGCATGGGGTTTCGCTGGCCTTTCGTCAGGATGGACGGCGCCCGGCCGCCGCCCGGTCGGGGCGGCCCGGACGTCCGGTACCCCGGTCCCGGCGGCTGCCGGAACCGGAGGCGGTGTCAGGCCCCTTGCCGCTTGCGGAACCACTCGACGGTGCGCGCCAGGCCGTCCCGCGGCGCCACTTCGGGCTCCCACTGGAGCTTGCCGCGGGCCATCGTGATGTCGGGGCAGCGGACCGCGGGGTCGTCCGTGGGCCGTTCGATGAAGCGGATCTCGGAGCGGGAGCCGGTCAGTTCGATGATCAGGCGGGCGAGTTCGAGCATGGTGATCTCGACCGGGTTGCCGAGGTTGACCGGTCCCCGCAGGTCGGAGGCGGCCGCCGCGAGGATGCCCCGGACGGTGTCGTCCACATGGCACAGCGAGCGGGTCTGCAGCCCGTCGCCGGTGACGGTGAGCGGTTCCCCGGCCAGCGCCTGCCGGATGAACGTCGGCACCGCGCGGCCGTCGTGGCCGCGCATCCGCGGGCCGTAGGTGTTGAACAGCCGCACGATGCCGGTGTCGGTGCCGTGGGTGCCCGCCTCGGCCGTGGTCATCGCCTCCCCGAAACGTTTCGCCTCGTCGTACACGCTCCTGGGGCCGACGGGGTTGACGTTGCCCCAGTAGGTCTCGCTCTGCGGATGCTGCTGCGGATCGCCGTACACCTCCGAGGTCGAGGCGAGGAGGAAGCGCGCCCCGTGCGCACGGGCCACGGCGAGCGCGTTGCGCGTCCCGAGGCTTCCGGTGTCCAGCGTGTGCAGCGGCAGCCGCAGGTAATCGGCGGGGGAGGCGGGGGAGGCGAAGTGCAGGACGAGATCCACTTCGAGGCCGATCCGGAACGGCTCGGTCACATCGGCTTCCACGAACGTGAACCCGGGGATCCCCCGCAGCTGCGCGGTGTTCTCCGGCACCCCGGTGCTCAGGTCGTCGATGCAGGTGACGGTGGCGCCCTGGGCCAGCAGCGCGGTGCACAGGTGGGAACCGACGAAACCCGCGCCGCCGGTCACCACGGCGTGTTTCCAGTTCCGGGAAAGAGCGTTCATGGGACTCCCTCGACTAGGGGTGTGCCCAGAATCGGGTGCCTCGCCCGCTTCAAGAAAAACGTCACGCTAAGCGATGCTGCATCCTGCTAAGCCATCAATTATCCTGAAAAGCTCTCCATAGTGGCGGCCTTCTGTCCGGCCGACCGCCCACGCGCCGCCGCCTCCGCGACACCCCAGGACGCCCCGTACGACGCGGAGCCCACCCCCGGCACGCCACGAGGACAACTGCCGTCCCACACTCACCCGTACGGCTGGGCCAGGCGCCGCAGCAGCCCGTCGAGCAGCCCGCCACCGGCAGGCCGCGCCGTGTGCCGCGCGGCCTGCGCCCGGCCCCGCGCCGACAGACACCAGGCCAGCAGCCGGTCCAACTCGGCCGCGCACACCTGCTCGCAGCGCAGGACGCCGGGCCAGCCCAGCGCCGCCGCCTGGGCACTCACCTTCGCGCCGCCCCCGACGGGATCCACGGCGAGCGCCGGGATGCCCGCCCGCAGCGCCAGGACCATGCCGTGCAGCCGGGTGGTCACCACGACGTCCAGCCGGGCCAGTACGGCGTGCAGTTCGTCCGGTGTCGCGGGCAGCCGCCAGTCCCGCGAGTCGAGACGGGTGTCCATCGGCAGGCGCGCCGCTTCGACACCGCCCAGCCAGTCCGCCAGGACGTCGCCGACCTCGGTGTGCCGGCGGCGGGCGCCGTACTCGTGCTGCCCGCCGGTCAGCACGACGCCGACGAGCGGCAGACCGGACGGCGCCGGACCCCACAGGCTCAGGTCCCGCGCCCCCGACGGCTGCCCGGCGGCATCGCGGGCCAGTACGTCGTCGAAGCGGGTCACCGCCGGGTCGTCCGGATCGGGTACGGACACGCCGACGGCGACGCGGCGGCAGCCCGCGAACCGGTCGTGCAGCGCGAGCAGCGGACTCGGCCCGCCGTCCGGCGGCGGGCGGGAGTGCACCGGGCCGCAGGCGAAGACGAGGTCCGTGTAGCGGGCGGGGTCGGCGCCGTCCAGCTGCAGCCTGCCCGGCCGGAACACCGGCGACCAGGCCGTGTCGAATGCGAGCCCGGCGCCGCCCAGCGCGTCCTGGACCGCCTCCGCCGCGAGCAGGTCGCCCGCCGTCACCTCGCCGTGCAGGAAGCTGAACCAGCCGGTGAGCAGGACCCGGGGCGGACGGCCGCCGTACGCCCTCACGAAACCGGCGCGGCGACCGGCCGCTCCGGCCTCCGCTCCGGCCTCCGGACCGGCTCGGGCAGCCGCGCCACGGCCATCAGCACCTCGGCCGCGGTGATGCGCAGCAGCCGCCCGTCCGGCTGCTCACCGTGCGCGTCCCCGGGGCGGGCCCGGTCCAGCTGGTCCGGGTGCCACAGCACCCGGTGCCGGGGCACCCGCGGCGGGCCCCACAGCCGGGGCGCGACCGGACCGAAGAGCACGACGGACGGCGTCCCGAGGGCGCTGGCGAGATGCGCGAGCCCGGTGTCACCCACGATCACCGCGCGGGCCCGGGCGACCAGCGCCGCCAGCGTCGCGAACGGCACGTCCGCCTCGCCGCCCAGAACGGCCGACGGCGGCAGCCCGGCCTGCGCGGCGACCTGCCGGGCGAGCGGCCCCTCGCCGGCGCCCGCGGTGACCACGACCCGGCGCCCCGCGCGGTGCAGGGCGTGCGCCACCGCGGCGAACCGTTCCGGCGGCCAGCGGCGCGCCCCGGCATCCGCGCCCGGGTGCACCACGACGGCACCGGGCGCGGGCGAAAGCTCCGCCGGCGCCCCGATCCGCAGGTCGTCCGGGTCCGCCGGAATGCCGTACCAGGTCAGCAGGCGGCACCAGCGGCTGCGCTCGTGCTCGTCCTCGCGCCAGACCGGGCCCGCCACCCGCGGCGTGGCCGGATGCGCGTACGCGAACAGCCGGGCCGGGCGCAGCGCCAGCAGCGGCAGGTGGCTGGCGGGCCCGCTGCCGTGCAGATCCACGGCGACGGCCGGCGGCGGCCCGGACCAGTCGATCGCGTGCGGCACGTTGCGGGCGGGCGCCGCCGCGGGCAGCAGCCGGTCGACCACGCCCGTCGCCGCGGCGGCCGCGGCGAGACGGCGGGGCGCCGCCAGCACCAGTTCATGCTGCGGATGAGCCGTGCGCAGGGCGCGCAGGGCAGGCACCGCCGTCAGCAGGTCCCCGAGGCCGAGTGCCCTGAGCACCAGGATGCGGGGCCGTCCGGCGGGAAGCAGTGGGTCGCGCGGGCTGGGGCGGGCCGGGGTCATACGGGGCCTCCTAGACGTTCTGCGAGCCCCGCGGGCGCCGGGCCCCCGGCGCGGGGCGGTACGGGGGCGGCGCGGGCCCGCCTGCGCGGTACGCACCGCTGCACACCAATGTGCGGGGGGCGCGGGCGGGCCGCGACCGGGAAAGCCCACAGTCGGCTACGGAGAGTGACTGATGCTTGCGCACTTGCGTGGGCCCGGCATGCGCGCCGGCCGGACACCTTGCCGCCTCCCTGGCCTCCCCCGCGTCCCCGGCCTCGCCGAGCCGCCCCTGTGAGCAACCCCACCCACCCCCTGGAACCCTTGCGGCACACGGGATCCAGGGGGTTCGCGCAGGTCCACGGCGCAGCCGGCTCCCGGCGGGGTGTTCCCCCGGCCGGGAGCCGTCTGTGAAGATGTGACATTGCTGCGCCTGAAAGGGTCCGTCGCCACGGACCGGGAGAGGCCGGCACTCCGACCGAATCGGCGCCCACGCCGCGCACGCAGACGTGCCCCCGTGCCCGCCGAGCCGCTCTCCGAGCCTGCTGGGCTCTTCACGAAGTTTCTGCCGCTGTGTCTTCTGCGTCTTCTTCCGTCCGTTCCGCTGCCCGTATCCCGGCGCAGGCGGACTCCCACGAAACGATTCCCGCACCGGAAACCCCCGAAACAGTAGAAACCGAGAAAAATACGCGCCGGCGGGCCGGCGGCTTCCGGTACCTCCTGGGCCGCAAGGCCAAGGGCGACGGCGGCGACCACGCGCCGTGGCGCTCCCTGCGGTACCGCAGCATGCGCTGGTGGTCGGTGGCCAACCTGGTCTCCAACGCGGGCACCTGGATGCAGCTCACCGTGCAGAACCTGCTGGTGCTGCAGCTCACCGGGTCCGCGGCGGCCACCGGCCTGTCACTGTCCGTGCAGGCCGGTCCCGGGCTGGTCATGGGCCTGTTCGGCGGCGCCGCCGTCGACCGCTGGCCGCGCAAGCTCACCGCCGGGCTGAGCCAGGCCGTACTGGGCCTGGTCGCCTTCACGACCGCGGCCCTGGTCGCGACCGGCCAGCTCAACTACGGGCTGCTGATGGTGCTGGCCGCCGTCACCGGCCTGATCGCCACGATCGACGGCCCCGCCACCGCCCTGCTCGGCAACGACCTCGTCCGCCGGGAGGACGTGCCCTCCGCCATCGCGGTCGGCTCGCTGGTGCACAGCGTGGGACGCCTCGGCGGTACGGGGCTGGCCGGTGTCGCCGTCGGCTTCCTGGGCACCGGCGCCGCCTACGCGGCCAACGGCGTGTCCTTCCTGTTCGTCGCGGCCGTCATTCCCTTCCTGCGGCCGGTCGGCGAGGCGTTGCGCGCTCCGGCCAAGTCCTCGCAGGCCACCGAGAAGGCCGTGGAGGCCGTGGGGGCGCCGGAGGAGGAGATCGGTGACCGGGCCCGGGACGGGCTGGCGTTCTTCATGCGCCGGCCGCGCCTGGTCGCGCTGGCCGCCATCACCGGGCTGAGCGCGATCTTCGGCCGTAACTACCAGCTGACCCTGGCCGTCCTGGTCACTGGTCCGCTGGCGGCGGGCGCCGGAGCGTTCGGCACCGTCTCCTCGGTCCTGGCGGCGGGCGGCATCGTCGGCGCGATCCTCGCCGCCCGGCTGCGCAACCCCTCGGTCAAGCTGGTCGGCGCGCTGGCCGCGGCCGGTGCGCTGCTCCAGGTCTTCGCCGGGCTGTCGCCGTCGCTGATCGTCCTGCTCGTGCTGGTGCTGCCGATGTCGGTGGTCGAGTCGGTCTCCGACACGGCCGGTACGACGGTGCTCCAGACGGACCCGCCAGCGAACATGCGGGGCCGGGTGCTGGGCGTGTGGCGCAGTGCGAGCACGGCGTGGGGCCTGGTGGCGCCGCCGCTGCTCGGCCTGCTGATGGAGGCGGTCGGCGCCCGGGGCGCCCTGGTGGCCGGCGGTCTGATCATCGCCGTGGCGATCGGCGCGGGCGCCTTGCTGCGCTCCCGTGAGCGGATCACCTGGCTGACGCGGTCTCCCGCCCCGGCCGTGGCGGCGAACTACCGATCCGTGGCCTGAGCGCCGCTCCGGGGGCCGGCGGGAGGTGTGTCCCGCCGGCCCCCGGAGGCTTTCACCGGTCCCGCGGGGCACCGCTCGCCGGGTAGCGCGCGCCCTTGAGCGCCTTCTCCCGTGCGGGGGCACCCCGCCTCCCCGCCGCACCACGCCGTCCACCAGCCCTCTTGCCGCCGACTGGACAGTTCCCCGGGGTTTGCCGCGATCCCGGCGGGTACCCGCGTGCCTCGCCGGACAGTAAGCGGCGAGGAGGATCCCCCGGTGAGTCAGAAGAACATCTTTGTGATCGGCCTGGAGGCGGCCAACCTGCCCGCCCTGAACGACGTCCCCGACGCGGACCGGTACCGCTTCCACCCGCTGCTCACCATCAAGGAACTCCAGGTCGGCGAGGTGTCCGTACCCGGCCTCCTGGAGAAGGCCCAGCAGGTACTGGACTCCTTCGACGGCAGCATCGACGCCATCGTCGGCTACTGGGACTTCCCGGTGAGCACCCTCGTACCGATCCTGAGCGAGCGCTACGGCACCCGCAGCACCACCCTCGAATCGGTCGTCAAGTGCGAGCACAAGTACTGGAGCCGGCTGGAGCAGGAGAAGGCAGTCGACACCCACCCGCGCTTCGGCCGGGTCGACCTCCACGCGGACCCTCCGAGCCCGCCCGAGGGCGTCGGTTTCCCCATGTGGCTCAAGCCCGCCCTCGCGTACTCCTCGGAACTGGCCTTCGGCGTCAAGGACGAGGCGGAGTTCCGCGCCGCCGTCGACAAGATCCGCGGGGGCATCGGCCGCGTCGGCGAGCCCTTCGAGTACATCCTCGACCGCCTCGACCTCCCCCAGGAGATGGCGGGCGTCGGCGGCCGGGTCTGCCTCGCGGAGGAGGCGCTCTCCGGCATCCAGGTCGCCGTCGAGGGGTACGCGCACGACGGCGAGGTCACGGTCTACGGCGTCCTGGACTCCATCGACTACCCCAGCAGCTCGTCCTTCCTGCGCCACCAGTACCCCTCGACGCTCCCCGAGGCCGTGCTGCAGCGGCTGCGCGACACCTCCCGCCGCGTCATGCGGCAGATCGGCATGCGGGAGGCGACGTTCAGCATCGAGTTCTTCTACGACCCGCACACCGACGTGATCAACGTGCTGGAGGTCAACCCCCGGCACTCCCAGTCGCACGCCGAACTCTTCCAGTACGTCGACGGCGCCCCCAACCACCACGCCATGCTGCGCCTCGCCCTCGGCGAGGACCCGGCCATGCCGCACCGCGAGGGCCGCTACAAGACGGCCGCCAAGTGGTACTACCGCTGGTTCGCCGACGGCGTCGCCTGCAAGGTGCCCTCCCAGGAGGAGATCGAGCGCATCGAGCGCGGGATCCCGGGCACGCGGATCCACGTGATTCCCGAGCCGGGCCAGCACCTGTCGGACATGGAGCAGCAGGACAGCTACAGCTTCGAACTGGCCCATGTCGTCACCGGGGGCGACAGTGAAGAGGAGCTGCGCGAGAAGTACGACCACTGCGTGGCGGCCCTGAACCTGGCCTTCGAGAAGGCCGCACCCGCCGACGGGGACGGCTGAACCGGTCCGCCCGGCCGCGCCGACCGCACGACAGCAAGGAGAAGGTCGCCCCATGCGTTTCGTCAGCAATCTGCCCTGCGCGACGACGGAGGAGGACCATGTCACCATCCCCGTCTCCGACGGCACCCGCCTGTCGGCGCGCATCTGGCGCCCCACGGCGTCCGACGAGGAACCGGTTCCGGCGGTACTGGAGTACATCCCGTACCGCAAAGGGGACCTGACCGCCGTACGCGACTCGATCCACCACCCCTACATCGCCGGCCACGGCTACGCCTGCGTCCGCGTCGACCTGCGCGGCACCGGCGAGTCGGAGGGCGTCCTGGAGGACGAGTACCTGGAACAGGAGCAGACCGACGCCGAGGACATCCTCGCCTGGCTGGCCGACCAGCCCTGGTGCGACGGCAACACCGGCATGATGGGCCTGTCCTGGGGCGCCTTCGCGGCCCTCCAGGTCGCCGCCCGGCAGCCCGAGAGCCTGCGCGCCATCGTCATCGCGTCCTTCACCGACGACCGGTACGCCGACGACATGCACTACATGGGCGGCCAGCTGCTCTCCGACAACCTCGCCGAGGCGGGCACCATGCTCGCCTACGCCACCTGCCCGCCCGACCCGGCCGTGGTCGGCGGCCGATGGCGCGAGATGTGGCGGGAACGGCTGGAGAACACCCGGCCGTGGGCCCTGAACTGGCTGGCTCACCAGCGCCGCGACGCGTACTGGCGGCACGCCTCGGTCTGCGAGGACTACAGCTCCGTACGCTGCCCGGTCCTCGCCTCCAGCGGCTGGGCCGACGGTTACTCCAACGCCGTGACGCGGCTGCTGGGCAACCTCGACGTACCGCGCAAGGGCCTGATCGGCCCCTGGTCGCACAAGTTCCCCCACCTGGGCGAACCCGGGCCCGCCATCGGCTACCTCCAGGAAGTCGTGCGCTGGTGGGACCACTGGCTCAAGGGCGCCGACAACGGCGTCATGGACGGCCCGATGCTCAGCGCGTGGATGCAGGACAGCGTGCCCCCTTCCACCTCCTACGAGACCCGGCCGGGACGCTGGGTCGGCGAGCCGGACTGGCCCTCGCCGCACATCCGCTCCGTCGCCCGCCCGCTCTTCCGGCACCGCATCGGCGCCGACGGCGAGGAGTGCGGTGACCGGGGCTGCGGTGTGCTGACCGTGCAGTCGCCGCTGTCCGTCGGCCAGTTCGCCGGCAAGTGGGCGTCCTACAACGCGCCGCCGGACCTGCCGTACGACCAGCGCGAGGAGGACGGCGGCTCGCTGGTCTTCGACAGCGACCGGCTCACCGAACGCGTCGAGATCCTCGGCTCACCCACCGTCGAACTGGACCTGTCGGTCAGCGAACCGGTCGCCATGGTCGCCGCCCGCCTCACCGACGTGGCCCCCGACGGCCGGGCCACCCGCGTCACCTACGGCGTGCTCAACCTCGCCCACCACGAGACGGTCGGCGAACCGCAGCCCCTGGAGCCCGGACAGCGCTACCGTGCCATCATCCAGCTCAACGGTGTCGCCCAGGCCTTCCCGCCCGGCCACCGCATCCGGCTGTCGCTGTCCACCTCGTACTGGCCGCTGGCCTGGCCGCCGCCCCGGCCCGCCATGCTCACCGTCCACGAGGGCACCAGCACCCTGACCCTGCCGGTGCGGCCCACCACCGAACCGGACCGGCTGCCCCCGCGCCCGTTCGGCGAACCGGAGGGCACCTGCCCGCTCGCCACCACCCAGCTCACCCCGCCGGAGGAACGCTGGGACGTCAAGCGCGACCTGGTCGGCTACACCTCCGAGCTGGAGATCGTCAAGGACCGCGGGCTGGCACGCCTGGAGGACACCGGCATGGAGGTCGGCCGGCGCGCCTACGAGCGGTACACCACCGTCGCCGACGACTTCACCTCGGCCGCCGGAGAGACCCTCTGGACCATGCGCTTCCGGCGCGGCGACTGGGACGTACGGGTGGTCACCCACCAGAAACTGCGGTGCTCCGAAAAGGAGTTCATCATCGACGCCACCCTGGACGGCTACGAGAACGACCGCCGCGTCTTCTCCCGCACCTGGAACGAGACACTGCCGCGCGACTGCCTGTGAGAGAGGTTACGGTCGGCCCGTGCGCCTGCTGCTGACGTCCGACACCCACCTACCCAAACGCGCCAAGGCCCTGCCGCCGGAGCTGCTGGAACAGGTGGCGCGCGCCGACGTGGTCGTGCACGCCGGGGACTGGGTGGACACCGCCACCCTGGACCTGCTGGAGGACCGCTCCCGCAGGCTCCTCGGCGTGTACGGCAACAACGACGGCCCGGACCTCCGCGCCCGCCTGCCGGAAGTGGCGTACGCCGAACTCGGCGGTCTGCGCTGGGGCGTGGTCCACGAGACCGGCCAGAAGCTGGGCCGCGAACGCCGCTGCGCCGCCCAGTACCCGGACCTGGACGTCCTCGTCTTCGGCCACAGCCACATCCCGTGGGACACCACAACGGAGGACGGCCGCCTGCGCCTGCTCAACCCGGGCTCGCCGACTGATCGACGACGGCAGCCGTATTGCACGTACATGACGGCGGCGGTGGGGGAGGGGCGGTTCACGGAGGTGGAGTTGCATCGCTTGCCGCCGCGCCGATGACATCGTGCGACGGCGACAACGTATGCGCCGCAGCCGCCGCGCCCCTGAGCTCCGACGGATTTCCGGGCCACGGTAGCTCCCGGATCATGGCGTTGTAGTTCGGGGCGTCCTCCCACGGATGTGAGACGCCGACCATGCGATACCCCCATGCCGCGTATGCGGCCTGGGCCGGGGCCGCTTCCGGCTCGGGCCGGACGGTCAGGGTGACCCGTTCGGCGTCGAGGCCGTCCAGGGGCTCGGCGTGCAGGCCGGCGGCGATGCCTCGGCGCCGCCACGCCCTCCGGGCGGCCAGCTCGATGATCACATACGTGCGGTGGCCATCCTCCCGCGTGAAGACTTCGGGCAGAGTTTCCCGAAGGTTCTGCCACCAGCGTGTGTCGGCGGCCAGAAGGTACCCGAAGGTGAACCCCACCACCTCGCCCTCGTCGTGGGCGAGTACCAGTCGCATCCCCGGGCGCCGCACCTGCACCTGGTAGTGCTCGATGAAATCCCGCACGTCCCGTGGCGTCTCGCAGTACGGCGGCTCCGCGTACACCTCCTCGTACGCGGCGAGGAGGACGTCGAGCTGCTGTGCGGCATCTCGGCCCTCGTACCGGTGGAACGTCGGCATCATGCCGCTCCCCTCGCATGGACGTACCCGGATAGTTGATCCGCTGCGTCACGGGCGCAGGCGGCGTCCACCGCGCCCAAGATCCCGGCCACCTCTTTCACACGCCGCAGTACCCGGCCCGACTCGACCTCTGTGAGATGGTCCAGGCTTTCGACAGCCTGCGCCGCGCTCTCATCGGTTTCACCGGATTTGGCCAGGCCGCGGCTGAGCGTGAGCCGGTACAGTGCGCGGTTGCGGCCGTAGATGCGGTCCTGATGCGCGAGTGCGGCACGGAGAAACCCGACCGCGGCGTGGTGGTGGCCGGTCTCCGAGTACAGCAGCCCTTGCGCGTAGTCCAGTTCGGCTTGCCCGTGGAAAGCCGCCCACTCCGGGGCCGGGCGATCGCGGCTGCCTCGCTCGATCAGCCGCATCGACTCGGCAAGCCGCCGGCCGGCCGCCCTGCCATCCCTCATGAGGGAGAGGGCGCGGGCTTCGCGGACGGCGGGGAGGGACTGGAGCACCGGCGAGCCCAACGGCTTCGCCCGCTCCTGCGCGGCTCGGGCCAAGTCGTACCCGTCCCGCGGTCGGCCCTCATGGCTGGCCTGCATGCTCAGGGACGCCAGCACGAGGATTCCGAGGCTGGGATCCCGGAGCATGGTGGCTTGCGTCAGGGCCTCGCCCCAGTAGCGGCGGGCGGTGTCCTGGTCGTCGGCGTCGTAGTAGAGCCACGCGCGTCCAGGTGGTAGAGGGACCGCAGCCCTTCGGTGAGTTCGAGCAGATGGGAGGTTCCGATAGCGCCTTGCTGTCCGGCGACGGGCGTCCGTGACATGGGTGGCAGCTTCGCGGCAGCGGTGACGCTTATGGAATCAGTGATGAACGCCCGTCGGTCCACGCCCGAATCCTCCTGTGCCGACAACGCTGCTCTTCCTACGGTGGTACCAGGTGGGGGCCCGGGGAAACCCAACTTGCTGGGGTCTACACCGAACATGGCGTGCAGCACGCGCCAGGCGTGCAAGCGAGGTGCCGGCGGCGCCGGCTGTCGCCAGCGACGGAACTGCCGGTCCGTGACCGTGACGGGCTCGTGCAGAAGATGCGCGGCCCTTGCGAACGCCGGCAGAAAATCGGCAGGTTTCTGCCACCCGCGCGCCATGCACGCGTACTCGAAGGGCGTCGGGTCCATGCTGCACCTCCGGTGAGCCGGTCGTGCACCGACCGTAGCGCCGCAGGCACGCACAGGAAGACCGGTCGCCCCGGAAAGTCCGGCCACCACGGAAAGTCCGGGTGAACGTCCGGGCGGAGGTCCGGCCGCCCGAATGCCCCTGCAGTTGGCTTGCAGCGAGAGAGCAATCGAGGGGAGCGCGGAGCGTGCGAAGCACAAGACGGACTCAGGCAACGCGCATGGTCACCTCTCGTGCCGAACGGTGGCTCGCGGCAGGGCACTGGCTCCTCGCCGCAGCACCGGACGTCCGGCAGGCGCGGCACGAGTGGTCGACGTCCGGCCTGGCGCTCCTGCGCTGCGGCAGTCTCTTCGCCGCTATCCGCTTGCCGGCCGCACTCGTGCACGACGCAGTCGGCAGGGACGAGCAGGATCATCAGGGCGTCGCGATATCCCTCACCGAGGCTCTGGCGGGCGGCCCGGTGTTCTTCGACGCACGGTCGCGTCGCTACTTCGCTCTCACGCCCGCGAGCACTGCCCGCAGTTGGCGCCTGCCGGAAGCCGAATGCCTTGGGACGAACGCCTTCCTGGGCGTGCCCGCTGCGCACCTCACCGAACCCACACTCCACTGCGGCGCGTACTGGTCTGTTCCCCTCGACGGCCCGGGGCTGCTGTGCTCACCCGAAGCCGTGACGCGTCTGGTCACCGCTGGCCGACAGGCCGCGGCTCAACAGCAGAACGAGGACGGCCATGTCTGAAGCGCGCGCGCTCACCACCCTCTCGGCTCCCGAGGTGCCGACGTACTCCAGGTCCCTTCCGCGCACGCCGGAGTCGGCAGCCGTGGCGCGCCGCCTGGTGCGCAACGCACTGGACATCTGGCATCTGACCGATCTCGCCGAGAACGCGACTCTCGTCGTATCCGAACTGATCGCCAACGCCGTCCGCCATGCCCGCGGCTCCTGCATCCGCGTCACGGTGTCCCGCGCCGCACAACGCCGCGTACTGGTTGCCGTCACGGACAAGGACCGAGGCCACCCGTACCGCAAAACCGTCACCTCCGACAGTCCGGGCGGGCGGGGCTTGCAGCTTGTGGAGGCAATGTCGGACGGCTGGGGCGTTGACGTAATGCGGTGAGGAAACGGGTGTGGGCCGAGGTGGCGGAAGACGATTCATTCGGGAGCGGCATGAACTCCCCCAGCACTACCGATCCTGGGGCGGCTGCGGACCCGCGACCGTGACCGCCTGCTTCTGTACCGCGGGGTACCCGGCCATGCCCCCTGACAACGGTGCTCGGTGGCGGCCCCGCCGGTCACGCCACCAACGCCGGGGTCTCCCGCCCCAGCGCCCCCTCGTACCGCCGCACCAGCAGCCGCGCCACCTCCGGCGCCGGCCCCAGCACATCGGCCAGCACATCGGCGCCCGCCTCCTCGGCGCCGTGTGCGATGCGGTCCGGGAGGCGGCCGGGGGCGAGGACGTACGGCGCCACCGCCACCCGTTCGGCGCCCTCGGCCCGCAGGGCCCGTACGGCGTCGGCCGTGCGGGGGAGGGAAGCGGAGGCGAACGCAGGCCGCACGGAGTACCAACCGGTGGTACGCCGCCACTCCCGCGCGATTTCAGCGATCACTGCGATCGCCTCCGGGTCGGAGGAGCCCGCCGAGGCCAGGACGACCCCGGTCGAGCGCCGGTCGCCGGGCCGCAGCCCGGCTTCGTACAGCCGCCGTTCCAGGGCGGCGGTGAGCAGGGGAGAGGGGCCGAGGACATCGGCTTGGTGCACCGTGAGGCGGGGCAGCCGTGCGCCGGCCTCCCGCAGCACGGCCGGGATGTCCGTCTTGGCGTGGAAGGCGCGGGTGAGCAGCAGCGGCAGGGCCACCACCTCCCGTACGCCGTCCGCCGCCAGCCGCTCCAGTGCCCGTGGCACGCCCGGCGCGTTGAAGTCGAGGAAGGCCACCTCGACGCGCAGGCCGGGCCGCTGCGCCCGGACTCGCGCGCGGAGCGCGGTGACGGTCGCGGCGTGCCGGGGATCGCGGCTGCCGTGGGCGATGACGAGGAGGGCCGGTCGTGCGTCCATGGGTCAGCTCTTCACCAGCAGGCCGCGGCTGCGCAGCACCCGGCGTTCGAGCGGCGCGAAGATCAGCAGTTCGATGCCGATGCCGACGATGAGGATGAGGAGGATGGCGGAGAGCACCCAGGACATGTCCTGGAGTTCGCGGCCCTGTTCGAGGAGCTGGCCGAGGCCGGTGCCCAGGTCGGCGGCGTTGACGATGAGTTCGGCGGCCATCAGCGAGCGCCAGGAGAAGGCCCAGCCCTGCTTGAGTCCGGCGAGGTAGCCGGGCAGCGCGGCGGGCAGCAGGACGTGCCGTACGCCGGTCAGGCCGCGCGCGCCGATCGTCCGGCCGGCGCGGAGGTAGAGGGGGGAGATCTGGTCGACGCCGGCGACCAGGCCGTTGGCGATGGAGGGGACGGCGCCGAGCAGGACGACCGTGTAGATCGTGGCGTCGCTCAAGCCGAACCAGATGATCGCGGCGGGCACCCAGGCCACCGACGGCAGCGACTGGAGGCCGCTGAGGATGGGGCCGATCGCGGCGCGTACCGGTTTGACCCGGGCGACGATCAGACCCAGCGGCGTGCCGATCGCCACCGAGGCCAGGAAGCCGAGCGCGCCGCGTGACACGCTCGTCCACACGTAGTCGAGCAGGGTCCCTTCGAGCCACTTGTCCTGGAGCGACCGGGCCACGTCGACCGGGCTGGGCAGCAGGTAGTGGTCCTTCAGCTCGAAGTGGTAGGCGAGCTGCCACAGGCCGAGGACGAGGGCGACGGCGACGATCGGCGGCACGGCCTTGGAGACCAGCGTCCGCAGCCAGGGCTGGCGGTCGGAGACCGTGGTGTCCAGGGCGTCCAGGCCGGCTTCCAGCCCGGCGAGGTCGCCGGAGGCGCCGTCCGGCTTCGCGGCTGCGGGCGCCTCGGCGGTGGCGGTCCCGTCGGCCGTGTCGGCGGTGCCGGTCTCAGTGCTGGCCATGGCGGCGGATCTCCCCACGGAGCTGTTCGGTGATCTCTACGGAAAGGTCGGCGACCGCCGCGTCCTCGATGCGCCGCGGGTGCGGGATGGCCACGGTCCACTCGCGGGCGATCCGGCCGGGCCGGGAGGACAGCAGCACCACCCGCTCGGCGAGCCGCACCGCTTCCCGGACGTTGTGGGTGACGAACAGGACGGACAGGCCGCCGCTGCCGGAGGCGTTGTCATTGGCGTCCCGCCAGATGCGGGTCAGCTCGTCGTGCAGCACGTCCCGCGTGATGGCGTCGAGCGCCGCGAACGGCTCGTCCATGAGGAGGAGCTGACTGTCCTGGGCGAGCGCGCGGGCCATCGCGACGCGTTGCCGCATACCGCCGGACAGCTCGTGCACCCGCTTGCCGTACGCGCCCTTGAGCCGTACGAGCTCCAGCAGCCGCTCGGCCTCGTCCCGGCGCTCGGCGCGCGGCACCCCGCGCAGCCGCAGTGCCAGTTCGATGTTGCGGCCCGCGGTGAGCCACGGGAACAGCGCGTGCTCCTGGAACATCAGGGCAGGGCGGCCGCCGGGTGTCTCGATGCTGCCCGCCGAGGGCCCGTCGAGTCCGGCGACGAGGTTGAGCAGCGTCGACTTGCCGCAGCCCGACGCCCCCAGCAGGCACACGAATTCGCCCGGTGCGACATCGATGCTGATGTCGTCCAGCACGTGCTGCTGCGCGCCGGGGCGGCCGAACGACTTCGAGACATGGTCGATGCGAGCGGCGTAGGCAGCGGCGGCGCCCGGGTCCGCCGTGGCGGACGGCCGGCTGCCGGGCTTGCTGAGCGTGGTGGTCGTCATCGGTGTCACCTCCTGGGAGTGCGGTGCGGCGGGACTATTCGCTGCCGAGTCCGGCGTCGTCGACCGCCGGCTTGCCCTCGGCCTTGAGCACCTTGTTGAGCAGCGTGAGGTCGTAGATGCCCTTGAGCGCGGGCTTCTTCAGCAGGCCGGCCCGGACCGCGTGGTCCGCCTCCTGCCGGAGGGTGGCGGCCAGCGGGTCGTCGGTGACGTCGGTGTTGCGGAACGCCGGGTCGATGACGTCGGGCGGCAGCGCCTTGCCGGCCGTGGCGGCCAGCTTGTCGTTGAGTGCCTGCTTGGCCTCGGCCGGGTGGGTCCTGATGTACGTGTTGGTCCGCACCGAGCCGCGCAGCACCGCCTCGACGGCCTTCGGGTGCTCCTTGAGGAACTTCTGCGAGACGATCACGTTCGTGATGACGAACTTGCCGTCCTTCCACAGCTTCTTCTCGTCCAGCAGCACCTTGCCGCCCTCGGCGACCAGCTTGGAGGCGGTTGGCTCCGGCACCCACGCGGCGTCGATGCTGCCCTGCCGGAAGGCGACCGGGGCGACCTTGTTCTCGGTGCGCTGGACGGTCACGTCGCCCTTGCCGGTGGTGGCGTCGACCTGGTAGCCCTTCTCGGCCAGGTAGTTGAGGAGCGCCACGTCCTGGGTGTTGCCCAGCTGCGGGGTGGCGATCGTCTTGCCCTTGAGGTCGTCCAGGCTCTTGATCTTCTTGGGGTCGACGACGAGCGAGACGCCGCCGGACGCCGAACCCGAGATGATCTTCAGGCTCTTGCCCTGGGAGGTGGTCCAGCCGTTGATGGCGGGGGACGGGCCGATCCAGCCGATGTCGATGGCGCCGGAGTTCAGCGCCTCGATCTCCGCCGGGCCCGCGTTGAACACCGACGGCGCGAACTTCGTACCGCCCAGCTCCTTCTGGAAGAAGCCCTTCTGGTCGCCGACCAGCGCGGTCGCGTGCGTGGTGTTGGCGAAGTAGCCGACCTTGACCCGGTCGAGCCCGTCGGTCTTCGGGCCCTTCGCCGCGACCGCGCCCGGCCCGTCCTGCTTGGCGCGGGAGCCGTATCCGCACGCGCCCAGTGCGCCGGTCAGCAGGGGGACGACGGCGAGGGCCGCCAGGAGGCGGTGGCGTACGGCAGGCACGGGAGGGGTCCTCTCGGAGGGCCGGGCGGCGAGCGCCTACGGCGGGCCCGGCAGAGCGGTGGATCTTCGGAAGGGGGGCGTGGGGGATACGTGGCGGTACGTCATCGGCACACACATCGCCCGACGCCGCCCTGGCCGCTGCCCAGGGCGCCACTGCCGATCCGGCCGCCTTCCTTCGCAAACGTCGAGAAGGCGTCCGCGAAGGTCGTGACGGCGTCGAGGGGCAGGGGAGCGCTCATGTCAGAAGTCCCATTCCGCGTCGTCGTCCGCGGCGGCCGCCGCGGCCTCGGCCGCCTCGGCGAACGCGGACCCGGCCATCCCCGCGGTCAGCGTGGTGCCGTCCGCCGGGTCGATGAGCAGGAACGATCCGGTACGCCGGGAGTCGGCGTACGGGTCCAGCGCCAGCGGCTCGGCGGTGCGCAGGACGACCCGCCCGATGTCGTTGGCGGCCAGCTCGCCGGGCGCCGGGTGCTGGGAGAGGTCGTCGAGCGTCAGCCGGGACGGGATGTCCTTGACGATCGCCTTGACCGTACGGGTGGTGTGCTTGAGCAGCACCCGCTGGCCGGTCTTCAGCGGCCGGTCGGCGACGTGGCAGACGGTCGCCTCGACGTCCTGCGTGGTGGCCGGCGGGGTGGCGGCCGGGGCGATCAGGTCGCCGCGGGAGATGTCCAGGTCGTCGGCGAGCCGTACGGTCACCGACTGCGGCGCCCAGGCCACGTCCACCGCCTGGCCCAGCACGTCCAGCGCCTCGACGGTGCTCGTACGGCCCGACGGCAGCACGGTCACCGCGTCGCCGACGCGCAGCACACCGGAGGCGATCTGCCCCGCGTAGCCGCGGTAGTCGGGCAGGTCGGGGGTCTGCGGGCGGATGACGTACTGCACCGGGAAGCGCGCCGGGTCCTCGGACGGGTCGGCCACGACCGGCACGGTCTCCAGGTGCTCCAGCACGGTCGGGCCGCCGTACCAGTCCATGTTCGTGGACGGGCTCACGACGTTGTCGCCCGCCAGCGCCGAGATCGGGATCGCGGTGATCTCCGGTACGCCCAGTGAGGCGGCGTACGTGGTGAACTCCTCGGCGATCGCGGCGAAGACCGGCTCCGCGTAGTCCACCAGGTCCATCTTGTTGACGGCCAGGACGACGTGCGGGACGCGCAGCAGCGCGGCGACGGCGGCGTGCCGACGGGTCTGCTCGACGACGCCGTTGCGGGCGTCGACCAGCACCACGGCCAGCTCGGCGGTGGAGGCGCCGGTGACCATGTTGCGGGTGTACTGCACATGCCCCGGGGTGTCGGCGAGGATGAACCGCCGCCGGGGCGTGGCGAAGTAGCGGTACGCGACATCGATGGTGATGCCCTGCTCCCGCTCGGCGCGCAGCCCGTCGGTCAGCAGAGCCAGGTCCGGGGCCTCCTGGCCGCGGCCCAGCGACGCCCGCTCGACGGCTTCGAGCTGGTCGGCCAGCACCGACTTCGAATCGTGCAGCAACCGCCCGACCAGGGTGGACTTGCCGTCGTCCACCGAACCGGCGGTGGCGAAGCGCAGCAGCGAGGTGGCCGCCGTACCGGTCGCATCGACCGGGTCGACCGGATCGACAATCGTGCTCATGATTAGAAATACCCCTCGCGCTTACGGTCCTCCATGGCGGCCTCCGACAGCTTGTCGTCGGCCCGGGTGGCGCCCCGCTCGGTGAGCCGGGAGGCGGCGATCTCCGCGATGACGGCCTCGATGGTGACCGCGTCGGAGTCGACGGCGCCGGTGCAGGACATGTCACCGACGGTGCGGTAGCGCACCCGCCGCGTCTCGGTCCGCTCGCCGTCCTTGGGGCCGCCCCACTCGCCCGGGGCCAGCCACATGCCGCTGCGGGCGAAGACCTCGCGCTCGTGCGCGTAGTAGATGGCGGGCAGTTCGATCTTCTCGCGGGCGATGTACTGCCACACGTCCAGCTCGGTCCAGTTCGACAGCGGGAAGACCCGGACGTGCTCGCCGGGGGAGTGCCGGCCGTTGTAGAGCTGCCACAGCTCGGGGCGCTGGCGGCGCGGGTCCCAGCCGCCGAACTCGTCGCGCAGCGAGAACACCCGCTCCTTGGCGCGGGCCTTCTCCTCGTCCCGGCGCCCGCCGCCGAACACCGCGTCGAAACGGTTCGACTCGATGGCGTGCAGCAGCGGAACGGTCTGCAGCGGGTTGCGGGTGCCGTCCGGGCGCTCGCGCAGTTCGCCGCGGTCGATGAAGTCCTGTACGGAGGCGACGTGCAGCCGCAGCCCGTGCCGGGCCACCGTGCGGTCGCGGTACTCCAGCACCTCGGGGAAGTTGTGGCCGGTGTCGACGTGCAGCAGCGCGAACGGCACCGGTGCGGGCGCGAACGCCTTCAGCGCCAGGTGCAGCATCAGGATCGAGTCCTTGCCGCCGGAGAAGAGGATCACCGGCCGCTCGAACTCGCCCGCCACCTCGCGGAAGATGTGCACCGCCTCGGACTCCAGCGCGTCCAGGTGGCTCAGCGCGTACGGGTTGTCGGCGTCTCCGGCGTTTCGGGCGCTCTCGCTCACGGCAGTGGCGGTCGTCATGCCAGTCCCCTCTCGGTGAGCAGCGCGTACAGCGCCGCCGCGGACTCCTGCACGGTCTGGGTGTGCGACGCGATGCGCAGGTCGGGCGCCTCGGGCGCCTCGTACGGGTCGTCGACGCCGGTCAGCCCGGAGAGCTCACCGGCCGCCTGCTTCGCGTACAGGCCCTTCACGTCCCGCTCGGAGCACACCTCGACGGGCGTGGCCACATGCACCTCCAGGTACGGCGTGCCCTCGCGCTGATGGCGCTTGCGCACCGCCTCCCGCGAGTCCGCGTACGGCGCGATCACCGGCACCAGCGCCTTGACGCCGTTGCTCGCCAGCAGCTCGGCGACGAAGCCGATGCGCTGGACGTTGGTGTCCCGGTCCGCCCGGCTGAACCCGAGCCCCGCCGAGAGGAACTCGCGGATCTCGTCGCCGTCCAGCACCTCGACGCGGTGGCCCTCACCCCGCAGCCGCTCCGCCAGCGCGTACGCGATCGTGGTCTTGCCGGCGCTGGGCAGTCCGGTCAGCCACACCGTGGCGCCCGTCATCTTTCGCTCCCGAAGGTCCTGGGTCGTCCTGTCGTCCGGCGCCTGACGGCCGGACATCGTGGAGCCGCTCATCCGTGCAGCCCGCATTCGGTCTTGTTGCTGCCGGCCCAGCGGCCGGCCCGCGCGTCCTCGCCCGCCTGCACCCGGCGGGTGCAGGGCGCGCAGCCCACCGAGGCGTAACCGTCGAGCAGCAGCGGGTTGGTGAGCACGCCGTGCTCGGTGACGTACGCGTCCACGTCCTGCTGTGTCCAGCGCGCTATCGGCGAGACCTTCACCTTGCGGCGCCGTGCGTCCCAGCCCACGACCGGGGTGCCGGCGCGGGTCGGCGACTCGTCGCGGCGCAGTCCGGTCGCCCAGGCGTCGTACCCGGCCAGGCCCTCTTCGAGGGGCTGGACCTTGCGCAGCGCGCAGCACAGGTCGGGGTCGCGGTCGTGCAGCTTCGGCCCGTGCTCGGCGTCCTGCTCGGCCACCGTCCGCCGCGGGGTGAGGGTGATGACGTTGACGTCCATCACCTCGGCCACCGCGTCCCGGGTGCCGAGGGTCTCGGGGAAGTGGTAGCCGGTGTCGAGGAAGACCACGTCGACGCCGGGGAAGGCGCGCGACGCCAGGTGGGCGACGACCGCGTCCTCCATGGAAGAGGTGACGCAGAAGCGCTTGCCGAAGGTGCCGGCGGCCCAGGTGAGGATCTCCAGCGGGGAGGCGTCCTCCAGGTCGCGGCCCGCCCGCTCGGCGAGCGCGGCCAGTTCGGTCTCCGTACGGTGCTGAGTCGTCGTCATATGCTGCTGCCCCCTTGGCGGTTGTCGTGCTGCCCGGCCGGGGCGGTGACACCCTTGGCCAGCAGTCCGAGGAACGAGAGCCGGAACGCGCGGTTGCACGCCCCGCATTCCCACGAGCCGTGCCCCTCCTCGGAGGGGCGCAGGTCCTCGTCCCCGCAGTACGGGCAGTAGAACGGCGCGGCCCGCCCGCTCACTTCAACGCACCCTCTTCGGCGCGGGCGGCCCAGGTGGCGAACCGCTCGCCGTCCTCGCGCTGCTCCTGGAACCTGGTCAGCACCCGCTCGACGTAGTCGGGCAGTTCGTCGGCCGTGACCTTCAGGCCGCGGACCTTGCGGCCGAAGCCCGCCTGGAGGCCGAGCGCGCCGCCCAGGTGCACCTGGTAGCCCTCGACCTGGTTGCCGTCGGCGTCCAGCATCAGCTGGCCCTTGAGGCCGATGTCCGCGGTCTGGATGCGGGCGCAGGCGTTCGGGCAGCCGTTGATGTTGATGCTGACCGGCTCCTCGAAGTCCGGCATCCGGCGCTCCAGTTCGTCGATGAGCGAGGCGCCGCGCGCCTTGGTCTCGACGATCGCCAGCTTGCAGAACTCGATGCCGGTGCAGGCCATCGTGCCGCGCCGGAAGGGCGACGGCCGGACCTGGAAGTCCAGTGCCTCCAGCCCCGCGATCAGCGGCTCGACCTGGTCCTCGGTCACGTCGAGGATGATCATCTTCTGCTCGACGGTGGTGTTCAGCCGGTCCGAGCCGTGCGCCGCGGCCAGTTCGGCGATCTTGACGAGGGTGGCGCCGTCCACCCGGCCGACGCGCGGCGCGAAGCCCACGTAGAACCGGCCGTCCTTCTGGCGGTGCACACCCACGTGGTCGCGCCAGCGCGAGCTGGGCTCGGCGGGCGCCGGGCCGTCGGCCAGCTTCCGCTTCAGGTACTCGTTCTCCAGCACCTCACGGAACTTCTCCGGGCCCCAGTCCGCCATCAGGAACTTCAGCCGGGCGCGGTTGCGCAGCCGTCGGTAGCCGTAGTCCCGGAAGATCCCCACGACGCCGGCCCACGCCTCGGGTACGTCCGCCAACGGCACCCACGCGCCGAGGCGTTCGCCGAGCCGCGGATTGGTGGACAGGCCGCCGCCCACCCACAGGTCGAAGCCGGGCCCGTACTCGGGGTGCTCGACGCCCACGAACGCGACGTCGTTGATCTCGTGGACCACGTCCTGCACCGGCGAGCCGGAGACCGCCGTCTTGAACTTCCGCGGCAGGTTGGAGAATTCCTTGCTGCCGATGAAGCGCCGCTCGATCTCCGCGATCGCGGACGAACCGTCGATGATCTCGTCGGCCGCGATGCCGGCGACCGGCGAGCCGATGATGACACGCGGGCAGTCGCCGCACGCCTCGGTCGTCGACAGCCCGACGGACTCCAGCTTCTCCCAGATCGCCGGGACGTCCTCGATGCGGATCCAGTGCAGCTGGATGTTCTGCCGGTCGGTGATGTCGGCGGTGCCGCGCGCGTACTCCTGGGAGACCTCACCGATGGCCCGCAGCTGCGCGACGCTCAGCCGTCCGCCGTCGACCCGGACCCGCAGCATGAAGTGCTTGTCGTCCAGCTCCTCCGGCTCCAGGACCGCGGTCTTGCCGCCGTCGATGCCGGGCTTGCGCTGGGTGTACAGGCCCCACCAGCGCATCCGGCCGCGCAGGTCGCTGGGGTCGATCGAGTCGAAACCGCGCTTGGCGTAGATCGTCTCAATGCGTGTCCGCACATTGAGACCGTCGTCGTCCTTCTTGAACTGCTCGTTGCCGTTCAGCGGGGTGAAGTGGCCCACGGCCCACTGGCCCTCACCGCGGTGGCGTCCGGCCTTGCGGCGGGTCGTGGCGGAACCGGTTCGTTCGGGGGTGGCGGCCATGGCGGTATGTCCTTCTGGGCGGCTCGGTGAGGGCGGGGGCGGGCAGCGGAAACTCCACCGTGACCTGCGAAGACGCACCTCGGCGCGGAATGGCGCGAGGTACTGGGCGCAAGGGGTCCGGGGCAGGTCGGATCAGGGGTGCCCGCGCGTCCGCAACGGTGGGGACGGCGACAAAGATGACGTTGCTGAGACTGTCAGCCCGCCGGACAGATGGCGCTGGACATGCGGCCGAGGTCGACGTGCCGCCGACTCACCAAGGCAATTCCAGCTGTAGACATGACGGAAGCGTGTCATGGCGCTCTTGAGCCAGTCCACCACTATCCGGAATATGGACAAGAGTGTCCCGCTCATTGAGACGATGTGATGCCGGCCACGCTTGCGGAAGGACGGGTCTTTGCGCCCCCGCCCTCCCCTTTCCCGGCGGGAAGCCGGGCCTCCGCTCAGGCGCCCGGCCAGGCGCCCGGAGCGGGCGCCTCCGGCTCCTCGGTCACCTCGGTCGCGCACACTCGGAAACCGCGCCGCCGGTAGTTGTCCAGCGCATGCGGACCGTCCTGGCTGCACGTGTGCACCCACACCCGCCGGGTCTTCGCCTGCTCCGGCCACCGCTCGGCCAGGTCCCAGGCGCGCGCGGTCCCGTACGCCAGCAGGTGCCCCCCTATGCGGCGGCCGCGGAACGCCGGCAGCAGCCCGAAATAGCTGATTTCCACGACCCCTTCGGGCTGCGCGTCCAGCTCGATGTACCCGGCCGGCGTCCCCCGCTCGTACGCCACCCAGGTCTCCACACCGGGCCGTTCCAGGAACTCCCGCCACCGTGCGGACGACCACCCCAGCCGGTCCGTCCACGCGATGTCCCCACCCACGGACGCGTACAGGAACCGGCTGAATTCAGGCGACGCCACCTCCGCACGGACGATCTCCACCCGCTGCTCCGCCGGGGGAGCAGCGGCCGGGGCGAGGTCGCCGTGGGCGGTCTGTTCGAGGTGCCAGGTGGTTACGGTGATGGTCATGGGGGCAGCACATCACAGCCCTGACGAGGGGATGGAGGACGGGCCATGGGATGGGTCGAGGAGCTCTGGCGCGCCGGGGACATGCCGGGTCGCGACGGGCTGTACCGTCCGGACGACATCGGCTCGGAACTGCATGTCGAAGGCCCGGGGGCGTACCACCGTGATGCCGGGCAGCCGATTCCGTTCCATGTCGGAGGGCCGTTGGACGTGGCCCGTGCCATCGAGGAGTACGGCTTCGACCAGGCCGACACCTGTTTCGAGAGCCCCCTGCCGGACGGAACGGGGTGGCTGTCCGGTGGTGGCGGCGGGATGGGCAACATCGGCCACCTCGCCCGTCTCGACGCCGGCCGCTCGCTGCGGTGGGTCGCCGTGATGTTCCACTCCAACCCGTTCGTCGGGGGGGCGTTACGAGGGCACGAACGCCGTGTTCACCAACGACTGGGGAAACCGGCTGGCGCTGGACCTCGGGAATCCCGCTCTCGGCTGACCGTGCCCGCGTCCGGGCCGCACGGGAAGCGCCCGCGCGGCCCGGACGGATCACCGCACCGCGTCCGCGATGCGGTGCACCTGGTCCGGGTCGGTGGCCCAGCAGTAGAGCATCACCTCGTCGGCGCCGATGGCGCGGAAGACGGACACCGCGTCGCGGATGCCGCGTGCCGTGGTGAGCAGCCCGTTCACCACGTGATCGGTGTACTCGAACGGGCCGTAGTACGCGCGCACCTCGCGCCGGGCCTCATCGAGGACGGACTCCGGGCCGAGCGCCACGTTCACCTGGGCCACCAGCCGCGGGCGGCCGGGCCGCCCCGCCTCGTCCCAGGCCTTCTCCACATCGCGGAACAGCCCGTCCATCATCGCCGGGGGCAGTGCCGCGCCGAGGAAGCCGTCGCCCCAGCGGGCGACCCGCCGGACCACGGCCGGCACGAAACCGCCGAAGAGGACCTCCGGGCCGCCGGCGCGGGCCGGCGCGGGACCGATCGGGCCGGCCTCCTCGCCGTACGGCTCACCGGACCAGGCGGCCCGCAGCCGGGACAGCTGGCCGTCCAGCCGGCGGCCGCGGGTATGAATGTCCACGCCCGCCGCCGTGTAGTCGTCCGCGCGCCCGCCCAGCCCGATGCCGAGCGTGAACCGTGCGCCGGAGAGCACGTCGAGGGTGGCCGCCTGCTTGGCGAGCAGCGCGGTGCGGTGCAGCGGCGCGAGCAGCACCTCGGTCTGCAGCCGTACGCGGGAGGTGGCACCGGCCAGCGCGGCCAGGGTGATCAGTGGTTCGGGGTTGCCGTACGCCAGCCGGTCGAGCAGCGCGATGCTGCGGAACGGGGCGGCGTCGGCGCGCCGGGCCCAGGTCAGCAGGGATGCGGGGTCGCCGATGGGCAGGCCGAGGCCGATGGACATGAGAGGTCCTCCAGGAGGGCAGGGCCGAGCGCGAAAGGTCGTGTCGCCCGCTCGCCTGGCCGCACGCGCGCTGTGGCGTGGGCTGCTCCCGTTCTGCGACGTCCTCCTGGGGAGCTGATGTTCGAAGCGGTTCCAGATTACTGGAGGGGTGCGGGAGGCCGCATCGTATTTTTGCGGCGTGCGGCGTGCGGCGTGCGGCGTGCGGCGTTATGCGCGGTGCCCGCGCACCGCGCCGGGCCCGCGCTCCCCGTCACGCCTGCCGCGCCGCCACCACCGCCGGCGCCGTCGAGTGCGGCAGCAGATCCACCGGGCTCGGCGGCAGCCGCAGTTCCACGTCCACCCCGTCGGCGAACCGGTACGGCCGGTGCGCCAGCACGCTCGCGAGATGGCGGCGCAATCGCGACAATTCGGCCCGTACCGTGACTGTACGGGCGCGGTCCCCGAAGAGGTCCTGCGCCAGGTCGGCCGCGCTGCGTCCCTCCGGCCGGTGTGCCAGCACGAACAGCACCTCCGCATGGCGCGGACTCAGCTCGTGCGTCCAGCTGCCCGCCGGTCCGGTGACCGTCACCGCCGGCCGGGTACGGCTGCCGAGGTCCAGCAGCACCCGGCTGGCCCGGGGCTCCTCGCCCTGCGGCGCGCCGACCCGCACCAGCCAGCCGCCGGGCAGCGGCTCCAGCGTGCACATGCCGTAGCGCGGCAGCCACAGTGGCCCGGCCTCCGGGGACTTGGGCAGCGCGACCCGGTCCGGCGGCGCCAGCCCGGTGACCGCCGCCGTCCAGCCGTCCTTGTCGACGGCCAGCGCCTGCCCGCCGAGCCGGGCCAGCACGGGCGCGGCGCTCGCCCGCAGCCGGTCCAGCGCACTGTGGTGCCGGTCGCGCAGCTCACTCTCCGCCAGCCGGGCCACCGCGGAGACCAGCGAGAGGGTGGTGGGGTGGAAGGTGTACGCCGGGCCGCTCACGTCCACGATGCCCAACAGCCGCCCGTCCCGCGGATCGTGCAGCGGCGCCGCCGCGCAGGTCCACTGGTGGTGGGTGCGCACGAAGTGCTCGGCGGAGTGCACCAGGACGGGTCGGCGGGCCACCAGCGCGGTCCCGATGGCGTTGGTGCCGACGATCTCCTCGGTCCAGTCCGCGCCCTTATCGAAGCCGTGGCGGTCGGCCATCCGCCGCACCGGCGCGCAGCCCTCCCGCCACAGCACCCGGCCCTCGGCGTCCGTGACCACCATGATCTGCTGGGCGGCGTCCGCGGCCGGCAGTAGACCGCTGTTGAACAGCGGCAGCAGCGAAGCGAGCCGGGAACTGTGCCGCCGGTGCTCCAGTTCCTCCACGGTCAGCGGACGCTCCCGGCGGTCCCGGTCCGGATCCACCCCGCGGTCCAGCGCCCGGCGCCAGGACTCGCAGATGACGGCACGGGGCGCGGCGGCCGTCCGGCCGCCGCAGAGCGTGGCCTCACGGAGCGAGGCGAGCCGCCGCGTCGTCTCGCGTACCTCCTGGGCCGACCAGATACCCATGTCGCTCGGTCTGTCGCTCACGCTGTTCTCTCCGTCGTGCACGGTCCGTGGTTGCCGCCCATGGTGCCGTCACCGGGCCGGTCCCCACGCGGTATTGCGTCAATTGGTTGCAACCGGCTGCAACTGTTGTGGCGTATGACGGCGGCGAGGAAGGTGACCGGCAGGCCGACAGGGAACGACGCCACGGTGTGGCGTCCCCGCCGTACACCGGCCGGACGCCACGGGCCGGGTACGCCGTCGGGACGGCACAGCGGCAACAGTGGCGGCAGACCTCGCGGGCCGGTCCTGAGGACCGGTCCGAGACCGGGGGGCGGCGCCGGGTCGGCGCGGCACCGCTCCCCGCCCACACGGTGGCGGGCTCCGGGCCCCACCCCCCTCTTGAGGGACCGGAGCCCGCCACCGCGTACCCGTGCCGGTGTCTCACTCCGCCACCGGGCGCGCCCGCGCCACGATCGCGCGCAGGTCGAGCGTGTGCGGCAGGGTGCCGAAGGAGGCGCCGTGGTCGGTGCCCAGACGCGAGGCGCAGAACGCGTCGGCGACCTCCGGCGGCGCGTACCGTACGAGCAGCGCGCCCTGAAGGACCAGCGCCATCCGCTCCGCCAGCCGCCGGGCGCGGGCTTCGATGCCCTCCAGGTCGGCCAGTTCGGTCAGCAGCCCCTTGATCGCGCCGTCCAGCCGGTGGTCGGCGCCCCGGGCCGTACCGATCTCCGTCAGGAACGCATGCAGCGCCGCCGGTTCGCGGCGCAGCGCCCGCAGCACGTCCAGCGCCTGGATGTTGCCCGCCCCCTCCCAGACGGAGTTCAGCGGTGACTCGCGCAGCAGCCGCGGCATCCCGGACTCCTCCACGTAACCGTTGCCGCCCAGGCACTCCAGCGCCTCGGCCGCCACCGGCGTGCAGCGCTTGGTCACCCAGTACTTGGCGGCCGGGACCGCCAGCCGCAGAAAGGCGCGCTCCTGCTCGGTATCCGCGTCGTACGCCGCCGCCAGCCGCAGCGCCAGCGCCGTGGCCGCCTCCGACTCCAGCGCCAGGTCGGCGAGGACGTTGCGCATCAGCGGCTGGTCGGCGAGCGGCTTGCCGAACGCGCTCCGGTACGCGCAGTGGTGCAGCGCCTGGGCCACCGCCTGCCGCATCACCGCCGCCGAGCCCGTCACACAGTCCAGCCGGGTCGCCGCGACCATCTCGATGATCGTCGCGACGCCGCGTCCCTCCGCACCGACCCGCCGCGCCCACGTCGTACCGTCGAACTCCACCTCCGCCGACGCGTTCGCACGGTTGCCCAGCTTGTCCTTGAGCCGCTGGATGCGGAAGGAGTTGCGGCTGCCGTCCGGCAGCACCCGCGGCAGCAGGAAACAGGAGAGCCCGTCCCCGTCGGCCCGCTCCGACGCGTCCCCCGACGTCCGCGCCAGCACCAGGAACGCGTCCGACATCGGCGCCGAACAGAACCACTTGTGTCCCGTCAGCACATACTCCCCGTCGGCGGACAGGGGCTCCGCGACCGTCGTGGCCGCCCGCACATCACTGCCTCCCTGCTTCTCCGTCATCGCCATCCCGGCCAGCGCGCCGGGCTTCTCCGCCACCGGCCGCAGCCCCGCCTCGTACACCCGCGAGGTCAGCAGCGGCTCCCACTCCGCCGCCAGCGCCGGATCGGCCCGCAGCGCCGGCACCGCCGCGTGCGTCATCGACAGCGGACAGCCGTGGCCCGACTCGGCCTGTGTCCACACCAGGAACCCCGCGGTACGCCGGACATGCCCGGCCGGCCGCGACCAGGCGTCGGTGAGCCCGGACGAGACGGCGTGCCCCAGCAGCCGGTGCCACGCCGGGTGGAACTCCACCTCGTCCACCCGGTGGCCGTAACGGTCGTGGGTACGCAGGACGGGGGGATTTCCGTCGGCCAGCGCGCCCCAGCGCTGCGCGTGCGCGGAGCCCGCCGCGCGCCCCAGCTCGCCCAGCTCACCTTGCACCTCGTCCCGCAATCCGGGCGGGACATGCCGCGCGACGCCCTCGGTGAGCGCCGCGTCCGCCGCGAAGACGTCGTACCCGACCAGCGGCGGAGGCTGGTTCGTGACCGTATGAGTGGTGGCTGCCATGGCAGCTACGGTAAGGAGGTGCAGCCAGTGAAAGAAGCAGCGCAGCGGCCGTCCGGCCGTCTGCACAGGGCCCGGGTCCTGTATCGGAACGTCTCCAAACGCCGCCTCGCCTGGCTGCTGCTGAAGGACACCGTCAACTCCTGCATGGAGTACCGCGTCACCGGGCTCGCCGCCGAGGCCGCGTTCTTCTGCCTGCTGTCGCTGCCGCCGCTGCTCCTCGGCTTCATCGGCCTGCTCGGCTACATGGAGCCCTGGATCGGCCAGGAGACCATCGACCACATCCGCGAGAACATCCTCAGCGCGTCCGACACCCTGCTGTCCAGCAAGGGCGTCAACGAGATCGCCCGGCCGCTGCTCGACGACATCTTCACGGGCCGCCGCCCGGACGTCATCTCCCTCGGCTTCGCCATCGCCCTGTGGTCCGGCTCCCGCGCGGTCAACGTCTTCGTCGACACCATCACGATCATGTACGGGCTGGACGGGCGGCGCGGCATCGTCCGCACCCGGCTACTGGCCTTCGTCCTCTACCTGGCCGCGCTGGTCGTCGGCGCGGTCGCGCTGCCGCTGATGGTGGTCGGCCCGGACACCGTCGTCAGCTGGATGCCGGCGAGCGAGACCGCCATCCGCATCCTGTACTGGCCCGTCGTCCTCATCCTCTCCGTCGCCTTCCTCACCACCCTCTACCACGTGTCCGTCCCCGTGCGCTCACCCTGGTGCGAGGACATCCCCGGCGCGGTCGTCGCCCTCGCCATGTGGGTCCTGGGCAGCCTCCTGCTGCGCGTCTACCTCACCCAGACCGTGGAGGGCCCCACCATCTACGGCTCCCTGGCCGCGCCCGTCGCCGTCCTCCTCTGGATCGGCGTGTCCGCCTTCGCCGTCCTGGTCGGCGCGGCCATGAACGCCGCCCTCGACCGCGTATGGCCCTCGGTCGCCACCGCGGCGGGCCGCGCCGAGAAGGAACACCGGGCCCGCGAGGTCGCCGCGGCGCAGCGCTCGGCCCTGGCCGCCCTCGGCCTCCTGGCCGCGGCCCCCGAGGCAGCCACTCCCGCCGGCACCCCACAGGCGGACGACGCGGAAGATGACGAGAACGATGACGACGAGGACGACGAGGACGACGACCCGGGCCCGCCGCCCCCAGCCGAATACCCCGAACGCTGGACCCACTTCCTGCCACCGGCCGACATCAAGACCCGGCTGCACATGTACGCGAAGGGGCGCCGGCGGCGCTGAGGGCGCCGGGGCCAGGCCGCGGACACCGGCCCGACCGGCTCAGACGCGGGTCAGCCGCCCCTCGAACAGCGCCCGCAGCCGGTCGACGTCGGTATCGCGAGCCGCGCTGCGCTTCGGCAGAATCGTCATGTCCGTGAGTTCCGGTCCCCGCCCAGGAGCACGAACGCCCGCGGCGTCTCGCCAAAACGGTCCGCCGCCTGACCGTTCGGGGGTAGGGGCAGCATTTGTCTTTGGGGCGCGGGCAGGGTGGTCTCCGTGTGGTGAATTCGGGTGACGGGTGCGTGGGGCGGAGGTAATGGGCGACGGGGTGGCAGGCGGGTGCCGCATGGTGCTTTCCAGGGGTTGGGGAATTCGCCGCCTGCCGCTGCCTTTTGTTGGGAGATCCGTGCATCCGATGGTGATTTCGTTGGCCGCGCTGGGAGCGGTGGTGTTCATCGTGGTGGTGGTTGTGCTGGCGGTGGTGCGGGATCTGGAGAACGTTCGACGGAGACGGAGACGGAGACGGAGACGGAGACGGAGACGGGGCGGGGACGGCTGCGGCAGCGTGGTGATCATGGAATGGGTTCCGTGGGGCAGGAGGTGAGTGAGGAGCCGTAACCGTTCCGTGGAAGTGAAGGAGTAGCCTGTGGCCGCACCCATGGGAGTTGACGGGCCGTCGGCCCGGCGCCGTGCCCGTACGTACCCGATGCGGCGGACGGTGTTCGTCCTGGCCGTCGTCGGGGTCCTGGTGTGCGGCGGGTTTCTCGCCGTCCGTGAGGTGGTCCGGTGGGCGGCGGAGCATCCGGGTATGGCCTTGCTGGTGGGCGCCGTCCTTCTCCCGTTCCTCATGGCCGGGGTCGTCGTGGCGGTACGGGGAATGCCGCGCCTGCGCGAACTGCGGCGGGCGGCCCGGGCGGGGAAGGCCGAGGCGGAGGCGGAGGTGGCCAGGGCGGTCGTGGCGGAGGAGGCCGTCCCGCCCGTCGTGGACGAGCCCGCGCCCACGGCCGTCGCGTCGTGGAGCGTCGACGGCTTCCTCGCCCTGGACGCGTACGCCTTCGAGCAGGCGATAGCCCGCCTCTGCGAACGGGACGGCTGCCGGGACGTCGAGGTCGTCGGCGGGGCCGGGGACCTGGGTGCCGATGTGCTGGCCACCACGTCCGACGGCCGGCGGATCATCATCCAGTGCAAGCGCTACTGCCCGACGAACAAGGTCGGCTCCCAGGACATGCAGCGCTTCGGCGGTACCTGCTACACCGTGCACGAGGCCGAGATCGCAGCCGTCGTCACCACGAGCGCCTTCACCGAACCCGCCACCGATTACGCCGGCACCTGCGGCATCCGCTGCTTCGACGGTGACCGGCTCGTCGCGTGGTCGAACGGGGCCGGGCCCGCGCCCTGGGAATGACGGTGCGGCCTGCCGCCCCCTCCGGGTAGGGTCGCAGCCCCCGGCGGAAGGGTGGGCAAGTCGATGGCAAGCCGTATCAGTGAGCTGGTGCTCGGTTGCCGGGACCCCGAGGTGCTGGCGCGCTTCTGGTGCGAGGTCCTGGACTTCGTCGTGCTCGGTCGTGAAGAGGGCGACATCGAGATCGGGCCGCGCGAAGGGTTCGGCGGCCCGCAGCCGACGATCATCCTCAGCCGCGGCGACGGGCCGAAGGCCGGGAGCTCCCGGCTGCACATCGACGTCAACGCCACCGACCGCGATCAGGACGCCGAACTCGCACGCCTCCTGGACCTCGGGGCGCGCCCGGCCGACATCGGCCAGACCGGCGAAGAGTCCTGGCACTGCCTGGCCGACCCCGAAGGCAATGTGTTCTGCCTGCTCAAGGGGCGTGTCGAGCCGCTTTGACGGCTCTTGCGGCGGATGTCGTGCGGCGGCATATGTCCTGGGAGTGCGTCTCAGGCGAGTGGTATCCGCAGGTAGCGTTCCGCCGTGTGCAGGTCCGCTTCGATGCGGGCGGCGGCCGCGCGCAGCGGTGGCAGGAGGGTGTCGCGGTCCTCGGCGGGGGAGCGGCGGCCCGCGTGGGTGGAGACGTTGACCGCGGCGACGACGCGCGAGCGGCGGTCGCGTACGGGGACGGCGATCGAGCGCAGGCCTTCCTCCAGCTCCTCGTTCACCAGGGCGTAGCCGTTCTCGCGGGTCTCATCCAGGAGAGCGGCGAGTCGTTCGGGGGAGGTGACCGTGTGCCGGGTGAGCGGGGTGAGGTCGGCGCGGGCGAGGTGGGCTTCGCGTTCCGCCGGTGGCAGGTCCGCGAGCAGGACCCGGCCCATGGAGGTCGGGTGGGCGGGGAAGCGGGTGCCCACGGTGATGTTGACGCTCATGATCCGTACGGTGGGGACCCGGGCCACGTACTGGATGTCCGTACCGGACAGCACCGCCATCGACGCCGAGTCGTGCACCTGCTCCACCAGCGCGGCGAGGTGGGGCCGGGCGATGTCGGGGAGGGTCAGGCCCGAGAGCGGGGCGAAGCCCAGTTCGAGGATCTTCGGGGTGGGGCGGAAGAGGCGGCCGTCCGTGGTGAGGTAGCCGAGGTGTTCGAGGGTGATCAGGGCACGGCGCGCGGTGGCGCGGGCCAGGCCGGTGGCTTCCGCCACGGCGGTCAGGGGGAGTGCGGCCCGGCCGGTGCCGAACGCGGTGAGCGTGAGCAGGCCGCGGGCCAGGGACTCGACGAACTCCGGTCCCAGTTCCTGTTTGGAGGCGCGCATCCAGGAGGCGTGGTGTCGGGTGGTGGACGGCCCGGGGGGTACGGGCGTAGGTGCGGTGGTGGGCGGAAACGGCGCGGCCAGGGAGCGTTCCATTTCTGTGACGGCTGCGCGTAGTCGGGGGAATACGGCGGCGGGGAGGTCGCCGGCGGCCAGTCGGCTGGTGTGGCTGACGACGCTCACCGCGCACACCGGGCGGCCCCGTGCGTCGCGTACCGGCATGGCGATGGCGACCAGGCCCGGTTCGATCAGCTGATCGTCCAGTGACCAGCCGGTGGTCCGGGCCGCTTCGACGCGGGAGGTGAAGTCCGCGGTGATGGCGGCTGGTTCGCTGCCGCGGTCCTCGTTCCGACGAGGTGGTACGGCTGGGAAGCCGGCGTCCGTGGGGTCCGCTGCGCGCCGTTCCCGCCAGCGCTGCCAGGCGTCCTCGTCCCAGCCGGCGGCGAACAGCGGGCCGACCGCGACCCGTTCGGCGGGCAGCAGGTCGCCGATGCGGAAGGCGAGTGACATCGCGCGCCGCCGCGTCGCCTGGTGGACGAAGCGCACCCCGTCGCCGTCCGGCACGGCGAGCGAGACCGACTCGTCGAGCGTGTCGGCGAGCCGTTCGGCGGCCGGGGCGAGCCGGTCGGGCAGCTCGGAGGCGGCCAGATAGGCGTTGCCGAGTTCCAGCAGGCCGGGGGCGAGCACCGCGTCCCGGCCCTCGACGCGTACGTGGCCGAGGCGGGCGAGGGTGCTCAGGACGCGGTCGACGGTGGAGCGCGCCAGGCCGGTCGCGCGGACGAGGTCGCCGACGGCCTGCCGTCCGCCGCCCGTGGAGAGCGCGCGCAGTACGGACAGGCTCCGCATCAGCGGGCCCACCGCTTCGTGGGGTGGTGGTGAGGGTGGCGTGTCGGTGGCGGGGTGCGTCATGGGCTCTCCACGGTGCGGAAATCTCGTCGGAACCGTACCCGCCGGGCCGTTGACAGGGCTGGGAGAGGGGGACAAACTCGGGGCGCGCTCAATTATGAACGGAAGTTCACTTGGCGAACATGGGGTACCGGGTGGGGCGGGGTGGTGGCGGCTCCGCCGGGCGCCGCGTTGGCGCCACGTGACGACGTGAGGGCGAGGGCATGGCCGATATCCGTTCCCTGCACCGCGCTGTACGGGACCTGGTGAGCGAGGGGGACACCGTCGCGCTGGAAGGCTTCACCCACCTGATCCCGTTCGCCGCGGCGCACGAGATCATCCGGCAGGGCATCACCGGCCTGACGCTGGCCCGGATGACCCCCGACGTGGTCTACGACCAGCTGATCGGCGCGGGCGCCGCCCGCAAACTGGTCTTCTCCTGGGGCGGCAACCCCGGCGTCGGCTCGCTGCACCGCTTCCGCGACGCGGTCGAGAACGGCTGGCCGCACCCCCTGGAGCTGGACGAGCACAGCCACGCGGGGATGCCAACCGCTATGTCGCGGGCGCCTCGAAGCTGCCGTTCGCGGTGCTGCGCGGCTACCGCGGCAGCCACCTCCCCCGCCGTACGGACACCGTCGCCACCGTCACCTGCCCCTTCACCGGCGAGGAACTGGCCGCCGTGGCCGCCCTCAACCCGGATGTCACGGTCATCCACGCCCAGCAGGCCGACCGGGACGGCAACGTGCAGCTGTGGGGCCTGACCGGGGTGCAGAAGGAAGCGGTGCTGGCCGCCGGGCGGGTGCTGGTCACCGTCGAGGAGATCGTCGAGGGCGCCCTGGAGCCCCGGCCCGGCTCGGTGGTGCTGCCCGGCTGGGTGATCGATGCCGTCGCGCTCGTGCCCGGCGGCGCCCACCCGTCGTACGCTGCCGGGTACTCGGTCCGGGACAACGACTTCTACCAGGAGTGGGACGCGGTCTCCCGCGACCGCGACACGTTCCTGCGGTGGCTCGACGACCACGTTCGGAGTACCACGGAGGGTGGGGCCCGATGAGCGGTACGGACGGCGGCGCGCGCTGCGGCCGCGACGAGCTGATGGAGGTCAACGCGGCCCGCGCGCTGGCCGGCGCGCGGAGCTGCTTCGTCGGCATCGGGCTGCCCGGCACCGCCGCCAACCTGGCGCGCCGCACCGTCAACCCGGGCCTGGTCCTGGTGTACGAGTCGGGGACCATCGGCTCCCGGCCGACGCGGCTGCCGCTGTCGATCGGCGACGGCGAACTGGCCGACACGGCCGACGCGGTGGTGTCCGTGCCGGAGATGTTCAACTACTGGCTGCAGGGCGGCCGGATCGACGTGGGCTTCCTCGGGGCCGCCCAGCTCGACCGGTTCGCCAACATCAACACCACGGTCGTGGACCGCGGCCCGGACCGGCCCGAGGGCCGGCTGCCCGGTGCGGGCGGCGCCCCCGAGATCGCCACGAACTGCGGCGAGGTGCTCATCGTGCTGCGGCACACCCGCCGCAACCTGGTGCCCGCGCTCGACTTCGTCACCACCCTGGGGCACGGCTCCGGACCGGGCGACCGCGCCGCCCTCGGGATGCGCGGTGCCGGACCCACCGCCGTCATCACCGACCTCGGCATCCTGCGTCCGCACCCGGACACCGCCGAACTCGTCCTGACCGCCCTGCACCCGGGTGTGACACCGGCGCAGGCACGGGAGGCGACCGGCTGGGACCTGCGGGTGGCACCGGACCTGACGGTCACTCAGGCGCCGACGGCCGCCGAACTGTCCGCGCTGCGCGCTCTCAAGGGACGAGATCTCCTGATGACTCCACCCAGCGCCTCCGCCGCCCCGCCCACCCCGGCCCCCGAACCGCAGTCCGTCATCGACCGTGAGATCGCCGAGCTGCACACGGCCGCCGTCCGCGCCCGTACGGCCGGTGGACCCGTACCGGCGCACCCCGGGCGCGACTTCGCGCCGTACCGCAGCACCCGTCTGCGCCACCCCGTCCAGCCGTCGGCCGTGATCGACGCGCCGTACGACCCGGAGGCCGTCGAACTGTCCGGGCCCGCCTTCGGCGTCACCGACGTCACCGCCCTGGACGCCGACCTCACCCGGCAGCACGCCGGCGAGCCGCTCGGTGAGCGGATCACCGTCACCGGCCGGGTACGGGACCGTGCCGGACGTCCGGTGCGCGGCCAGCTCGTCGAGATCTGGCAGGCCAACGCCGCCGGCCGGTACGCCCACCGGCACGACCGGCATCCGGCGCCGCTCGACCCGAACTTCACCGGCGTCGGCCGCTGCCTGACGGACGACGAGGGCGGGTACGCGTTCACCACCGTCCGGCCCGGCGCCTACCCGTGGCGCAACCACCACAACGCCTGGCGCCCGGCCCACATCCACTTCTCGCTCTTCGGCACCGCCTTCACCCAGCGGCTGGTGACCCAGATGTACTTCCCCGGCGACCCGCTGTTCCCGTACGACCCGATCCTCGCCTCGTGCACCGACCCGCGGGCCCGCGAACGGCTGGTCTGCGCGTACGCACCGGAACTCGGGCGCGCGCAGTGGTCCCTGGGCTACCGCTGGGACATCGTGCTGGACGGACCGTCCGCCACCTGGACCGAGGAGGACCGCTGATGCCCGCCGCACCCCACGAGGCCGCACCCCACGAGGCCACATCCTCTGAGGCCGTGCCGCGCCGCGAAAAGGCACCCGTCGGCGAACCGCGGCATGAAGGCGTCCCGCAGCAGCCGGGGCCGGGATCGCCCGAAACCCCAGAGACACCCGCGACACCCGCGACACCCGGAACACTCGCCCCCACCCCCTCCCAGACCATCGGTCCCTTCTACGGCTACGCGCTGCCGTTCCCCGGCGGCGGGGAAATGGCCCCGGCAGGCCACCCCGACACCGTCACCCTGCACGGCAGGGTCCTGGACGGCGCGGGGGAGCCGGTGCCGGACGCGCTGCTGGAGTTCTGGCAGGCCGGTCCGGACGGGAGCCTGCGCGGCGCGCCCGGGTCGCTGCGCCGCGACCCGGCGACCGGCGCGGCCATCGGCCGGGACGGCGTGGACTTCACCGGCTTCGGCCGGGTGCCCACCGACGCCGACGGCCGCTATGTCCTGCGGACCCTGCCCGCCACGGCCCCGGCGGGCCGCCCGGTCGCGGCACCGTACATCGCGGTGTGCGTCTTCGCCCGCGGCCTGCTGCACCACCTGTTCACCCGGATCTACTTCCCCGGGGACGCGGCGGCCCACGCGGCCGACCCGCTGCTGTCCCGGCTTCCGGCGCACCGGGCACGCACCCTGGTCGCGCGGGCCGACGGCGAGCGGCGGTACCGCTTCGACATCCGGCTCCAGGCGGCCGGCGCCGGGGGCGGGGCCGCGGACGGCGGCGAGGAGTGCGAAGAGACGGTTTTCCTTGAGTTCCGCTGACCACGGCCTGCTGGCGCCGGGCCGGGCAGGGTCCGCCGTCGAGGCCGCCACCGGCGACGCCGGATACGTACGCGCCCTGCTGAACGCGGAAGCGGCCTTGACCCGGGCGCAGGCAGCGGTCGGGCTGGCGCCCGCCGCGGCGGCCGAGGCCGTCACCGCCGCCGCGCGTGACACCGGCCGCTACGACGCCCGCGACCTCGCGGTACAGGCCCGCTCCGGCGGCAACCCGGTCATCCCGCTCGTCGCCGCGCTCACGTCCGCCGTGGCCGGGCACGACGCCGCGGCCGCCGCGTACGTCCATCGCGGCGCGACCAGCCAGGACATCCTCGACACGGCCACGATGCTGGTCTGTTCGCACGCCCTGGACGCCGTCCTCGGCGACCTGGACGACACCGTCGCCGTCCTGGCCCGGCTGGCGGCCGAGCACCGCGACACCCCCATGGCGGGCCGTACGCTCACCCAGCAGGCGGTGCCGATCACCTTCGGCCTCAAGGCCGCCGGGTGGCGCGGACTGGTGCAGGACGCACGGGACCGGCTCGCCGGCGTACAGGCCGCCCTGCCCGCGCAGTTGGGCGGGGCGGCGGGCACCCTCGCCGCGTTCCACGCGTTCGCGGAGGCGGACGGCGGCGGGCCGGATTCCGGGTCCGGCACGGACCTCGGGCTGCGGCTGCTCGCCGCGTACGCGGCCGAGACCGGCCTCGCCGAACCCCTGCTGCCCTGGCACACCCTGCGCACCCCGGTCGCCGACCTCGCGGGCGCGCTCGCGCACACCGCCGGCGCACTCGGCAAGATCGCCGCCGATGTGCTGGCCCTGTCCCGTACGGAGACCGGGGAACTGGCCGAGGACAGCGGCGGCGGCTCCTCCGCCATGCCGCACAAGTCCAACCCGGTCCGGGCCGCGCTGATCGCCGCCGCGGCCCGGCAGGTCCCGGCCCTGGCCGGGGTGCTGTACGGGTCGCTGACCGCCGAGGACGAACGGCCGGCCGGGGCCTGGCACGCCGAGTGGCAGCCGCTGCGCGACGCCCTGCGCCTGGTGGGCGGCGCGGCCCGGGACGCCGCCGGACTGACCGCGGGCCTGCGGGTGCACCCGGAGCGGATGCGCGCCAACCTCGCCGCGACCGGCGGGCTGATCGTCACCGAGCGCCTGGCGGCCGTACTCGGCGTCCACCTCGGCCGGGACACCGCGAAACGGCTGCTGACCGAGGTGGCGCGCCGGTCGGCCGAGGAAAGCACCGGCCTGGCCGAGTCACTGGACCGCGCCCTGCGCGAGGACCATCCCGCCGTGGCGGCGGACTTCCCCGCGGCACGGCTGCGGGAACTGGCCGACCCCGCCACGTACACCGGCTCGGCCGGAACGCTCGTGGACCGCGCCCTGCGCCGCCCCGGCGCCCACTGTCCGGCACCGTCCCCGCGGGAGCACCCATGACCACATCGCCGAACGCCCGGCCCGGGCCCGCCTTCTCGCTCCCGCACCACCGTGAGGACGGGCCCGCCGACGCGCCCCCGCTCATCCTGGGCCCGTCCCTCGGCACCTCACTCCAGGTGTGGGAGCCCCAGATGGCGGCATTGGCGCGCCGGTTCCGCGTCGTGCGCTGGGACCTCCCGGGGCACGGCGGGACACCGTACGGCGTGCTCACGGGCACGGATACGGGTACGGGCACGGATACGGGTAGGGAAACAGGTACCGGTACGGGCACAGGTACCGGTACGGGCACAGGCACCGGTAGGGGTACGGGCACGGGGCGTACGGGCGAGCCCTGCACGGTCGCCGGCCTCAGCGGCCTCGTCCTCGCCCTCGCCGACTCCCTCGGCATCGACCGGTTCGCGTACGCGGGCATCTCCCTGGGTGGCGCGGTCGGTGCCTGGCTCGCGATCCACCACCCCGAGCGCGTCGCGTCCCTCGCTCTGATCTGCTCCTCCGCCCGCTTCGGCGAGCCCGCGGCGTGGCACGAACGGGCCGCGCTGGTACGGGAGCAGGGCATCGCGCCGGTAGCCGCCGCGGCCGCCGGCCGCTGGTTCACTCCGGCCCGCACCGGGGCACCGGCGGCGGACGCGCTCCTGGCCGAACTGCGGACCGTGGCGCCCGAAGGGTACGCGGCCTGCTGCGACGCGCTCGCCACGTACGACGTGCGTGGCGAACTGGGCCGGATCGCCGCGCCCACCCTCGTCGTCGCCGGCCGCGACGATCCCGCGACACCACCCGCCCACGCCCGCGAACTCGCCGACGGCATCCCGGGCGCGAGCCTGACCGAGGTCGCCGGTGCCGCCCATCTGGCCGGCTTCGAGCAGCCGGTGGCCGTACTCGCCTCGCTCCTTGGCCACTTCACGGCGCACCCGCCGCTGGAGCAGCCCACCGACGACCGCGCGCGGCACGCCGCCGGTATCGCCGTCCGCCGCGCCGTCCTCGGTGGCGACCCTGTCGACCTGGCCGACCGCGTCCTCGCCGAGCACCGCGAAGGAAAGTGACCCCGATGCGCCCCTCAGCCCCCGCCCCCGCCACGACCACCGTCGGCATCGTCGGCGGCGGGCCGGCCGGACTGCTCCTGGCGCGGCTGCTGCACCGCTCCGGCGTCGACAGCGTCGTCCTGGAGAGCCGCGACCGCGCCCACGTCGAGCGGCGGCAGCGCGCCGGAGTCCTGGAACAGGGGACCGCCGACACGCTGCGCGCGTGCGGCGCGGGGGAGCGCCTGGACCGGGAGGGGCTCGTCCACCACGGCATCCAGCTGCGCTACGGCCGCCGCTCGCACCGCGTCGACCTTCCGGCCCTGACCGGCGGCCGCAGTGTGGTCGTGTACGCGCAGACCGAGGTGGTCAAGGACCTCATCGGCCTCCAGCTCGCGGACGGCGGGCCGCTGGTCTTCGGGGCGCGGGCGCTCGCGGTGCGGGGCGCGGACACCGCACGGCCCGTGATCCACTATGCGCACGAGGGTCGCGAACACACTCTGACCTGCGATTATGTTGTGGGCTGCGATGGCTTCCACGGCGTCACCCGTGATGCCGTACCGGCCGGGGCGCGGCGTACGTACGAGCGCGGCTACCCCTACTCCTGGCTCGGCGTCCTCGCCGATGTGCCGCCGTCCTGCGACGAGTTGGTGTACGCGCACTCCGAGCGCGGCTTCGCCCTGTTCAGCATGCGCTCGCCCACCGTCAGCCGCCTCTACCTCCAGGTGCCCAACGGCACCGACCCCGCCGACTGGCCCGACGAGCGGATCTGGGACGAACTCGGCGCCCGCTCCGCCACTGACGGTCCCTGGACACTGGCACGCGGCCCGATCACCGCCAAGTCCGTCCTGCCGATGCGCAGTGTGGTCACCGAGCCGATGCGGTACGGGCGGGTGCTGCTCGCCGGGGACGCGGCGCACATCGTCCCGCCGACCGGCGCCAAGGGCCTGAACCTCGCGGTCTCCGACGTCACCGAACTGGCCCGGGCCTTCGCCCGGCTGCGGGACACCGGCGGCACCGGGCTGCTGGACGACTGGTCCGACTCCTGTCTGCGCCGGGTCTGGCGCGCCGAGCACTTCTCGTACTTCATGACGACGGCGCTGCACACCGCGCCCGGCCAGAGCGCCTTCGACACCCGTCTGCAGACCGCCCAGCTCGACCGCATCACGTCCTCCCCGCACGCCGCCGCCGAACTGGCCGAGAATTACACGGGTCTCCCGCTGGCGTCCGGGCCCTGGTTCGTCCCCGCGGCCGGGGGTACCCGCCGCGGCTCCGGAACACTGCTGGCACCACCGCCGTGACGGAGGTACACGGACATGAGTGAACAGCCGGACGTCGTCGAACTGCTCAAACAGCAGCACCGGCAGATCCGCGAGCTTCTCGACGAAGTGAGTGATTCCAAGGACGCGGACCGCGCGGACGCCTTCCACCGCCTCGTGCGCCTGCTCGCGGTGCACGAGACGGCCGAGGAGGAGGTCGTCCACCCGTACGCCCGCCGGCACATCGACGGCGGCGACCGGGTGGTCGGCGAACGGATCGAGGAGGAGGAACGCGCCAAGCAGACGCTGAGCGAACTGTCGTCCCTGGAGACCGGGGCACCGGAGTTCCACGACCGGTTCACCGCGCTGCAGCAGGACGTGCTGGCCCACGCGGACGCCGAGGAGCGGACGGAGTTCGCCCGGCTGCGGGACGTGACGGACCGGCGCGGCCTGGAGACCCTGGCGCGCGCCGTCAAGGCCGCCGAAGCCCTGGCGCCGACCCGGCCGCACCCCGGCACGGACACCGCGGCCAAGAACCTCGCGGCCGGGCCGGTTGCCGCGGTGATCGACCGCACCCGGGACGCCGTACGCAAGGCCATGGGCAACGCCTGACCCGCCGGGGCCACCGGCCGCCGGGCAGGGCGTCCGGTCGAGCGGCCGGCCGGGTGGCGGCCGGGGTCCTCACCCCGGCCGCTCCCTGACCACCTCCGACGGCTTCTTGTCGTCGCGCAGGCCCAGAAACCGCGGATGGCGCAGCTTGCCGTCCCGCGTCCACTCGGTGAAGCCGATCTGCGCGACCAGCTCGGGCCGTACCCAGTGCACATGCTGCTCGCGCACCTCGTCGGCGAACGGGGTCCGGGGTGTCTCCAGCGCGTCCATCCGGCGGCGCAGATCGCGCAGCAGCCGGTGGTCGTAGCCCGTGCCGACCTTGCCCGCGTACCGCAGCCGCTCGTCCTCGTGATAGCCGACGAGCAGCGCGCCGAAGCCGCTCCGGCTGCCCGCGGGCTCGGTGAACCCGCCGACCACCAGCTCCTGGCCCGCCTCGCACTTGAGCTTGAGCCAGTCGGGGGAGCGGCGGGGCACATAGCGCCCGTCGGCCCGCTTGGCGATCAGTCCTTCCCAGCCGCGGGCGCATGCCTGGTCGAGCTGTTCCCGGCCGCCCGCGTTGCGGTGCGGCGTCAGCCGCAGCGGCCGGCGGAACTCCAGCGCCCGCCGCAGCAGTGATTTACGGGTCCGCAGGGGCAGCCGCGCGGTGTCCTGCCCGTCCAGGCGCAGCAGGTCGAAGAGGTAGTACGTGACGGCGACGCCGCTCGCCCGCGCCCGGTCCGGGTCGGTGAGCTGTATCCGCTGCTGGAGGCGGGCGAAGTCGGTGCGGCCCCGGTGGAAGGCGACGATCTCGCCGTCCACGGTGAAGTCGGCGCACGGCTGCTTCGCCAGTGCCTCGATGATCTCCGGGTAGGTGTCGTTCAGTACGTTGCCGTTGCGGGACAGCAGCCGTACGCGGTCGCCTTCCCGTACGGCCAGTACCCGGATGCCGTCCAGCTTGCGCTCGAAGACCCAGCCGTCGTCGAACTCCCGCCGGTCGCTGAGGACCGCCAGCATGGGGCGGACGGCCAGTTCCGCACCGGGCGGCGCGGCGGTCAGCAGGCCGTGCTGGGCCGCGGGCAGCCCGTCGAGCAGGGAACTCACGCGTGGCCTTTGCCTTGGGTGCTCTTGCCGTTGCTGTTGCCGGATCGCCCGCCGTCCTTGCCGGACTTCTTGCCGTCCGCGCCGGACTCCTCCGCGACGTCCGCGGCCACCTGTTTGAGCGTGTGCCCGCTGAGCGCCGAGCGGGCCCGCTTCGGGTCGGGCGTGCCCTGCCCGTCGGCCTGTTCGTCGGCCGCCTTCACCAGCAGCCACGATTCCCGCTCGTCGCTGTCCGGGCCGCCGCGGAACCGGGTGAGGGCATAACCGCCGCGCAGTTTCTTCCCTTCCAGCCAGAATCTCGCGTGGCCCTTTTCCAGGGATTCGGCGAACGGTACGGATCGGCCTTTCTTGTCGTGCGACATCGGGCGGTAGTGGCCCTGGTCCCACACGATGACGGTGCCGCCACCGTACTCGCCCTCCGGAATGACACCCTCGAAATCCCGGTAGTCCAACGGGTGGTCCTCGGTGGGCATGGCCAGCCGTTTGTCCTTCGGGTCCGTGGACGGGCCTTTCGGTACGGACCACGACTTGAGCACCCCGTCGACCTCCAGCCGGAAATCGAAGTGCATGGTGCTCGCGTCGTGGATCTGGACCACGAACCGCGGCTCCCCGGAGGACTCCGACGAGCCGCCCCGGGGCTCCGAGGTCCGGTCGAAATGCCGCTTGGACAGATAGGTCCGCAGCGGTCCCTCACTCATCGCCGGCCTGCCGGTTCAGCGGCCGAGCGCCTTGGCCAGCTGGTCCTTGTTCATGTTCGACCGGCCTTCCACCCCGCGCTGCTTGGCCTCGTTGTAGAGCTGGTCGCGGGTCGGGCCCTTGGAGCCGGTGCGGTTGCCGGAGCGCTGGCCGCCGCGCTCGGGCGCCGACTTGCGGTCCTGGGTCGAGGACTTGCTGGCCGACTTGGACTCGCCGGAGCGGGCGCGTTCCTTGTTCACGGTGCGGGCGGCGATCTCCTTCGCCCGGCCCTTGGACGTACCGCGCTTTTCGGCGCCTTCCTTGATGTGCTCGTACTGGCGCTCACGCTTGGAGTTCGATCCTGCGGGCATGGTGCTTCTCCTCTGTCTCGCACACGCCCCGGACACGTACGGCGTACCTGTCCGGGGCCTGCCGTAAACCGTTTCTGGGTCTACGGTTACCCGTGAACGGAAGCCTGTAACGAATGGCTCCCGCGACTGCCCCGACGGGCCGAACCCGGCGGAACACAAGGATGGTCACGGGCCCGTTCTCACGCACCGGCCTTGCGCGCCCGGACGCACCGGATGAATTCCTCCGCGTACGGCAGGGCGACGAAAGCCCCCACCCCCGCCGCGATCCCGGCGAGGTATTTCTTGGGCAGCGGCCGTTCCTTGGGCAGCAGTTTCCAGGCGTCCGGCTGCTTTCCGCCGTGCGCGAGGTCGCGTACGGACTCCCAGTGCAGGCAGGACGTGATGATTACGGCCGCCAGCGGCAGTACCTCCAAGAAGCTGTGGATGTGCTGTTCCACCGGCCGCACCTCGCGGTCCTCGGTGGCCACCGTCACGTCCCAGATGGCGGTCGCGCTGTGCACGGCGGCGGCCCCGCCCATCATCGACAGCACCAGCGGGTTGACGCGCGCGACCAGCCCGGCCAGCACCGGCACCCCGGCCTCCGCCATCATCAGCGCGTGGATCGCCGACTCCTTGACGCCGGTGGTCTTCTCGATGTTCGTACGCCGGTGCATCACCCAGTCGGCGACGGCCGGCACGAACCACATGGGCAGTACGCCGTACATCAGGACGCGCTGGGTCGCGTTCTCCACGTCGTCCGCGCCGGGGGCGGGCCGCAGGGCCCGCCCCCGCCGCCAGTGCCGCCAGTCCTTCAGCGCCGTCAACCTGGCCACGGGTCCTCCTCGCGATTCGACTTGGTCGGTGTCGGCCGGGGGCCGGGGCCCGGCATCCGCCGCCGGGCCCCGGCCCGCCGGTCAGTCCTTGCCGTCCCCGCGGCCCTTGCCGCCCGGCAGGAATTCCTGGATCTTCGCCTTGACGCCCTGCTTGAGCACCCCGGCCGTCTCCGGGTCGCCCTTGAGGATCGCGCTCGCCGCCGCCTCGATCTGGTCCAGCGTCGCGTGCGGCGGGATCGGCGGCACGTTGGGGTCGGTACGGAAGTCGATGACGAACGGCCGGTCGGCGGCGAGCGCCTGCCGCCACGCGCTCTCCACCTCCTCGGGCCGCTCGACCCGTACGCCGCCGAGGCCGATGGAGCGCGCGAAGTCGGCGTACGGCACGTCCGGGATGCGCTGCGACTCCTCGAACTGCGGCGCCCCGGACATGGCCCGCATCTCCCAGGTCACCTGGTTGAGGTCCTCGTTGTTCAGGACGGCCACGATCAGCCGCGGGTCGCTCCACTCCCGCCAGTACTTGGACGCGGTGATCAGCTCCGCCATGCCGTTCATCTGCATCGCCCCGTCACCGACGATCGCCAGCGCGGGCCGCTCCGGATGGGCGAACTTGGCGCCGATGACGTACGGCACGCCCGGCCCCATGGTGGCCAGCGTCCCGGACAGCGAACCGCGCATCGAGCCGCGCAGCCGCAGGTGCCGCGCGTACCAGTTGGCCGCCGAGCCGGAGTCCGCGGCCAGGATCACGTCGTCGGGCAGCAGCGCGTCGAGGGCGTGCACCACGTACTCCGGGTTGACCGGGTCGGCCTCGACGGCGGCGCGCCGCTCCATGACCGTCCACCAGCGCTCGACGTTCGACTCGATCTGCTCCCGCCACTTGCGGGCCTTCTTGTGCTTGAGCAGCGGCAGCAGCCGCTCCAGCGTCTTGTCCGCGTCGCCGACGAGGTTGACCTCGAAGGGGTAGCGCAGTCCGACCATGAACGGGTCGATGTCGATCTGCACGGCGCGGGCCTGCCCGTACTCGGGCAGGAACTGGGAGTACGGGAAGCTGGAGCCGATCACCAGCAGCGTGTCGCACTCCTGCATCAGCTCGTAACTGGGCCGGGTGCCCAGCAGCCCGATGGCGCCGGTCACATACGGCAGCTCGTCGGAGAGCGCGTCCTTGCCGAGCAGCGCCTTGGCCACCCCGGCACCCAGCACCCCGGCGATCTCCTCGACCCGCTCGCGGGCGCCCCGGGCGCCCTGCCCGACCAGGATCGCGACCTTCTCGCCCGCGTTGAGCACCTCGGCGGCGCGCCGCAGCTCCTCGTCGGCCGGCACCGGCGCGTACGGCGACACGCCCAGGCTGGACGGCACCATCTTGAACTCGTGCGTCGGCGCGCTGTACTCCAGCTCCTGCACGTCGCCGGGGACGATGATCGCGGTGACGGTGCGCTTGGCGTAGGCGGTGCGGATCGCCCGGTCGATGACGTTCGGCAGCTGCTCGGGGACGGTCACCATCTCGCAGAACTCCGACGCGACGTCCTTGTACAGGGCCATCAGGTCGACTTCCTGCTGGTACGAGCCGCCCATCGCGCTGCGCGCGGTCTGGCCCACGATGGCCACCACGGGGACGTGGTCCAGCTTCGCGTCGTAGAGCCCGTTCAGCAGGTGGATCGCGCCGGGTCCCGAGGTCGCCGCGCACACGCCCACCTTGCCGGAGAACTTGGCGTACCCGACGGCCTCGAAAGCGGCCATCTCCTCGTGCCGGGCCTGCACGAACTTCGGCTGGTTGTCCGCCCGTCCCCAGGCCGCGAGCAGTCCGTTGATGCCGTCCCCCGCATAGGAGAAGACATGGTCGACGTCCCATTCGCGCAGGCGCTGGAGGATGTGGTCGGAGACTTTGGTGGTCATGCGGTTCTTTCCTCTCCCAAATCGCGACGGCGGGTGCCGGCCCGGCTATCCGTGTGCCCGTCCCTGCCTTACGGATGCACGGCCGAAGGAACGGTTCTCAAACGGACGTACATCTCACAAACGGACATCCGATTCCCGGCCGCGATCAGCGGTGCGGTCTGCGCACCAGCAAACGGGTGACGGCCGCCAGCGCGCCGCCGGCGGCCACGGCCGTGGCGGCGGTCAGCAGGCGTCCGGTGCCGGCCGCGGGCGGCGCGGGGCGGTCGGCGGTCCGCTCCGGATGGTCGGCGGGCAGCCGCCGGTCGAGCCCCAGGGCCAGGGCTTCGGCCAGGTGCACGGGCCGCCGCCCGGTGCCGCCCTGCTCGATCTGCGTACGGCAGCTGAAGCCGTCGGCCAGCACGAGCGCGCCGGGCGGGGTGTCCCGTACGGCGGGGAGCACACCCTGTTCCGCGATGGCCTTCGAGAGCCCGTGGTGCCCGCGCTCGAAGCCGAAGTTCCCGGCGAGTCCGCAGCAGCCGGCGTCCAGCACGTCGGCGTCCACCCCGGCCCGGCGCAGCAGTTCCCGGTCGGCGTCGAACGCCAGCACCGCGTGCTGGTGGCAGTGCGTCTGCACGGTCGCCGACCGGTCCAGTGACGGTGGCTGCCAGCCCTCGGAGGCGTGGTTGACCAGCTGCTCGGAGAAGGTACGAAACTGCCGCGCCAGCCGCTGCACGTCCTCGTCGTCCGGCATCAGCTCGGGCGCGTCGGCGCGGAAGACTGCGGTGCAGGACGGCTCCAGCCCGATGACGGGCGTGCCGGCCTCCATCCACGGCCGCAGTACGTCCAGGGTCCGCCGCAGCACCCGTCCGGCCGTGTCCAGCTGGCCGGTGGAGATCCACGTCAGCCCGCAGCACACCGCCCGCTCCGGCACGGCGACCCGGAATCCGGCGTCCTCCAGGACCCGGACCGCCGCCTTGGCGACACCCGGATGGAAGTACGTACTGAACGTGTCGGGCCACAGCACGACCGTCCGCGGGTCCGCCGGGTCCGGTTCGCCGGTGCCGCGCGCCCGCCACCACTGCACAAACGATTCCCGCGCGAAGACCGGCGCGTCCCGCTCGGCGGCCACCCCGGCCACCCGCTTGCCGAGCCGGGCCAGCCCCGGCGCGTTCAGCGCGGCGTTGACCAGCCCCGGAGCGAGCCGGGAGAGGCGGGCCCACAGCGGCAGCCAGCCCATCGAGTAGTGCGCGGCGGGCCGCAGCCGCCCCGCGTAGTGGTGGGACAGGAACTCCGCCTTGTACGTCGCCATGTCGACACCGACCGGGCAGTCCGACTTGCAGCCCTTGCACGCCAGGCACAGGTCCAGGGCGTCCCGTACCTCGGTGGAGCGCCAGCCGTCGGTGACCGGGGAGTCCGCGTGCCCGCCCAGCATCTCGAACAGCAGCCGGGACCGGCCGCGGGTGGAATGTTCCTCCTCGCCGGTCGCCCGGTACGAGGGGCACATCACGCCGCCCTCCTGCGTACGGCAGTTGCCGACGCCGACGCAGCGCATCACGGCCTGCGTGAAGCTGCGGTCGTCGTCCGGGTACGCGAAGTGGGTCTCCAGGCTCCGCGGCCGCCACCCGGCGCCCAGCCGCAGGTGCTCGTCGACCCCGGCCGGGTGGACGACCTTGCCGGGATTCATCCGGTCGTCCGGATCGAACAGCCGCTTCAGCTCCCCGAACGCCGTCATCAGCCGCTCGCCGAACATCCGCGGCAGCAACTCCCCGCGCGCCTGCCCGTCACCGTGCTCGCCGGACAGCGACCCGCCGTACGAGACGACCAGGTCGGCCGCGCGGAAGAGGAAGGCGCGGAAGTCCGCGACACCGTCGGCGCTCTTGAGGTCGAACGGGATGCGGGTGTGCACACAGCCCTGCCCGAAGTGCCCGTACAGCGCCGCGTGGTCGTACCCGAACTCCGCGAAAAGCCGGTGCAGGTCCCGCAGGTAATCGCCGAGCCGGTCCGGCGGCACGGCGGAGTCCTCCCAGCCCTCCCAGGTCTCCCGGTCGTCCGGCGGCCGGGCGGTCACCCCGAGCCCCGCCTCCCGCGCCTTGAGCATCTTCTGCTCGCGCGCCGGATCGTCGGAGAAGGCCACCGACGCGTCGTCCTCGGACCGGCCGATCCCGTCCAGCAGCGCCTGGCACTGGGTGTCCACCGCGTCCCGGCTGTAGCCGCCGAACTGCAGCAGCAGCCAGCCGTCGCCCTCGGGGAAACGTTCCAGCGAATCCAGGTAGGCACCTTCTTCCCGCATCAGCTGCGCCATCCGGCCGTCTATGGCCTCCAGCTGCGTCGGGTCGCCGTGCTCCAGCAGACGGGGCACGTCGTCGGCGGCCGTGCAGATGTCCGGGTAGCCGAGGACGAGCATCGCCTCGTAGGGCTGTACGGGGACGAGCTCCAGCTCCGCGCGCAGGACGGTGACCAGCGTGCCCTCGCTGCCCACCAGCGCGCGGGCGAGGTTGAAGCCATGCTCCGGCAGGAGCGCGTCCAGGTTGTAGCCGGAGACCCGCCGGGGAATGTCGGGAAAGCCGCGGCGGACATCGGCCATGTAGCGCGTGGCGAGGCTGCGCAAACCCTCATAGAGCTGCCCCTTGCGCCCGCCCCCGGCCACTGCCTCCTCGTACGCGTCCTCGGACGTCGGGCCGACCCAGCAGCGCAGCCCGTCGTACGTCAGGATCTCCAGCCGCCGCACGTTGTCCGCCGTCTTGCCGTACGCCTGCGCGGACGCGCCGCACGAGTTGTTGCCGATCATGCCGCCCAGCGCGCAGTGGCTGTGCGTCGACGGCTTGGGCCCGAACTTCAGCCCGTGCGGCGCCAGCAGCCGGTTCAGCTCGTCCAGCACGATGCCGGACTCGACCACACACGTACGGCGGTCGGGGTCCACGGACAGTAACGCGTTGCAGTACTTGGTCCAGTCGATGATCACGGCGGTGTTGGTGCACTGCCCGCCCAGGCTCGTCCCGCCGCCCCGGGACAGCACCGGCGCGCCGAACTCGGCGCACACCGCGACGGCCGCCGCGCCCGCGTCCGTGGTCCGCGGCACGACCACGCCGATCGGCACCTGCCGGTAGTTCGACCCGTCGGTGGCGTACGCGCCCCGGCTGCCCGCGTCGAACCGCACCTCACCGTCCACGCGGGTGCGGAGCGCCGCCTCCAGCGCCTCGGAACGTCCGTCCGGCCACTGTGCGGGGTGGCGCCCGCTGCCGTCCGCCCCCGCCGTCATCGCCGTTCCGGCGCCGCGAGCAGGCTGCCGTCCAGCCGCTCGACCAGGTCCGCCGGACCGTCGTACACCTCGTGCGCGCCCGCCTCCCGCAGATCGCGCTCCGGGAAGCCGCCGCTGAGCACCCCCAGGCACGGCACACCGGCGCGGTGGCTGGCCCGTACGTCCCAGACGGTGTCACCGATGAAGACGGCGGAGTCCGCGGCGACGCCACTGTGTTCCAGGGCGCTGTGCACCAGGTCGGGAGCCGGCTTGCTCGCCGACACGTCGTCGGAGCTGGTGACCGCGGTGATGGCGTCCTCGGCGTCCAGCGCCCGGCGCATGGCCTCCAGCTCGGGGCCGTGCGCCGAACTCGCCAGCACCACCGTCCAGCCGCGCTTGGCGCAGGCCCGCAGCAGCTCGGCCGCGCCGTCGAGCGGGGCCAGCCGCTCCCAGTACTGGGCGAAGAGCGTGCCGTGCGCCGTCCGGATGGTCTCGTCCTCGTCGCCGTCCCGGTCCTCGCCGAGCAGATGGCCGATCAGATGGTCGGACCCCATGCCGATGGTCCGGTGGATGTCCGCCATGGCCACCCGGTGGCCGGACTGCCGGAACGCCTCCCACCAGGTGACCGCGTGCAGGTAGGTACTGTCGACCAGCGTTCCGTCGACGTCGAAGAGTGCGGCTCCGCGTGAGCTCACCGTGATTCCTTCCGCGAGGGCCGGCCGCGCACGGATCCGGCCGTATTGCCTTGTTGCCCGCCGCCCGGACCCGTGCGAGCCGGGCCGGTCGCCGGTCAGCGGGAGGGCGGCGCCACCTTCCCGCACTGGTTGAGACGCCCGGCGGCCCGGTCGTTGAGCGCGCTGAACACCTTGCGCAGCCGCGAGGCGGGCGCCCGCCCGCCGTTCTCCACCGCGACCCCCTCGGTCACGCCCGGCTCGCCGACGGCGTCCCGCGGCAGGACCCGCGCCAGCACCGACGACAGGCGGGTGGTGGTGACGGGCGCCAGGCCGTGCGCCTTGGCGGCGAGGTGGGCGGCCGGGGTCAGGACGACGCGGGGGCGGCGGCGCTGTACGCCGGAGACGATGCGCTCGGCGGCGCGTCCGGCGTTCATCGACAGGACCGGCGTGCCCGCCAGCGCCGAGAACCAGGCGTACTCCCTCGGCGCGTCCCCGCCGAACTGCGCGTGCAGATGGGACCCGGTCCGCATCAGCCCCGGATGCACCGCCGTCACCGACACGCCGTACCCGCTCTCCTCCGCGTGCAGCCCCTCGGCCAGCGCGGCGACCGCGAACTTGGCGCAGGAGTACGGCAGCAGATGCGGTACGGCCAGCAGGCCGCCGACCGAACCGATCAGCGCCAGCCGCCCGCCGGCCGGGCTGCGCCGCAGGTGGGGGAGGGCCGCCAGGGACGTGTTGAGCGCACCGTCGAAGATCGTCTCCATGGCGTCGTGGAACGCCTCGTGGCCCATCGACGCCGACGGGCCCACCTGGATGACCCCGGCGTTGGCCAGGACGACATCCAGCCCGCCCTCGCGCGCCGCGACGTCCTCGACGACGGCCGAGACCGCCGCCCGGTCACGGACGTCGCACACCGCCGTACCGACCGGCGGACCACCGGGCCGGCGCAGCGACCGGGCCGCCTCCTCCAGTTCCTTCCCGTCGCGCGCCAGAATCGTCACCCGGCAGCCACGCGCCGCGAGCTGACGGGCCAGCAGCAGGCCCAGGCCGCGCGACCCGCCCGTCACCAGGGCCGAAAGCCCCGCGATCGGCGGCGCGGCAGCGAAATGCGGCATGACCGGTCCTTTCACCTCGCCCCGTGGGTCCTCCGGCGTGCCCCGTACCGTCCCGTCACGGGGTGAACAGCACCTTGATCGCGCCGTCGGTCTTCTTCTGGAACATCTCGTACGCCTCCGGCGCCCGGTCCAGCGGCAGCCGGTGGGTGGCGAAGTCGTCCACGCCCAGCGGGTCCTCGTCGGTCAGCAGCGGAATGATGTCGTCCGCCCAATGGCGCACATTGGCCTGGCCCATCCGGAACGTGAGCTGCTTGTCGAACATCACCAGCATCGGCATCGGGTCGCTCATCCCGCCGTACACGCCGCTGATGGAGATCGTGCCGCCGCGCCGCGCCATCGCGATCGCCAGATGCAGGGCGCTCAGCCGGTCCACCCCCGCCTTGCTCATCAGCTTCTCCGCCCAGCGCGACGGCATCAGCCCGGCGGCCTGCTGCGCCAGCTTCCCGGCCGGGCTGCCGTGCGCCTCGGTGCCCACCGCGTCGATAACGGCGTCCGGGCCGCGGCCGCCGGTGACGTCCTTGACGGCGTCCAGCAGCCCGTCCTCGTCGTCGAACGCGTCCAGGTCGAAGACGGTCGCCCCGTCGCGGCGCGCCCGCGCCAGTCGTTCGGGTACGTGGTCGACGCCGATCACCTGCTCCGCGCCCAGGTGCCGGGCGATCCGGCAGGACATCGCGCCGATCGGCCCCAGCCCCAGGACGGCGACGCTGCTGCCCTTGGTGACACCGGCGTACCGAACGGCCTGCCAGGCGGTGGGCAGTACGTCCGACAGATAGACGAAGCGGTCGTCGGCGGGGCCGTGCGGCACCTTGATCGGCCCGTACTGGGCCTGCGGTACGCGCAGGAACTCGGCCTGCGCGCCCGGTACCGAACCGTAGAGCTTGGTGTACCCGAACAGCGCTGCGCCCGAGCCGTGCTCGCGGACCTGCGTGGTCTCGCACTGCGTCTGGAGCCCGTCACGGCACATCCGGCAGCTGCCGCAGGCGATCTGGAAGGGGATCACCACCCGGTCGCCCGGGCTGAGGTTCGTCACCTCGGAGCCGACTTCCTCCACCACCCCCATCGGCTCGTGCCCCAGGATGTCGCCGGGGGTCATGAACGGGGTGAGGACCTCGTACAGATGCAGGTCCGAGCCGCACAGGCCACTGGACGTGACCTTGATGACCGCGTCGGTCGGCTTCTTGATCTGCGGGTCGGGGACGTTCTCCACGCGGACGTCGCGCTTGCCGTGCCAGACGTTCGCTCGCATCGCGGATCTCCTTGTTCTGGCGGCCGGCCCACCGGACAGCCCCGGTCGGGGATCGTCGACCTCCGGCAGCACAAAAGCCGCCTTTGAGTCTAAAACGGTGTTCTCCGTCGTGGCAGCTCCAGTACCCGGATCGCCCGGGCCGAATCGTTTCCGTACGCCGCCGACACGGACCCCGGCAGCCGCCGAACGGGTTTTCCCGGCCCGGAAAGGGTTACCCGCCGCAGCACCCAAGGGGGCGACCCACCAGCCACCCACCCCGGCCCTCCGCGGGCCGTCGAGACCGCACGGAGCCCCGATGACCGACTACGGATACTTCCTCTCCTGCGAGGAACACAGCCCGGCGGAGCTGGTCGAACAGGCCCGCATGGCGGAGCAGGCCGGCTTCACCAGACTGTGGATCTCCGACCACTTCCACCCGTGGAACGACGCACAGGGCCAGAGCCCCTTCGTCTGGTCGGTGATCGGAGCACTGTCCCAGGTCACCTCACTGCCCGTGGAGACCGCGGTGACCTGCCCCATCATGCGGCTGCACCCCGTGGTCACGGCCCAGGCGGCAGCCACCAGCGGAGTGCTCCTCGACGGCCGCTTCCGCCTCGGCGTGGGCAGCGGCGAGGCCCTCAACGAGCACATCCTCGGCGACCACTGGCCGCAGGCCTCGGTACGCCTGGAGATGCTGGAGGAAGCCGTCCAGGTGATGCGGCAGCTCTTCGAGGGCGGCGAGGTCAGCCACCACGGCAAGCACTACACCGTGGAGAACGCCCGGCTCTACACCGTGCCCGACGAACCGGTGCCCATCGACGTCTCCGCGTTCGGCCCCAACGCCACCGAACTGGCCGCCCGCGTCGGCGACGGCTTCGTGACCATGACCCCCGACGCGGACGCCGTCGAACGCTTCCGGCGGGGCGGCGGCGGCAACAAGCCCGTCCTGGGCGGCGTGAAGGTCTGCTGGAACCCGGACCGCGACGAGGCCGTGCACACCGCGCACCGCCTGTGGGCCAACGAACAGCTCCCCGGCGAACTGCCGCAGATCCTGCCCACGCCCCGCCACTTCGAGCAGGCGTCGCAACTGGTCACCCCCGAACGCGTCGCGGAGGCGGTCACCTGCGGCGACGACGTGGACGCCCATGTGTCCGCGCTCCGCGCGTACGCCGAGGCGGGGTTCGACACCGTCTACGTCAACCAGATCGGCCCGGAACAGCGGGGGTTCTTCGACTTCTACCGTACGAAGGTGCTGCCGCAGCTCACGGACTGAACCGCGCCGGCGGACCGAACTGCGGGGCCGGAGTGGCGGGCCGTGTGCGACGGACGTGGCCGCCCGTCCGGCGCACCGCCGTCACCCGGCCTTCCGCCGGCCGGCCGCCCGGTGCCGCGCCACCGCCGCCCGCAGCTCCGTACGCACCGGTCCCGGCGCGACGGGCCCGGCGGCACCCGCGACCACCTCACCGGCCACCTCGCGGATCTTCGTGTTCGAGCGCTGGGACGTCTGCCGCAGGATGTCCCACGCCTGTTCGGCGGAGCAGCCCTCGGTGGCCATCAGGATGCCACGGGCCTGGTCGATCACCGGCCGGGTGTCGAGCGCCTGGCGCAACTGCGCGTTCTCCGCCCGCAGGTGACCGACCACCGCGTCGTCGGGGCGTGTCACCGCGTCGTCCGGGCCACCAGACGCCTCCTTCGCCTTCATGCGCCGCGCACCCGAGGCGGTGACGAGCCGCAGGGCCGCCAGGGAGCGCCGCCTCACTGCGGCTCCTGAACCGCCGCCGGCACTCCGACAGGCGCCACGCGGCCGAGGAACTTGCCCGGCTGGGGTGTGCCGGGCCACTTGCGGGCCAGTTCCATCACGCGCCGGGGCTGCCGGCGCAGGTTGAGGGCCCGCACGGGGATGCCGCGTCGCTCGCCGTAGGCGTCCAGGCGCCGCAGGAAGTGCAGTCCGGCCGCGTCCATGAACGTGACTCCGGTCATCTCCAGCACCACACTCCCCAGGCCGGACGGCAACGCTTCGACCGCCTCGTCCAGGACCGGCACGGTGCCGTAATCGATCTCGCCCCGTACGGTCAGGACGGCACACGGGCCGAACAGTTGGGTACGGACCCCCAGGGCATCCGGACCGGCCAGGGAAGACCGGTCTGTCTGTAGGGACATGGCCCCATCGTGGCAGGAGTCAAACCGGTCTGTCCACGCCTACACTGGGGCCCACCATGACGACCGAGTGCGCGCCGGCGGCGTCGCACGCCGGGGCTCGTCCCGGCGCCCGCGAACGGGTGCTGAGCGCCGCCTATGACCTGTTCTCGCGCCGCGGGATCCGCGACGTGGGGGTCAACGAGGTCATCCACCGCTCCCAGGTGGCCAAGGCCACCTTCTACCGGCACTTCCCCTCCAAGGACGACTTGGTCCTGGCCTTCCTCGACCGCCGCGAACAGCGGTGGACCCACGGCCTGGTGGAGGCCGGCGCCCGGCGGCGCGGCGACACCCCCGAGGAACACCTGCTGGCCGTCTTCGACGTCTTCGACGAGTGGTTCCGGCACGCGGACTTCGACGCCTGTACGTTCATCAACGTCCTGCTGGAGATGGGCTGGCAGCACCCACTGGGCCAAGCCAGCATCCGCTACCTGGACAACATCCGGACCCTCGTACGCACCATGGCGGAGGAGGCCGGCCTGCGCGACTGCGACGCCTTCGCCCGCTCCTGGCACATCCTGATGAAGGGCTCCATCATCTCCGCGGCCGAGGGCGACCGGCACGCCGCCCGGCGCGCCCAGGCGATGGCGCGGTGCCTCATCGAACAGCACCGGTGAGGGACGGCGTTCCCCGGGGCGCGTGAGCCGCCCCGGCCGTACTCTGAGAGCATCCTCGAATGATCAAGAGCGGCCACCGGGCGGCGCGGCGGGGTGCCGCCACCGAAGCCCCGGCCTTCCGCGGGGAATTCGAGACACACCTGACCGTACGGGACACGGGCACGGCCACCCTGGACGGGCCCGCCGGCCTGGAGGCCCATGCGGCCGCGCGCGGCCTGAAGTGGGTCCACATCGTGCTGGACCGCGGCGCCACGCCCTCCCAGCCGATGCTGACCCTGCGCGACAGCGGACCGGAGCGGCACATCCGCGCCCGGGCGGCGGCCGAGGCCGCCGAGCTGCGCGCCGCCGGTTTCGACGTGGTCCGTACGAAGATAGAGACGACGCCGTGGGCCGACGGCGTACCGGTCACCGACGAAGCGGCGGCCGCCCTCGGCCCGGACTTCTACTTCGAACACCACGTCAAACTCCTGCTGGCCCCCGCCGGACCGGCCACCCCGCACCCGTACCCCGGCCTCACGTCCCTCGCCTGCCGGCACGCCGCGCATCTCTCCCGCAACGCACGGCGGGTCCGTGCCGACGGACGCGAGGAGCGCTTCGTGACCCAGCGCTGCCGCGCGGTCGGCCGCGACACCGCGGAACGGCGCCTGACCGCCCTGCTCGCGGAACTGCGCGCGACCGGCCATGACATAGCCTCCACCGAACGGGTGTTCGTCGTCCTCGACAGTGCCGCGTCGCTGGACGACGGCTGGATCGACGAGCAGCACGGGGCGGGAGCGGGCGCATGACGCAGCCAGGACAGCAGGGCACCGACTGGCGGGCCTTCTCCTTCGGACCCTGGCCCGGTACGGCCGTCGTCCCCGCCACGCCTCCGGACGAGGCGACCCGCGCCGCGATGGACCTCCCGGCCACCCTGCTGCCCGTGCCGGGCGGCGGAGCCGTCCAGCCGCCCGTGTTCGATCCGTCGGTCTGCCACCGCGCCCATGCCATGCGGCTCGGCGAGCCCCGGTTCGCCGACGCGGCCACCGGCGAGCGGTGGTACGCCGCCCGTCGGCACGCCCTGCACCACGCCCTGACGGCCGTCGCCGGGTCATCGTGGGCCGACCACCTCGTGCTGCGCGGAAGCGCTGCTCAAGGCCTGGTTCGGGGCCGAGGCCCGGGAGCCCGGCGATCTGGACTTCGTCGTCGTGCCGTCGGCCTGGAGCGAGGCGGACAGCCGCACGGACCGCATGATCGGTGACATCGCCCGGGCGGCCGAGGACGTGTCCCTGCGCGGCGGCCCGGTGCGGCTGGACGCGGGCGGCGCGATCGGCGACGAGATCTGGACGTACGACCGGGTCCCCGGGCGGCGGCTGGTCATTCCGTGGACGGCCCACGACGAGGACGTGCCGCCGGGCACCGTGCAGCTCGACTTCGTCTTCAACGAGGAACTGCCCGCCCCCGCCGCTCCCACCGAGGTCCCCGGCCCCGACGGCACGGAACCCGCCCGTATCGGTGCCGCGACCCCCGAACTCTCCCTCGCCTGGAAGATCCTGTGGCTGGTCTCCGACCGCTTCCCGGAGGGCAAGGACCTGTACGACGCGGTCCTGCTGGCCGAATCGACCGAGCTGCCCTTCGACCTGCTCCGGGCCGTCTTCCGTGGCGTGGACGACGGGTTCTACGACCGCTGCCCGGTCCTCCTGGAAAGCCTCAGGCGGACCGAACAGGACTGGGACGAGTTCCGCAAGGACCACCCGGAACACGACGACTTCGCCGAGTACGCGTACGTCGACCGCCTCGTCACGGCCCTCACGCCGACCTTCACCTTCGACGACGGCAGCGGCGCTTCCCCCGCCTACCAGCAGCGGGCCGCCTGGCTGGCACCACTGACACAGGAATGCCGGGACATCCTGGCGCTACGGGGCATGGACGCGGTCCAGGAACACCTGGCGAAACGGCACGTCCCCGTCGACAGCGCCATGGTCGTCACGGCGGAACTGCTCGACGGCCCGCTCGGCGACCGGTTGGCGACCACGGCCGAGGCCGTGGCGGCGTACCGGACGGCCCACGCGGAGCCCCGGGAGAGGGAGCGGGTGGTGGACAGCCTGTACGAGGCGGTGCACACGCTCGTACCGACCGAGGACGAGACCGACGAGTGAACCGAGGACGAGTGAACCGAGGACGAGTGACACGGGAAAACCGGCGGACCGGAATTCGTTGGCGCCGGGTTCCGCGGCCGGTCTAAGGTGAGGCCGTTCCCCACGGTGGCCGTCGGCCGCCGTGGCCGGCTGTGGAAGAACCAGGAGGTGTGACCCGATGGCTGTCATTGCGCTGGGCGCTGCCCGCATTCAGAAGACCATCAGTTCCACTTCCGTGGTCTCCGGCTGACCTTTCCACACTTTCCGCCGCGCGCTGGGCGCGTGGGGCCGGGGCCACCCTTGTGAAGGGTTTCCCTTGCAGTCGTCTTCCGTTTCATCCTCCGCTTCGCCGCACCCGCTGACCTCCTACGGCTGGGTCGACGACATCGCGGAGAGTTTCGCCACCCATGCCGCACAGGGGTACGTGCCCGGCCGGGTCATCCGTGTCGACCGCGGGCGGGTGGACGCCGTGATTCCCGACGGGGACGGCGTCCGGACCGTGCTGGCGGACACCGCGCTGGTGGCGACCAGCGACCCCATGCGGGTGCCGTGCACCGGCGACTGGGCCGTGATCGACCTCGGCGAGGTCGGCGCGGGCCGGGACGGCGCGGTGCGGGCGCTGCTGCCGCGGCGTACCGCGTTCGTGCGGTCCACCTCCTCCAAGCGGTCCGAGGGGCAGGTGCTGGCCGCCAACGTCGACCACGCCGTGGTCGCGGTCTCGCTCGCCGTGGAGCTGGACCTCGGGCGCATCGAACGCTTCGTCTCCCTGGCCTGGGAGAGCGGGGCGCAGCCGCTGGTCGTCCTGACCAAGGCCGACCTGGCCGGCGACCCCGCCGGGCTGGCACACCTGATCGCGGATGCGGAGACCGCCGCGCCCGGAGTGCAGGTGCTGGCGGTCAGCTCGGCCACCGGCGAGGGACTCGACGTCCTCGCGGCGGTGGTCGCCGGCGGCACGACCGTCCTGCTCGGGCAGTCCGGCGCGGGCAAGTCCACGCTCGCCAACGCCCTGCTGGGCGAGGACGTCCAGGACGTACGCGCAGCCCGCGACCGGGACGGCAAGGGCCGGCACACCACGACCACCCGCGACCTGCTGGTCCTGCCCGGCGGCGGGGTGCTCATCGACACCCCGGGGCTGCGCGGCGTCGGCATGTGGGACGCCGACGCGGGCCTCGCGCGCGCCTTCTCGGACGTCGAGGAACTGGCCGCGCGCTGCCGCTTCCATGACTGCGCGCACGCTACGGAACCGGGGTGCGCGGTGCTGTCGGCCGTGGACAGTGGCGTACTGCCGCAGCGGCGCCTGGAAAGCTACCGCAAGCTCCTGCGGGAGACCGAGCGCATCGTGGCCAAGACGGACGCCCGGCTGCGCGCGGAGATCCGCAGGGACTGGAAGCAGAAGCAGGCGCTGGGCCGGCACATGGGGGAGCGGAAGAGGGGAGCCAGGGGCTGAGCCTCGCTCCCGACCGTGGTGTCCGATATCCGCCAGTGAGCGTCCGGGCAGTGGCGCACACTGGAACCTGTGATGGATGACGAGACCAGGTACGAGGCGGTGTCCAGCCGGGACGCGCGCTTCGACGGGGAGTTCTTCTTCGCCGTCGTGACGACCGGGATCTACTGCCGCCCGAGCTGCCCGGCCGTCACCCCCAAGCGCGCGAACGTACGGTTCTACGCGTCAGCGGCGGCGGCTCAGGGCGCCGGGTTCCGGGCCTGCCGCCGGTGCCGCCCGGACGCCGTGCCGGGATCGGCGGAGTGGAACGTCCGGGCCGACCTGGTCGGCCGCGCCATGCGCTTCATCGGCGATGGCGTGATCGACCGGGAGGGCGTCGGCGGTCTCGCGCGGCGGCTGGGCTACAGCGCGCGCCAGGTGCAGCGGCAGCTCACGGCCGAGCTGGGCGCCGGGCCCGTGGCCCTGGCGCGGGCCCGCCGTGCGCACACCGCGCGGCTGCTGCTCCAGACCACCGGCCTGCCGGTCACCGACCTGGCCTTCGCCGCCGGATTCGCCAGCATCCGGCAGTTCAACGACACGATGCGGGAGATCTACGCCAGTACGCCGAGCGAGCTGCGCGCGGCGGCAGGCACGGGCGCGTCCGGCGGCGGCGCGCGGCACGGCGCGCCCGCCGGGGTTCCCCTGCGGCTGGCCTACCGGGGCCCGTACGCGGCCGCCGAGATCTTCGACTTCCTCCAGGCGCGCGCGGTGCCCGGCGTGGAGGAGGTGCGCGGCAGGCGAGGCGCCCGTACGTACCGCCGTACCCTGCGCCTGGACCACGGCAGCGGCATCGCAGAGATCGACGAGCACACCGGGGCCCGGCAGCCGCGCCGGCCACGCGCCGGACTGGTGTGCCCGGCCGCCCGGGGCGCGGACGGCGGCTGGCTGGAATGCCGCCTGCACCTGACCGACCTGCGGGACCTGTCCACGGCCGTCCAGCGGCTGCGCCGCCTGTTCGACCTGGACGCCGACCCCTTCGCCGTCGCCGAGCGACTGGGCGCCGACCCGCTGCTCGGCCCGCTGGTCGCGGCCCGCCCGGGACTGCGGTCGCCGGGCGCCGCCGACCCCGAGGAACTGGCCGTACGGACCGTCCTCGGACTCGGCGGGCAGCCCGAGCGCACTGCCGAGCTGGTACGGGCGTACGGCAAGCCGCTGGACACGGCGGACGGCGCGCTGACCCACCTTTTCCCCGAGCCCGCCGCGCTGACCGGCGACGGAGTGCCGGAGGCGGTGCGCGCTCTGTGCGCCGCGCTCGCGGACGGCACGGTCACGCTGGACGCGGGCGCGGACCGGGACGCCGCCGAACGGGCGCTGCGCGGTCTGCCCGGGGTGAGCCCGGCGGCCGCCGCGTACATCAGGATGCGGGCACTGGGCGACCCGGACGTGGGGCCGGTGGGCGACGGCGGCGGCCCGTCCCCGGAGACGTGGCGGCCGTGGCGGTCCTACGCCCTGCACCATCTGTGGCAGGCGGCGGGCACCCTTCACCCGGATCAGCTCACGATGACCGCGCCCGTCCAGGCACCGACCACCAGCAGGCAGGCGAGAAGTTCGGTCAGCACGGCGAACCCGATGGACCGCATGACCGTACGGATGGCCGCCCACGCGTCGCCGTGACTGCCCAGCCGCGACCGTTCCAGCAGGTAGAGCACACCGACCGAGCCCGGTACGGCCCCCACCACGGGCACCAGGAAAAAGCCCGCGATGCCCGCGACGCCCGACAGCAACAGCGTGCGGTACGGCGCGCCCGCGGCCCCCAGGTCACGGGGCGGCAGCAGCCACTTGAGGACCTGGTTGAGCAGCAGCACGGCGCTCGCACCGAACAGGACGTACCAGGCCAGGGCGGTCTGCTCGGTCATCGCCCACCACAGCACGCCCGCCCAGACGATCGGCGGCCCCGGAACCCCGGGAATCAGCACGCCGAGCAGGCCGAACAGGAAAACCAGCCCGACCGCGAGCAACTGCCACACGCCCATGGACCCAGCCTGCCGGAAGCGGGACGGGCGCGCCCCTCGGCCGGTGCGGCGGCGTCGCTCGGCCGCAGGTGCGCGGCTGCCGCACAGGCTAGAGAACGGCGCGGTCGAGCGGGCCGGCGTCCCGTTCCATGGCACCGGTCGAGGACCTGGCCCCGATCCCGTCCACCCATGCGTACAGCCCGGACGCTCCCCGCACCGGGCACTGTTCCCACGTTCGTACGATGGCGGAGACGTTGTGGCGCACGGCACTGACAGCCGGTCACAGCGCGGCGCGGAGGCGTGGGGCCGCCGGTCTCGCCGTGGCGGGACGCACCGCCGACTGAAACGTCTCTGTGGCGGATACCGGCCTGGCGCCCCCAGCCCCCTCCGTGGCGCGTACCCGCCGGGCCGCCCGCCCGGCGGTCCTCCGTGCCCTGTTTCCGGGCCGCCGGCCGGTGGACAATACGCCGCATGAACCCACAGGGGGATCGGCGCCACCATGAGAACTCCTGGTGGCGGGAGTTGTACGAGGACGACAGCGAAGCGGCGCGGGACACCGGCCCCGTGACGGCCCCGGACTCGCTCGACGACCGTGTGGACTCCGCCTTCCGCGCGGTGGGCCAGGCACTGGAGGCGTCCGGCGCCCCCTCCCCGGCCCCCGAGCCGATGGCTCTGCCCGCCGCGGACCCGGGCGCGCTCGACGACCTCGTGCCGGACACGGAGCTGGACGGCGCCGGGTACGGGCCGCTCACCCTGCGCGCCGCCTCGCTGCGCGGCGAGACCGCCCGGCACCGGGCCGAGCCGCGCGGGGACGCCCTGCTCACCGCCCGGTTCGGCGCCGGGCAGCAGGCGCTGATCATGGTCGCCGTGGCCACCGCGGCCCCCGGCGACGGCCCTGCGTACGCGTACGGTGGCGCCCATCGCGCCGCCCGCGACATGTGCCACTGGATCGGCGGCGCCGTCGGCCGCAGCTACACCCGGCTGGCCGAGGACATCCGTACGGGCAACCGCGGCGCCTTGAAGTCCGGCCTGCACCGGCTCACCGACCGTGGCTACGGCAAGCTCCGCGCGTACGCGGGCGAGCACGGCATGGAGCCCGAGCAGTACACGGCCGCGCTGCGCTGCATGCTGCTGCCCGCCGATCCGGCCTGCCGCACCCGGGTGTTCTTCGGCGTCGGCGCGGGCGGCTTCTTCCGGCTGCGCAACGGTGTCTGGCAGGACCTGGAGCCCCCACCGCCCCGGGAGGATCCGGCGGGCGGCCCGGCCATCGGGTTCGGTGCCGAGCCGCCGGGGGACGAACCCGCCGAGGGTGAGGCGTGCGGGCAGGAGCCGCCCGGCGCCGCGCCGCCGTGGCCGGTCCCCGGCGACCCCGCCCTGGACGAGTCCCGCCAGGGTCCGCGGCCATCCGGCACTCGCCCTGGCCTGCACCAGCCGTCCGGCACCCGCCCCGACCTGCACCAGCCGTCCGATACCCGCCCCGACCTCGTCCGGCCGCCGCTGGACCTGGGTGACACCCTCCCCGGCCTGCCCCGCGTCCCGTCCGGGCAGCCGTGGCAGCCGCCGTACGAGTCCGTGCTGCGGACGACGCCGGAGCCGTTCCGCTTCCGGACCTGTGTGACCCGGCCGGGCGACGCTCTGCTGCTGTGCAGTGCCGGGTTCGCGGGCCCGCTGACCGAGGCGGCCGGGTTCGCCGGCCGGCTGGCGGCCCGCTGGGCGGGGGCCGGGCCGCCGGGGTTCGCGGCGTTCCTGACCGATGTCCGGCTGCACGCGGAGGGGTACGGGCAGGACCGCACGGCCGTGGCGGTGTGGGAGGCAGGGGAGATGGGGGAAGCGGCGGGGCCGGAGTGACGCGGCAGGCGTAGTCGGGCCGGACAGAAGTCCGGGGGAGTGGTAGAACCGAAGGAATGCCGCAGAACGGGCCATTGTCGGGCATGCGTCTGCCCCTCGGTCCAGTACCGGAGGAGCGAGGCGACATGGCGAAACAGACCGTGGCCGGGCAGTTCGTCGACATTCTGGTGCGCGCCGGCGTGCGGCGGCTCTACGGGGTCGTCGGCGACAGTCTCAACCCCGTCGTCGACGCGATCCGCCGCAACGCCGCGATCGACTGGGTCCAGGTCCGCCACGAGGAGGCCGCCGCCTTCGCGGCGGGCGCCGAGGCCCAGGTCACCGGCCGGCTGACGGCCTGCGCCGGCTCCTGCGGCCCCGGCAACCTGCACCTGATCAACGGCCTCTTCGACGCCCACCGCTCGATGGCCCCGGTGCTCGCGCTCGCCTCGCACATCCCCTCCAGCGAGATCGGCACCGGCTTCTTCCAGGAGACCCACCCGGACCGGCTGTTCACCGAGTGCAGCCACTACAGCGAGATGATCTCCACCCGCGACCAGATGCCGCGGGTGCTGCAGACCGCCGTCCAGAACGCCATCGGGCTCAGCGGCGTCGCGGTCGTCTCGCTGCCCGGCGACATCGCCGACGAGGAGGCGCCCGAGCGGTCCATCGAGACCGCGCTGGTCACCTCGCGCCCCTCCGTGCGCCCCGGCGACGCGGAGATCGACCAACTGGTCCGGATGATCGAGGACGCCGGCAAGGTCACGCTGTTCTGCGGCAGCGGCACCGCGGGGGCGCACGCCGAGGTGATGGAGTTCGCCGAGCGTCTGAAGGCTCCGGTGGGCCACGCGTTGCGTGGAAAGGAGTGGATTCAGTACGACAATCCGTATGACGTCGGCATGAGCGGGCTGCTCGGGTACGGCGCGGCCTACGAGGCGACGCACGAGTGCGACCTGCTGATCCTGCTGGGCACGGACTTCCCGTACAACGCCTTCCTGCCGGACGACGTCAAGATCGTGCAGGTCGACGTGCGACCGGAGCGGCTGGGCCGCCGCTCCAAGCTGGATCTAGCGGTCTGGGGCGACGTACGTGAGACGCTGCGCTGCCTGAACCCGCGCGTCACGCCCAAGAAGAGCCGCAAGTTCCTCGACCGGATGCTAAAGAAGCATGCCGACGCCCTGGAAGGCGTCGTCAAGGCGTATACGCGCAAGGTCGAGAAGCACACGCCGATCCACCCGGAGTACGTCGCCTCCGTGCTGGACGAGGAGGCGGCCGACGACGCGGTCTTCACCGTTGATACGGGGATGTGCAACGTATGGGCCGCGCGCTACATCAGTCCCAACGGGCGGCGTCGCGTGATCGGTTCGTTCACCCACGGCTCGATGGCCAACGCCCTGCCGCAGGCGATCGGCGCGCAGTTCACCGACCGCCGCCGCCAGGTCGTCTCGATGTCCGGCGACGGCGGTTTCACCATGCTGATGGGTGACTTCCTCACCCTCGTCCAGCACGACCTGCCGGTGAAGGTGGTCCTCTTCAACAACTCCTCGCTCGGCATGGTCGAACTGGAGATGATGGTCGCCGGCCTGCCCGCGTACGGGACCGACAACCACAATCCGGACTTCGCCGCCATCGCGCGGGCGGCCGGGGCCCACGGGGTACGGGTGGAGAAGCCCAAGGAACTGCGCGGCGCGCTGCGCGACGCCTTCCGGCACAAGGGCCCGGCGCTGGTCGACATCGTCACCGACCCCAACGCCCTGTCCATGCCGCCGAAGATCAGCAAGGACATGGTCCAGGGCTTCGCGCTCTCGGCCGGCAAGATCGTGCTGGACGGCGGTGTCGGCCGGATGCTCCAGATGGCCCGCTCCAACCTCCGCAACATCCCGCGCCCCTGAGAGCCGGCGCCTGACGGACGTTCTCCGAGGTGAGCCGCGGGCACATGCCTGCGGTCTGCCGTTGCGCCGTCTCGCGGGCCGAAGCATGGCGCCGGGCCCGATGGGAATGCATGACCGTGAAGCTGTTCGAGACCACGGCACGGAAAAGCGTACGGGGCGGGGAGGATGAAGCGTCAGTCTGTGCGGCGCGAGGACAGGGCCGGACCGGTGGACGGACGCGCCGGCGTCCGCAACGGGACCCGGCTGCCGGGGAAGATGGAGCGCACACTGCGGCGTGCGGACCTGACGGCGGTGGCCGGCGTACGCGCCGAACTGCGTCAGCTGCTGCGCCAGTGGGGGGAGCACGCGGACGCCGACATAGCGGAACTGCTCATCAGTGAGCTGGTGACCAATGCCCTCGTCCACACCAACGGGGGTGCCGTCGTGACCGCCACGGTCACCGACCGGCTGCGGGTGGAGGTACGGGACTTCGTCGGGCGGCGGCCCAGACTGCGCCCGCCGACGACGGACGGCACCTCGGGAAGGGGACTGATGCTGGTGCACTCCCTCGCGGACGCGTGGGGGGTCAAGGCCCACGGCGTGGGCAAATGCGTCTGGTTCGAGCTGGGCGGCGGACCGGCCTGACAAAAGGCCGGGGGTGCGGGCACGGTCCGCCGCGGGTCAGCCGAACTGCTTCTCGATCTGGGCCAGTTTCTCTTCCAGGGAGTCCAGCCTGGGCAGTGCCTGGGTGTCGTCCTCGGCGGTCAGGTCCACGGTCCGCTGGTACGGGCCCGCGGGATCGGCGCCGGGGGCGTGCACGGCCTTCAGCGCCGGGCGGGAGGCCGGCTGCAGAGGGTCGGACCCCGCGGGCAGCGGTCCGGGCGGCAGGGATTCCGGGCCGCCGGATATCGCAGGTTCCGCGCCGGCCTGCTGGGCAGCGGCGGGGGTGCCGTGTGCCGTCGGGACGCCCGCCGTCAGCGGTACCTGCCGGCCGCCGCGGCCGCGGCTCCAGTGGCGGTGCTGGCGGTTGATCGCCTTGATGCGGGCGCGGTCCAGCTTGTCCCGCTCCCGCCTGCGGTGACGGTTCTGCTCCTTCTGCCGCCGGTCCTCGCGCACCTCTTCGACCGCTTCGTCCAGTGTGCGTACGCCTTCCAGCAGCATCAGCGACCAGGCGCCGAAGGTCTCCCGGGGGGCCCGCAGCCACCGTACGACGCGGATCTGCGGCAACGGGCGCGGCACCAGGCCCTGTTCACGGAGCGCGGCCCGCCGGGTCTGCTTGAGCGCCCGGTCGAAGAGGACCGCCGCCGACAGGGACATCCCGGCGAAGAACTGGGGCGCGCCGTCGTGGCCGAAGCCCCTGGGCGCGTGCACCCAGTTGAACCAGGCGGCGGCGCCCGCGAACAGCCAGACGAGCAGCCGTGAGCCGAGGGCCGCGTCACCGTGGCTGGCCTCGCGCACGGCGAGCACGGAGCAGAACATCGCCGCTCCGTCGAGCCCGAACGGCACCAGGTACTCCCAGCCTCCGGAGAGGTTGAGGTTGGTCACGCCGAAGCCGACCAGCCCGTGGAAGGAGAGGGCCGCCGCCACCGCCGCGCAGCAGAACAGCAGCAGGTACGAGGCGGTGCCGTACACGGCCTCCTTGCGGCGCCGGCGTTCCTCGGTGCGCTCCCAGGAGTCCTCGCCGCCCGCCGTCGCTTCGGCCGAGCGCTTGCCGCGCAGGAGCACGAACACGGTGGAGAGGATGCCGACGAGCAACAGGATGCCCGGCGCCAGCCAATTCAGCGATATATCGATAATTCTCACCCTGGGACCCCTTGCTTCGGCGAACGCGGTTTCGCGCGACATCCTGGCGGAATCCGTCCGCCCGTCCGGGGGTTTCCCGGCAAGAGAACGCCTAGGGGGCGTGGAGGCCTACGGATAGGTGTGTTCGGCTCGAACTCCCGCAAGGGCGAGCAGGTTTGAGTTCGAATCCGACGACTCGATCGGGTGGTGTGGGTGTCAGGTGGTTGCGGTGAGGCGCTTGATGCGATCCGCGTCGCACGTACGCGGGCAGGTCACACAGGTGTCCTCCGGGCGCAGCGTGTAGAACATGCAGCAGCTCGCCCGGTCCCGGGTGGGCAGCGCCGCGCCGTCCGGACCGGTCAGCTCGCGGAAGGCGGCGCTGCCCGGGTACGGGGCCGTGCCGCCCGGCAGCAGCCGCTTGAGCTCGGCCACCGCGCGCTGCTCCTCGCCCAGCAGATGGCCCAGGTACCACAGGCCCTCGGCGATCTCGTCCGACACCATGCCCCACAGGGCCCGGGGCCCGCGCCGCATACGGGGCCGGAACGCGTCCAGGACCGGCCCGAGGTGCTCGGCGACCGCCTCGCGCACCTCGGCGCGCAGGGCCTCCTCGCCCCGTACGACCCGGGCGCCGGGCAGTTCCGCGGCCGGGTCGCCGGGAAGGCACGCGAACGAGCGGACGCGTACGGCCATCCGGCCCTGCTCGCGGTGGTGGGCGACGTCCTCGACGGACAGCCGCGGCACCCGGCGGTGCAGGAACCAGGGGATGGTGATCAGCAGGCAGGCGGGCCAGGCGTAGCGGTGCAGGGCGAAGGTGGCGACGACGTCGGGGCGGGCCCGTCGGCCGTAGTCCTGCACCACCTGTGCGTCGTCCCAGGCCAGGAAGGCTTCCAAAGTCGCCGGGTCGGTGGTCAGGCCGGCGGTCGTGACCCAGCCCTCGCCCGGGGGCGGCGCGGTCTCCCAGCCGGTCACCCGCAGGCCGGGAAACACCTCGGTCAGCCGGGCGTACGCCCCGGTGAAGGGCTCGATGCGCGGCCGGGCGGCGAGCAGAGGGGCCATACGGGACACCACCGATATCGCGGTCGTTGGCAGGTAAGGCTTACCTTACCCGATCTTCGGTGGTTTTGAGCCGGGTTTGAACTGTCACAGGGGGCGCCTAAGGTGCTGGAGGACGTGAGGAGGAACCCGCATGGAGCAGGGCAGAGCGGAACCGGCGCCGCGGCTGCGCGCACAGGTGCCCGCGCAGGGCGGCTCGCAGCCCGTGCGGGGCGAGCACACCGGGCACGACGGGCGCCCGGCGCGTCCCGCCGCGCACACCCTCCCCGACGCGCCCCCGGACACGGCGTACGAGCACCGGCCCGGCGTACCGGACCCCGCCACGGCGTTCGTGCCCGCGCCGATGTCCCCTCTCACCGCCGTACCGGGGACGGCTCCCGGCGGCCCACGGGGAGGGACGGTGGCCGCGCACGCTCCCGGGACCGACGCCGCGCCGCGCAAGCAGCCGCAGCGGCATTCCGTGCGGGGCCAGGTGCTGGCCGCCCTCCGCGAGGCCCTCATATCCGGCGAACTGGTCCCCGGCGAGGTCTATTCGGCCCCCGCGCTCGCCGTCCGCTACGGAGTCTCCGCCACGCCCGTACGCGAAGCCATGCAGCTGCTCGCCGGCGAGGGCGCCGTCGAAGTCGCCCCGAACCGCGGTTTCCGCGTCGCCGAGCGCACCCACCGCGACCTCGCCGAGCTGGCCGAAGTCCGCGCGATGCTGGAGATACCGGCGCTGCTGCGGCTGGCGCGGGCACTGCCGGCCGAGCGGTGGGAGGAGCTGCGCCCGCTGGCCGCCGCCGGTGTCGCGGCCGCCGCCCGCGGTGACCGGGCCGGTTACGCCGAGGCCGACCACGTCTTCCACCACGCGCTGCTCGCACTCACCGGCAACCGCCAGCTCCTGCTGGTCGCCGACGACCTGCACCGCCGTACGCAGTGGCCGGCGCCCGGCGGCCGCGCTCCCCGCACGGCCGACCTGCTGGCCGCCGCTTCCGAGCACACGGCGCTGCTGGACGCCCTGATGGCACGGGAGTACGCGATCGTCGAGCGGATCGCCCGCGAACACCTGGCCGCGGCCCGCCGCCCGCACTGAGCGCGCAGTGCTCCACGAGTCGCAGTGCTCCGCGAGCCGCGGCACCGCGCGCTCCAGAGGACGGCGGAGCCCGGCCGGACGCCTCTCCCCGGCGGCGTACTTCAGGGAAGCAGCCGCTCCAGGGGCAGCGCCGCCACGTCCGCCGCGGGCCTGGAGAGATAGAGGTCCGCGTGGTAGAAGCCGTCCGACTCCTTGCCCTCGGTGTCCAGACCCCGCGCCTGGAGCGCGCCGAAGGCGGCCCGGCGCTCCGCGAGGTCGGCGAACCGGCGCTGGCGGAAGGTGCGCGCGGGCAGCCGCTCGGTCACCAGGCCCGCGTCCGCGAGCAGCGCGGTGACCGGCGCGTACGACACGGTCCGCAGGACGAAGGCGGCGACCCAGGGCGCGGTGGGCGTACAGGCGAGCAGCCGCCCGAAGGTGGTGGCGGAGATGTAACCCACGCCGCCCGTCACGGTGATCAGATCGGTGCCGGCCATGGTGCGGCGCAGCCGCTCGGAGGGCTCGGCGGCCTCCAGGTTCTCGGCGAACCCGGCGTCCAGCAGGCCGACGCGCTCCGCGTAGCCGACCGCCTGGCCGGCCGCGTCGATGCCGATGGCCCGTACCGCTTCCGGACGGCGGAGCTCGTCGAAGAACGCCCGGTCCTCGACGGCCAGCCGGCCCGGCGGCAGTCCGCCGGTCTCCTGGGTGTCGGTGTACCGCTCGTACAGGTCGACGAGGCCCAGCTTGTGGTTCAGCAGCGCGGCGTTGACGCCGTAGGAACAGCACAGGTCGACGACCTGGAGCGGTGAACGTTCGGTCCGGCGCCGTTGCAGGGACTCGGTCAGGGCGCGGAAGACGCCCTGGCCGTGGTGCGGGATCTGGTAGTCGAGCGGACCCAGCGTACGGAAGTACGTACGCGGGTCAGGACAGTCGTAGATGGCCTCGAAATCCGCCTTTCCCCAGTCCGGGCCGGCCGATGGGTGCGGTGCTCCTGCTGCCAAGGTGTGGCCTCCTGAAAGGCGCTGCCGAAGGTTGGGAGTCAACCGCACCAGCATCCAGTGCCAAGTCGCACACGGACAGTGCGACTTGAGGCCAAATTCGGGGTGCGAGGGACGGGCGGAGCGGAATATGCCCCGTCGCGCGCCCGGCCGCCGGTGGCCGGGCGCGCGGATGCGGGCGCCCGCGGTCCCGTCTACGAGGGCGCCGGTGCCACCGGGACGTCGGCCAGGTGCCCGGCGAGCCAGGTCGGTACGCCGTCCATGAGGCGGAAGAGGCGGGCGGCCTCCGCGCGCAGTCCCTCCGCTTCCTCCGGTGGTGCCGCGTCGGCGAGCGCGACCAGTGCCGGTGCCGTGCCGACCAGGAAGCCCAGCTCCTCCCGGATGCGCAGCGACTCGCCGAAACCGCGCCTCGCGTCCGCCAGTTCGCCGTCGCGCAGGGCCAGTCCGGCGAGGTGGCGCCAGGTGGAGGACAGCAGCAGGGTGTCGCCGTGCGTGGTGGCGCCCGCGTGGGCGCGGCGGTAGGCGGCGCGGGCGGACTCCGGGCTGTCGGCGACGTGTTCGGCCATCAGGCCGCGCCGGAAGTCCAGCAGCGGGCGGCCGGGTGCCGTCGGCGCCAGCAGCGCCGCGGCGCGGCCGAGCGCGGAGCGGGCCTCGTCGGCGCGGTCGCGTACCCCGAGGACCGTGGCGGCGTACGCCAGCTGGCCGCGCTCGCAGGCCGCGGCGCCCCGCTCGTCGTCGTCGCGGGCCAGCGCTTCGGCGGCGCGCAGCGCGTCCTCGGCCGCCGACCACCCGGTGGCGGTGAACATGCAGCGTTCCACGAGGAGCGCGGCACGGTGGATCGCGTACGGGGGGAATCCCGCCGCGTGTGGTTCCAGCAGCGCCGCCGCGTCGTCCCAGCAGCCGCGCGACCGCAGCCGCCACACGGCACGGTCCAGGGCGTCCGCCCCGGCCGCCGACCTGGCCGCCGGGATTTCCGGCACCGATTCCGCGGGATCCGCTGTTCCCGCGGACTCCGCGGCTCCTGACATGGCGGTGTCCGCCACATTGCCCTCCCCGAGCGCACCGTTGAGCTGGACCTGAGAAGCAGTGGGCGCATCTCAGCACGGATTCCGCCGCCCGGCCAAGGGGGAAGGTGAATGATTTCACAATCTCTTGGGTGCCGTCCGGGGTTGACGAGACGCTCCGGGAACGGGCAGGGCGTGGCGCTCCGGAGGGATCGGGGTGCCGGGCGCACCGTCCGGCAGAGCTGCCGGGATACGCCCGAACGGGTGACGGCGCTCCAGGGGCCCCGGCATTGACTGACGCAAAGTCAACTGGCAAAGCACGCCGACCCGTTGCGTGTCGGCCGCCGGATGGCGCATACGAGCCATTCCGGCATGGCCGGATGTGCACCCCGCCGCCCGGCGCCGCGGTGACCGGCGTCCGAGGCGGCGCGGCGGGCCGCCGCTCAGCTCATCCGCAGCGCCAGGAAGAAGTCCAGCTTGTCCTCCAGGCGGGCCAGATCGCGGCCGGTCAGCTGCTCGATGCGGCCGACCCGGTAGCGGAGGGTGTTGACGTGCAGGTGGAGGCGGGTGGCGCAGCGGGTCCAGGATCCGTCGCAGTCGAGGAAGGCTTCCAGGGTGGGGATCAGCTCGGCGCGGTGGCGGCGGTCGTAGTCCCGCAGCGGGTCCAGCAGGCGGGCCGTGAAGGCGCGGCGTACGTCGTCGGGGACGAAGGGCAGCAGCAGGACGTGCGAGGCCAGCTCCTCATGGCCCGCCGCGCAGACCCGGCCGGGGCGGGCGGCGGCGACCCGGCGGGCGTGCCGGGCCTCCTCCAGGGCGCCGCGCAGGCCCTCCGCCGAGTGGACGGAGGCGCTGACGCCGATGGTCAGGCGGCCGTCGTCGGCCAGGCCGCGGGTGAGCGGTTCCCGGACGACGGACAGCAGGGTGTCGGCCTGGAGGCCGGTGGCTGAGGCGTCCCGCGCGTCGCCGTCCTCCGGTACGGCCGGCAGCGGCACCAGGGCCACCGCCTCGTCGCCGGTGTGCGCGACGGCGATCCGGTCGGACGGGTCGGGCCCGAACGTACCGGGGTCGACCAGCACCTCTTCCAGGAGCGTCTGGGCGACCGGCCCGCCGGGCACGTCCCCGCCCTCCCACTCGACGCGGGCGACGACGACCTGCCAGTGCGGTGCGGTGCCCAGACCGGGCAGCAGCACCGGGGCGGCCACCCGCAGGCGGGCCGCGATCTCGGCGGGCGCGGCCCCCGTCTGGACCAGTTCGAGGACCTCCTGCGCGAGGCGTCTGCGTACCGTACGGGCCGCGTCGCGGCGGTCGCGTTCGACGGCGATCAGCTGGGTGACGCCGTGCAGCAGGTCCAGGCGCTCCTCGGCCCAGTCGCCCGCGTCCGCCTCGACGGCCAGCAGCCAGTCGGACAGCACGGTCTCGCGCAGGTCCCGGCCGGTGCCGCGGATGGGGAACAGGGAGTACGTGGTGCCGCCGAGCGGGAGCCGGTAGGGGCCGCGGCGGCCGGTGCGGGACGCGGCCAGGTGTTCGCCCGCCAGCCGCGCGCCCGTCTCGGCGGGCAGCTCGGGGCCGGATCCGGCCAGGGTGGACCCGGCGATCTGGCGGCCGGTGGGGGACAGCACCCAGGCGCGCAGGTCCAGGTCGGAGCCGAGCAGGTCCAGGACGACCTCGGGGCCGCCGCCGGTGGGCCCGGAAGTCATCAGGCGGCGGTGCCGGTCGACCACGGCGGCCAGGTCGCCGGCGCGCTCGCCGGAGACCTGCCGTACGACGTACTCGGTGATCGACGCGAAGGAGACGTCCTCGACGACGGAGAACAGCGGCAGGCGGTGCCGGGCGCAGGCCACCACCAGGTCCTCGGGCACCGAACCCAGCTCGGCCTCGCCCGCGGCCAGCCCGGCGACCCCGGCCGCGGCCAGGATGCGGACGAACCGCTCGGAGTCCTCCGGCTCGCGGCGCCAGGCCAGCCCGGTCAGCACCAGCTCGCCGCCGGACAGGTAGCGGCTGGGGTCGCGCAGGTCGGTGGTCATCACGCCGCGCACCGTACGGTCCAGTTCCTCCTCGCCGCCCAGCAGCCGCAGGCCGAGAGTGCCGGTGTCCAGGAGTGCGCGGAGCCGCATGGTCTCTCGCCCGCCGTTCTTTGCTGTCCGGTGTTGCCGGTGGAATGCCGCGAGGTTTCTGGGCCCCGCCTTTCGTTCGAATCTACAAGACATGCGCCGTGGCCAGCCAACCGCTTCATGGTTTCGGTGACTGCACCCGGCGGGTCCCCGGCGCGTTCACTGGGCCCAACCGCGTAAACACGACATGAACAGCCCGGTGGACGCGAGGGCCGAAGGGCCTCTTCCCGGGCAGCGGACGACCCGTTTTCGCCAGCGGAGCCGGCGCCGGCCGGCCCGGCGCGGCGACGCACCGAAAAGACGTAGTAGAAGAGAGCCTCGAATGGACTTCCTTCGCCCCGCCAGCTGGGAGGAGGCGCTCGCCGCCAAGGCCGAGCACCCCACCGCTGTGCCGATCGCGGGCGGCACCGATGTGATGGTCGAGATCAACTTCGACCACCGCCGTCCGGAGTACCTGCTCGATCTGAACCGCATCGATGACCTGCGGGAGTGGGAGGTGGGCGAGGAGACCGTGCGGCTGGGCGCGTCCGTGCCGTACACGCAGATCATGGAGCACCTCCGGGCGGAGCTGCCCGGCCTGGCGCTCGCCTCGCACACCGTGGCCTCCCCGCAGATCCGCAACCGCGGCGGCGTCGGCGGCAACCTGGGCACCGCTTCCCCGGCCGGCGACGCCCACCCGGCGCTGCTCGCCTCCGGCGGCGAGGTCGAGGCGGAGTCCGTACGCGGCCGCCGCATGATCCCCGTCGACGACTTCTACCTGGGCGTCAAGCGCAACGCGCTGGAGCCGGACGAGCTGATCCGCTCCGTGCACCTGCCCAAGGCGGACGGGCCGCAGCAGTTCTCCAAGGTCGGTACGCGCAACGCGATGGTCATCGCGGTGTGCGCCTTCGGCCTCGCGCTGCACCCGCGCACCCGGACGGTACGCACCGGCATCGGCTCGGCCGCGCCCACCCCCGTACGGGCCAGGGCCGCCGAGGAGTTCCTGACGGCCGCGCTGGAGGAGGGCGGCTTCTGGGAGTCGGGGCGGCCCGTTCCGCCGTCCGTGGCGAAGCAGTTCGCCGAGCTGGCGGCCGGTGCCTGCAACCCGATCGACGATGTGCGCGGCAGCGCGAAGTACCGGCGCCACGCGGTAGGGATCATGGCGCGCCGCACCCTCGGCTGGACCTGGGAGTCCTACCGCGGCAACGAGAGGAGCGCCCAGTGCGCGTGAACTTCACCGTCAACGGCCGCGAACAGCAGGCCGACGACGTCTGGGAAGGCGAGAGCCTGCTGTACGTGCTCCGCGAGCGGATGGGCCTGCCGGGTTCGAAGAACGCCTGTGAGCAGGGCGAATGCGGTTCCTGCACGGTCCGCCTGGACGGCGTGCCGGTGTGCTCCTGCCTGGTCGCGGCCGGTCAGGCCGAGGGCCGCGAGGTCGTCACGGTCGAGGGGCTCGCGGACTTCGCCGAGGAGCGCGCGCGGCGCGGCGGCTGCGCCACCGGCGCCTGCGGTACCGCGTCCGGTACGAGCACGGACGCCGCGCAGCGCTGGCAGGCCAAGCCGGCGGGCACCGACGGCCGTACGGGTGAACAGGCCGGACTGTCGCCGATCCAGCAGGCGTTCATCGACGCGGGCGCCGTCCAGTGCGGCTTCTGCACGCCCGGCCTGCTCGTCGCCGCCGACGAACTGCTGGAGCGCAACGCCGAGCCGTCCGACGCGGACATCCGCGAGGCGCTGTCCGGCAACCTGTGCCGCTGCACGGGCTACGAGAAGATCCTCGACGCGGTCCGGCTCGCCGCCGCCCGCGGCGACGCGCAGACCACCGGAACGGGGGCCTGACCATGGCCGGAGTCACCCGCACACCCACCCACCTCACCCAGGGCGGCAGGACCGACGCGGGCATCGGCGCGTCCACGCTGCGCCCGGACGGCACCCTCAAGGTGACCGGCGAGTTCGCGTACTCCTCGGACATGTGGCACGAGGACATGCTGTGGGGCTTCACCCTGCGCTCCACCGTCGCGCACGCCGAGATCGTCTCCATCGACACCTCGGAGGCGCTCGCCCAGTCCGGCGTCTACGCGGTCCTGACCTACGACGACCTGCCCACGGACGTGAAGAACTACGGCCTGGAGATCCAGGACACGCCCGTACTGGCGCACGGCAAGGTCCGCCACCACGGCGAGCCGGTCGCGCTGGTCGCCGCCGACCACCCGGAGACCGCCCGCCGCGCCGCCGCCAAGATCAGAATCGAGTACGCCGAGCTGCCGCTGGTCACCGACGAGGAGTCGGCGACCCGCGAGGGCGCCCCGCTGGTCCACGAGAACCGCGACGACCACCACGCCGGGCACGTACCGCACCCGAACATCGTGCACCGCCAGCCGATCGTGCGCGGCGACGCCGAGGCGGCCGCCCGCCGCGCCGACGTGATCGTCACCGGCGAGTACGTCTTCGGCATGCAGGACCAGGCGTTCCTGGGCCCGGAGTCCGGTCTCGCGGTGCCCGGCGAGGACGGCGGCGTCGACCTGTACGTCGCCACCCAGTGGCTGCACTCCGACCTGCGCCAGATCGCGCCGGTCCTCGGCCTGCCCGAGGACAAGGTCCGGATGACGCTCTCCGGCGTCGGCGGCGCCTTCGGCGGCCGCGAGGACCTGTCGATGCAGATCCACGCCTGTCTGCTCGCGCTGCGCACCGGCAAGCCCGTGAAGATCGTCTACAACCGGTTCGAGTCGTTCTTCGGACACGTCCACCGGCACCCCGCCAAGCTCTGGTACGAGCACGGCGCCACCAAGGACGGCAAGCTCACCCACCTCAAGTGCCGCATCGTGCTGGACGGCGGCGCCTACGCGTCCGCCTCCCCGGCCGTCGTCGGCAACGCCTCCTCCCTCGCCGTCGGCCCGTACGTCGTCGACGACGTGGACATCGAGGCCATCGCCCTGTACTCGAACAACCCGCCCTGCGGTGCCATGCGCGGGTTCGGCGCCGTCCAGGCGTGCTTCGCGTACGAGGCGCAGATGGACAAGCTGGCGAAGGAACTGGGCCTGGACCCGGTCGAATTCCGGCAGCTCAACGCCATGGAACAGGGCAGCCTGCTGCCGACGGGCCAGGAGGTCGACTCCCCGGCGCCGGTCGCCGAACTGCTGCGCCGCGTCAAGGCGATGCCGCTGCCGCCGGAGAACCAGTGGGAGACCACCGAGGGCGCCGACGTCCGCGCGCTGCCCGGCGGGCTGTCCAACACCACACACGGCGAAGACGTCGTACGCGGCATCGGCTACGCCGTCGGCATCAAGAACGTCGGCTTCTCCGAGGGCTTCGACGATTACTCCACCGCCCGCGTCCGCATGGAGGTCGTCGGCGGCGAGCCCGTCGCGACCGTGCACACCGCGATGGCGGAGGTGGGCCAGGGCGGCGTCACCGTCCATGCGCAGATCGCCCGTACCGAACTGGGCGTCGAGCAGGTCACCATCCACCCGGCGGACACCCGGGTCGGCTCGGCGGGCTCCACCTCCGCCTCCCGGCAGACCTATGTCACCGGCGGCGCGGTGAAGAACACCTGCGAGAACGTGCGCGAGAAGGTCCTGGAGCTGGGCCGCCGCAAGTTCGGCTCGTACCATCCGGCCTGGGCCACCGCCGAACTCCTGCTGGAGGGCGGCAAGGTCGTCACCGACGGCGGCGAGGTGCTCGCCGATGTGGCGGACGTACTGGAGGACGAGGCCGTCGACCTCGAACTCGAATGGCGGCACCGCCCCACCGAACCGTTCGACCTTCGCACCGGCCAGGGCAACGGCCACGTCCAGTACTCCTTCGCCGCACACCGCGCGGTCGTCGAGGTGGACACCGGACTCGGCCTGGTCAAGGTCATCGAACTGGCCTGCGCCCAGGACGTCGGCAAGGCGCTCAACCCGCTCTCCGTCGTCGGCCAGATCCAGGGCGGTACGACGCAGGGCCTCGGCGTCGCGGTGATGGAGGAGATCATCGTCGACCCGAAGACCGCGAAGGTGCGCAACCCCTCCTTCACGGACTATCTGATCCCCACCATCCTCGACACGCCGACCATCCCGGTCGATGTGCTCGAACTCGCCGACGAGCACGCCCCGTACGGGCTGCGCGGCATAGGCGAGGCCCCCACCCTGTCGTCCACCCCGGCCGTCCTCGCGGCGATCCGGAACGCGACCGGGCTCGAACTGAACAAGACTCCGGTCCGTCCGGAGCACCTCACCGGCACATAACCGTACCGGCGGTACGGCCGTACGCGGGCCCCACCCCCGTACGGCCGGACCGCCGCCGGCACCTGGGCCGTCCCCCGGGTCGTGCGGCCGATGTTTCATCCCAAATCTCGCGGCGCGGTGCGCGCGTGACGCGAGGGCCCCTATGAACCTTGGGAGTCAGGCACCATGACCCAGCAGTTCCTGGAGCCGAGGACCACGGCGGAAGACGCGGGCGCAGGCACGTGTCAGCCCGCCGGCCGGTCCTGGCTCGACCGGTACTTCCACATATCCGACAGAGGATCGACGGTCGCGCGCGAGGTGCGCGGCGGCATCACCACCTTCATGGCGATGTGTTACATCCTCCTCCTGAACCCCCTCATCCTGTCCACGCCGGACGTCGAGAAGAACACCCTGGCGAGCGCCGGGGTGGTGACGGCCACGGCGCTCGGCGCGGCGGTCTGCACCCTGCTGATGGGCTTCGTCGGCAAGGTGCCGCTGGCCCTGGCCGCCGGGCTGAACGTTTCCGCGGCGCTGACCTCGCAAGTAGTCCCGCACATGACATGGCCGCAAGCCATGGGGATGTGCGTGCTGTACGGCGTCGTCATCATGCTCCTGGTGGTCACCGGCCTCCGCGAGCTGATCATGAACGCCATTCCGCTGGCCCTCAAACACGCCATCACCATGGGCATCGGGATGTTCGTCGCCCTGCTCGGCCTGGTGAAGGCCGGCTTCGTCGGCAAGGGCACCGGCGGCCCCGTACAGCTCGGCCCGACCGGCGAACTCTCCGGCTGGCCGGTCCTCTTCTTCGCCGTCACCCTGCTGCTGATCTTCATGCTGCAGGCCCGCAACGTACCCGGCGCCATCCTCATCGGCATCGTCGTCGGCACCCTCCTGTCCGTGCTCGCCACCACCCTCGGCGGCCTCACCGACAAGGACTGGGGCGGCGCCTCCCCCGAACTGCACGGCAGCGCCGTCGCCGCACCCGACTTCGGGCTCTTCGGACACGTCGAGTTCGGCGGGTGGGACCAGATCGGCGCGATCACCGTCGGCATGATCGTCTTCACCCTGGTGCTGGCCGGCTTCTTCGACGCCATGGCCACCATCATCGGCGTCGGTACGGAGGCCGAGCTCGCCGACGACAAGGGCCGGATGCCCGGCCTGTCCAAGGCCCTGTTCGTCGACGGCGCGGGCGGCGCCATCGGCGGCGTCGCCGGCGCTTCGGGCCAGACCGTGTTCATCGAATCGGCCAGCGGCGTCGGCGAAGGCGCCCGCACCGGCCTGTCCTCGGTCGTCACCGGCCTCTTCTTCGCGGCCTGCCTCTTCTTCACCCCGCTCACCCAGCTCGTGCCCGCCCAGGTCGCCGCGGCCGCCCTCGTCGTCATCGGTTCGATGATGATGAGCGCCGCCAAGCACGTGGACTGGAGCGACCGATCGGTGGCCGTCCCGGTGTTCCTCACCGTGGCGCTGATGCCCTTCACGTACAACATCACCGCGGGCGTCGGCGCGGGCGTCATCGCCTACACCGCCATCAAGACCGCGCAGGGCAAGTGGCGGGAGGTCGGCGCCTTCATGTGGGTACTCGCCCTGATCTTCCTCGTCTACTTCTCGCTGCACCCCATCGAGAACTGGCTGGGCGTCAAGTAACGCCCGCCCCGCCACACCACCCGTAAGGAGACCGACATGCTGGACATCGCCGAAGAGCTGCACCGGTGGGCCCGGCAGGGACGCCCCTTCGCCGTGGCCACGGTCGTGGCCATCAGCGGCAGCGCGCCCCGCCGGCCGGGCGCCGCCCTGGCCGTCGACAGCGACGGCACGGCGATCGGGTCGGTCTCCGGCGGGTGCGTGGAAGGGGCGGTCTACGAACTGTGCCAGGAAGCGCTCCGGACCGGGGAAACCCTCCTCGAACGCTTCGGCTACAGCGACGAGGACGCCTTCGCGGTCGGCCTGACCTGCGGCGGCGTCATCGACATCCTCATCACTCCGGTACGGCCGTACGACCCGGACGCAGCGGAGGAGGACGGCGGCGCCCGCACGGAAGACGGTACGGACCGTTCCGCCACCCTCGCCGCCGCCCTGGCCGCCGCCGCCTCCGGCGAGGCGGCGGCGGTGGCCCGGGTCGTCAGCGGCCCGGCCCGCCTCCTGGGCGGCGCCCTGCTCGTACGCCCCGACGGCAGCGTCACCGGCACCCTCGGCGGCCACCCGGACCTGGACCGCACCGCCGCCCACGAGACCCGCGCCCTGCTGGACGCGGGCCGCACCGCCACCGTCGAGATCGGCGCCGACGGCTCCCGCTGCGGCGAACCCGTCCTGCTCCTCGTCGAGACCTCCGTACCCGCCCCCCGCATGATCGTTTTCGGCGCCATCGACTTCGCCGCCGCACTCGTACGCGCCGGAAAATTCCTCGGCTACCACGTCACCGTCTGCGACGCCCGCCCCGTCTTCGCCACCCGCGCCCGCTTCCCCGACGCGGACGAGATCGTCGTCGACTGGCCCCACCGCTACCTCGAAACCCAGAACCTAGACGCCCGCACCGCCCTCTGCGTCCTCACCCACGACGCCAAGTTCGACGTCCCCCTCCTCGAACGCGCCCTACGGCTCCCCGTCGCCTACGTCGGCGCCATGGGCTCCCGCCGCACCCACCTGGACCGCCTCGCCCGCCTCCGCGACACCGGCCTGACCGAACTCGAACTCAACCGCCTCCGCTCACCCATCGGCCTCGACCTCGGCGCCCGCACCCCCGAAGAGACCGCCCTCTCCATCACCGCCGAAATCATCGCCAACCGCCGCGGCGGCACCGGCACTCCACTCACCGGCGCGCATACGCCCATCCATCACGACAACTCCGCTTCCCTGGGGCGGATAGGGCCGGCTTCGGTGGCGTGAGGGGGGCGGGGCCGACGGCAGCGGCGGTCCCGCGGGCTCAGCAGGACGGCGAGCACGGCGGTCAGGAGCGGGACCAGGAGCGCGGTGCGGTAGGCGGTGAGCAGACCGCCGTCACCGGGGGCCGTGGCGGCGCCCGCGACGGCCGTGGCGACGGCGGTGGCCGCCGACAGGCCGAGCGCGGCGCCGAACTGCAAGGACGTGTACAGGAGCCCTGCCGCCAGCCCCTGCTCGTGCTCGGCGACACCCTCCGTGGCGGTGATGGTGAGCGGCCCGTGGACCAGCGCGAAGGCGATACCGATCAGCAGGAGGCTCGGGAACATCGCCGCGTACGCGCGGTCCATGCCGAGCGGCAGGAAGGCGGCGTACGCGACGACCGCCAGCAGCAGACCGCCCAGGATCACCCGCGCGGTGCCGAACCGCCGGACGAGCCGGGGCGTCAGGACCGGCGCGAGGACCACGTCGGCGCCCATGGCCAGCATCGCGAAGCTCGTCTGCAGCGTTGACCAGCCGCGCAGTTCGCGCAGGTAGAGCACGGCGATGAACTGGAAGCCGAAGAAGCCCGCGGTGAACAGCAGCCCGGTGAGGCCGGCGCGCACCAGTGACCGCGTACGGAAGATGCCCGGCCGCACCAGCGGCGCCGCCGACCGGCGTTCGATCAGCACGAACGCGAGCAGGAGGACGAGCGAGGCGGCGAGGCCGGCCATGGTCTGGACCGGCGGGGCGTGGGTGGCGCGCTCGACGGTCAGGACGACCAGGAGGATCGTGACGGTGACGGTGACAGCGCCGGGGAGGTCCAGATGGGGGCGAGTCGCTCTAGGCCCCGCCGTACGCGGAATGAGCGGCAGCCCCGCGGTGAGGATCACAGACGCCAGGACGACCGGGGCGAAGAACACCCACCGCCAGTCGGCCGCCGTGAGCAGGCCCCCGGCGACCAGGCCGACCGAGAAGCCGCCGCCCCCGGTGCCCGAGTAGACCAGCAGTGCCTTGGTGCGCTGCCGTCCCGCGGGGAAGCCGGTGGTGATGACGGACAGTCCGGCGGGCATCATGAACGCGGCGCAGGTGCCGGTCACGAACCGGGCCAGGACGAGCGTCCACGCGTCGCCCGCGAGTCCGCCGAGGCCGGAGAAGACCAGGAAGACCGCGAGCGGCAACAGAAACATCCGCCGCCGTCCGAACAGGTCGGCCGTCCGCCCGCCGAGCAGCATGAAGCCGCCGTAGCCGAGCACATACGCGCTCATCACCCACTGCAACTCGCCGGTGGACAGTCCGAGATCGGCCCGGATGGACGGCAGCGCCACGTTCAGCATGGCGACGTCGATGCCCTCCAGGAAGATCGCTCCGCACAGCACCAGCAGTACACCCCAACGGCGGCCGCTCATACGGCCGTCGTCCCCGGGCGGCAGGGTGACGGTGGTGAGGTCCATGGTGCGGTTCTCCCCGTGCCGGTCGGTTACCTCTTGTTACCGACCGCATCTTGCGGCACCGTGAACCACCATGGAAGAAGGCACTTCGAAGTCACCCGGGCACACCGGAGTAACCCGTCCGGCCGAGCCGTGCGGCGACGGCGTATACGGCAACGGCACCACCCCCGGAGCCGAGTGCGACTACGACGCCCGGCAGTGGGACGTACGGGAGGGCTGCGAGGTCCGGCAGATCCTGGACCGGGTCGCCGACAAGTGGTCACTGCTCGTCATCGCGCTGCTGGACCGCCGTACGCTGCGCTTCACCGAACTGCGCCGCGAGGTCGACGGCATCAGCCAGCGGATGCTGACGGTCACCCTGCGCCAGCTCGAACGCGACGGCCTCGTCCGCCGCACCGTGCACGCGGTCGTCCCGCCCCGGGTCGACTACGAGCTGACACCGCTGGGCGCGACCCTGCACGACACCATCCAGGCACTGGTCACCTGGACCGAGGAGCACCAGGGAGAGATCGCCGAGGCGCGCGCCGCGTACGACGGCCGCGAACGGGACCCGGCGCAGGAGGGCTGACGGGGGGAGAGGACTCAGCGTGCGGCGTGCAGCACCAAGTCCGCGACCAGCGCCCGGTGATCGGTGCCCGGCAGGTCGAGGAAGCGGGCGATGCGTGGGTGCAGGGCGTCGCTGACCAGGATGTGGTCGATCTGGGCGCCGAGTACGGGGGCGGTGCGGGCGGGCCAGGTCGGGGTGCGGGGGCTGCCCGTGCCGGAGGCGCTGTCGTGCAGGCCGGTGTCGAGGACGGCCCGGAACGCGGCGTGGTCCTGGGAGGAGTTGAAGTCGCCCGCGATGATCAGCGGGTCGGGACCGCGGGCGGCCGCCAGGTCGCGGAGGCGGCCGAGTTCGGTGCGCCAGGTGGCCAGGGAGGCGGGCAGCGGCGGCATCGGGTGGGCGACCTGGAGGCGCAGGCGCCGGCCGGCGACGGTGACGGCCGCGCGGGGCATGGCGAGTTCACCGGTGACCCTGCCGTCCGGGGTGAGCGGGTACCGGCTCAGTACGGCGGAACCTTCGGATGCGCCGTGCCCGGTGAGCAAGCGGTACGGATAGGCCGCGCGCACCTCGGGGGAGTCCAGGGCCGTGGCGCAGCGGTCCGGATCGCATTCCTGGACCGCGACGAGGCCGGGCCTCTCCCGGGCCAGTGTGGCCAGCAACCCGTCGGTCGCCCGGCCGAATTCGAGGTTCGCGGTCAGGACCCGGAGCCTGGCGATGGCCGGTCCGTGCGGCGGGGGCGTGCCGGAGCCGTACGAGGGGATGAACGCGGCCGTGCCGAGCACGGCGGCGGCGGACCAGAACAGGCCGGGGCGCCAGCGGGCCACGAAGGACAGCGCCAGGCCGAGCCCGGCGGGCATCAGCAGCCAAGGCAGGAAGGCCAGCAACTGCGGTACGGGTGTCACGCCGTCCGAACCGGCGGCGCGGAAGAGCAGGGGGACGGTGGCAATGAGGAGAAGTACGCCCGCGACGGCCGTGGCCGCCCGCCGCCGTGGTGCCGCGCCGCTGGGAACGGCCGATGAATTCCCCGTCGCCATAGGACGATGATGCCGTACCGGCCGACCGGTGCGAGGTGAATCACACGGGTGCTTGGGGAATTCTTGGCCGAAAGGGGAGAGGCCGGCGGGCCGGGTATGGCATTATTCGGTGGTGAGGGTGCCGGAGCATGTGGTGCCCGGGTTTGTGTCCGCGCGAGCAAGGAGGTGATCGGGATGAGTCCCGAAGGAAGTCCTTGCCGCAGCGTTGCAGTGTGCTGACTGCTGATTTCACCGTGAGCTGAGCTGACACCGGCGCCCCGTAGGGGCCCGGTGTGCCGCCGCGCTGTGTGCCCGTTCTGCTGGGAACTGCCGAGGGGTGCTGTCCTCTGCTCCCGGTCGGTGTTTCGCCGCGTTCCGTCTTTCCATGCCCATTTCCGTGCGTCGTGCGTTGACCCGCCGTGCACGGAAATGCGTACGACTGTGCCGTGGTGAATTCCAGCGTGCGCTCTTTTTCCTTTCCCGTGATGTCACCTCACCGATAACCGAAATTCCCTGTGCCGGGGCCCCGCGCCACCGGGCCATGCCGTCATGCCCCGGTGCCGCCGCGCCCCGCACGGAGGGAGGTTCTGTCATGACCAATCTGCTCACCTCTGAAAAGCTCGCGCCGCCGGGCCGTCGTCCGCCCCGCCGGGAGCGGAAGGCCGCCGAGCTGGCGGCCCGTACCCGTGCCGTCGCTGAGAACCTGGCCGCGATCAGCGCGCGTCCGGCGTCCCGGGTCCTCCAGGATCTGCACGCCGGGCGCGACGGCCTGCTCCATGAGGACGCCGTGGTCCGCCTGGAGCGTTACGGCCCCAACGTCATCGCGCACGAGCGGCCGCCGCGCTGGTACGTGCAGCTGGCCAAGGCGTTCTGGAACCCGTTCATCCTGGTGCTCGCCGCCCTGGCCGCCGTCATGTACGTGCAGTGGCTCCAGGTCGCGGACGAGGAGCCCTTCGACCCGAAGATCCCGATCCTCGGCGCGATGGTGCTGATCAGCGCACTGCTGCGGTTCTGGCAGGAGTACCGTTCGGGCAGCTCCGCCGCCGCGCTGCGCGCCCTGGTCACCACGACCACCGCCGTACAGCGCCGGGCAGGGCGGGCACAGGCCCCGACCACCGTCGAGATCCCCGTGGCGGACGTCGCCCGCGGCGACATCGTCAAGCTGGCCGCCGGTGACCTCGTACCGGCGGACCTGCGGCTGTTGTCCGCCAAGGACCTCATGGTCGCCCAGGCCGCGCTGACCGGTGAGTCGCTGCCGGTCGCCAAGGCCGACACCCGGACCGAGGACGGCGGTCAGCATCTGACCGCCGATCCGGCGGAGGCGGACAACCTGGCCCTGGCGGGTACGTCCGTGACGTCCGGTACCGCGGCCGGTGTCGTCGTGGCCACCGGCCGGGACACCTACTTCGGGTCGATGGCCGGTTCGCTGGCGGGCGAGCGCCCGGAGACGGGTTTCGACGCCGGGGTGAAGAAGGTCAGCTTCCTGCTGATCCGGTTCATGCTGGTGATGGTGCCGCTGGTGTTCGCCGTCAACGGCCTCACCAAGGGCGACTGGGCCGAGGCGGTCACCTTCGCGGTGGCCGTCGCGGTGGGGCTGACGCCGGAGATGCTGCCGATGGTGGTCACCACCAACCTGGCGCGCGGCGCGGTCGCGATGGCGAAGCGCAAGGTCGTCGTCAAGCGCCTGAACGCCATCCAGAACCTCGGCGCGATGGACGTGCTGTGCACGGACAAGACCGGCACGCTGACCGAGGACCGCGTGGTGCTGGACCGTTACCTCGACGTACGCGGGCACGAGGACGGCGAGGTACTGGAGTACGCCTACCTCAACAGCCACTTCCAGACGGGGCTGCGCAACCTCATGGACCAGGCCGTCGTCGACCGGATGCACGAGGCCGAGGAGGTGGTCGTCGATGCGCGGTTCACGCTGGTCGACGAGGTCCCCTTCGACTTCGCGCGGCGCCGGATGTCGGTGGTGCTGCGGCGCAACGACCTCGAAGGGCCGGCCGCCGAACACCTCCTCGTCACCAAGGGCGCGGTGGAGGAGGTCCTGGCGCTGTGCACCCATCTCGTCGACGACGGGCGGCGTGTGGAGCTGACCGAGGCGCTGCGCCGGCAGGTCACCCTGACGGCCGAGGATCACAACCGGCGCGGACTGCGGGTCCTGGCGGTGGCGACCCGTACGCTGCCCGCCACCCGTGAGACGTACGGCGTCGACGATGAGACCGGGCTGACCCTGCGGGGCTTCCTGGCCTTCCTCGACCCGCCGAAGCGGGACGCGGCCGAGGCACTGCGGGCCCTGGCTGACAGCGGCATCGCCGTCAAGGTCGTCACCGGCGACAGCGAACTGGTCGCGGCGCGGGTGTGCGACGAGGTCGGCATCGAGGTGGGCACCGTCGTCACGGGTCCGTACCTCGATCTCCTCGACGAGCCGGAGCTGGCCGCGCTGGTCCGTACGACGACCGTGTTCGCCAAGGTCACCCCCGTGCAGAAGGCCCGGATCGTCCGCGCGCTCCGGGGCGCCGGGCACACCGTCGGCTTCCTCGGCGACGGCATCAACGACGCCGCCGCGCTGCGCGAGGCGGACGTCGGGGTCTCGGTCGACACGGCCGTGGACATCGCCAAGGAGTCCGCGGACATCATCCTGCTGGAGAAGGACCTGACCGTCCTCGGGCAAGGCGTTCTCCAAGGACGCCGGACCTTCGGCAACACCATCAAGTACATCAAGATGACGGCCTCCTCGAACTTCGGGAACGTCTTCTCGGTACTGGCCGCCTCCGCCTTCCTGCCGTTCCAGCCGATGCTGGCCACCCAGCTGCTCGTACAGAACCTCTGCTACGACATCTCGCAGCTCGCCACGCCCTGGGACCGCATGGACGAGGAGTACGTACGCAAGCCGCGGACCTGGGACGCCCGGGGCATCGGCCGCTTCATGCTCGTCCTGGGGCCGACCAGCTCGGTCTTCGACATCACCACCTTCCTGCTGATGTGGCACGTCTTCGGGGCGGACAGCGAGGCGCACCAGGCGCTGTTCCAGTCCGGCTGGTTCGTCGAGGGGCTGCTGACGCAGACGCTGGTGGTGCACATGCTGCGCACCCGCAAGATCCCGTTCGTCCGGTCCCGGGCCACCCGGCCGGTGCTGCTGATGACCGCCCTGGTCATGGCGTTCGGCATCGCCCTGCCGTTCTCGCCGCTGGCCCCGGCACTCGGCCTGCAGGCGCTGCCGCTGGGCTACTTCCCGTGGCTGGCCGGGACGCTGCTGGCGTACTGCCTGCTCACCCAGGGCGTGAAGACCTGGTACATCCGCCGGTTCAACACCTGGCTGTGAACCGCCGATGGAGAAAGGGGGCCGCCTCCGGGCGGCCCCGCACCGGCGCATCGAGGAGGAGCGCGGATCATGGTGAACGAGTGGCAGCTGGCCGGCAACATCGCCGCCGGCCTGGGATTCGGGGCGGTCATCGGCCTGGAGCGGCAGTGGCGTGCCCGGATGGCGGGCCTGCGCACCAACGCGCTGGTCGCCGCCGGTGCCGCGCTCTTCGTCCTGCTCTCGCAGTACGGCTTCGCGGCCGCGACCAGTACCACGGGGTACGACGGTTCGCGGGTCGCCGCGCAGATCGTCTCCGGCATCGGCTTCCTCGGCGCCGGCGTCATCATGCGTGACGGACTGAACGTACGCGGCCTGAACACCGCCGCCACCCTGTGGTGCTCGGCCGCGGTCGGCGCCCTGGCCGGCACCGGGCTGTACGTGGTCGCGGCACTCGGCACGGCCGGTGTGGTCGGCGCGAACCTGGTGCTGCGCCCGCTGGGCCGGCGGATGGACCGGGAGCCCGGCGGCGGCGCGGAGATCGCGACGGATTACTACTTCGAGGCGGTGTGCGCCGAGCAGGAGGAGGCACACATCCGGGCGCTGGTCGTGCAGGCCGTCAGCCGCCCGGGCTTCCGGCTGCGGGCGGTGCACAGCCGCGACGACGGCGCGGCGCGGCCGGACGACGGGACGCCGCCGAAGGTCACCGTCGCGGCCGAACTGACCACCGAGCGGCGCGACGACAGTCTGCTCGAAGAGGCGGTCAGCAGGCTGTCGCTGGAGCCCGCGGTGTCGGCCGTCAGCTGGACCGTCCTGAACAACCCGGACAGCGGCGAAGGGGACTACGGCGAGCCGTACGGCGCGGACTACGGCGACCGGACGCCGGACGGGCGCCGTCACCGGGTGCGGGATTTCTTCTCGGGGCCGGGCGGCCCCGGCGGACCATCGCGTAAAAACGGGTGACGGCGGACCGGGCCCGGAGTTAGCGTCCCCGGGTGACCACCGACATACGGGACATCCCCGAAGCACATGTCGACCGGGCCCTCGACCTTGCCTATCTGGCCTTCCACGAGAAGACCGGCGACGCCACCCGCAAGCGCCACCGCGAAGCCCTGCTCCGCTGCGAACGGGTGGGCGCGTACGACGACGAGGAGATCGTCGGCTTCGCCGCGGCACACCGCCTGGGAATCTCCGTCCCGGGCGGCGAACAGCGCGTCGCCGAACTGGACTTCGTCTCGGTCGCGCCCACCCACCGGCGGCGCGGCGTACTGACCGCCATGATGGCCGAACTGTGGCCCCGCTGCGCCGCCGACAACCGGCCGCTGGCCTGCCTGTGGGCGTCGGAGGACGCGATCTACGGCCGCTTCGGCTTCGGCCCCGCCACCGAGGCGTACAGCGTCGAGATCGACACCACCCGGCCCCTGAACCTGCGCATCACACCCGACCGGCGCGCGCTGCGGCTGATCGCCCCGGCGGACGCCGTCACCGTGCTCCCACCGCTGTACGAGGCGGGCCGGGCGCGGCGCGGCGGACGGCTCTCCCGCGACAAGGCGTGGTGGCGGCGCGCCGTGAGGTCCGGCGACGAGGACGGTGACGACGGCAAGGACGGCCCGTCGCGGATCGTCGTCCTCGGCGACAAGGGCGAACCCGCCGCCGGTTACGTCGTCTACCGGGTGGGGGAGAAGGGCACCGTCACCGTCGAGGAGCTGGAGGCTGCCGACGCGCCGGCCGCCGCGGCGCTCTGGTCCTACGTCGCGTCCATCGACCTGACGCGCAAGGTGCGGTCCTGGGGGGTGGCCCCCGACGACCCGCTGCTGCACTTCGCCGCCGACCGGGACCAGGTACGCGTCACCGGCCAGCTGCCCGCGCTGTGGCTCCGGCTGGTGGACGTGGCCCAGGCGCTGACCGCCCGTTCCTGGGCCGCGCCCGTCGACCTCGTACTGGACGTGCGCGACACCGTCCTGCCCGCCAACGCCGGCCGCTTCCGGCTGACGGCGGGCCCGAACGGTGCCGCCTACGCGCCCACCGGCGACCCGGCCGACCTGGCCCTGGACGTACGGGACCTGGCGACCTGCTACCTCGGCGGTGTCCCGCTGCGGCGGCTGGTGCGCGCCGGACTGGCCGAGGAGCGTACGCCGGGTGCGGCCCGGTCACTGGACGCCGCGCTGGAGACGGAGTACCTGCCGTTCACCGGGGATGATTACTGAAGGGTGCTCGGCCTCTGCTCTCGCCCTCGGCGACAATGGTTCCGTGCGCAGTACGTACGTGTGTGCGTACGTACGTACGGACGGGGAGGGCGGCATGGAGCTGCGGCAGGTACGGTACTTCGTCGCGGTCGCGCACGAACTGCACTTCGGGCGGGCCGCCGAGCGGCTGCACATCGTGCAGTCGGCGGTCAGCCAGCAAGTGCGGCGCCTGGAGCGGGAGGTGGGCGCCGAACTGTTCGACAGGTCGGCGCGGCAGGTGCGGCTCACCACCGCCGGTGAACGCTTCCTGCCCGAGGCGCGGGCCCTGCTGGCTGCCGAGGAACGCGCCCTCGCCGCCGTCGCCGACCTGGTCGGCGCGCGCAGCGGCACACTGCGGCTGGGGACCAGCGCGGGCCTGGGGGAACATCTCGACCGGGTCCTGGACGCGTTGGCCCGTCTCGCCCCCGACCTGGGCGTCCACCTGGTCTCCGCGCCGGCACGCGAGCGCTTGGACCGGGTGGCCAAGGGCGAACTGGACGCCGCTTTCGTCCGCGGCACGGACGGTGGCGACGCGGACGGCGTGCTCCGCCGCGTAGCGCTGTGGCCGGACCCGCTCGTCGCCGTCCTGCCGGCCACACACCCGCTCGCGCGTAACGGCGCCGCGGAAGGCGTGCATCCGGCCGACCTCGCCGCCGTACCGCTGCGGCTGACCGCGCGCCGCAACAACCCCGCCCTCGTCGACCTCGTCCTCACCACCTGCCAGGACGCGGGGTTCGAGCCCGTGTCCGTACCGGGCCCGCCGCCCGGCTCGCTCCAGGACAGCCTGGCCGCGATCGGCGCCGCCGGACCCGCCGACCCGTCCTGGACCGTGGTGTACGCCTCGCACGCCCGCCAACTGCGCACCCCGCGGGTCGCCTTCCTCCCCTTCCGGACGCCCGTCGCGCTGACCACCTCCCTGGCCGTGCACCGCACCGCGCCGCCCGAACGCCTCGACGCGTTGCTCGCGGCCTGCGCGGCCGCCGCGCACGATCTCGATCCGTGATCGCTGCGTGCTCGGGATGCTTCTTGGCCGCGCGGCCTGTCCGGGATGGACTGAAGACCTGCGGAACAGCCCCCGGAACGGCCGGGCGGCCGCCGCCGTCGAGGGAGTCACACCATGCCCGTCGTCACCGTCCAGCAGGGACCGCGCAGCGTCGAACTCAAGCGTGAGCTGGTCAGGCAGATCACCGACGCGTTCGTGGACGCGTACCGTGTACCGGCCGAGAGCGTGCAGGTCTGGATCCAGGAAGTGCCCACCGACAGCTGGGGTACGGCGGGGAAGCTGACCGCCGACAAGTAACCGGAGCGGCCGGGGGAGCGGCGCGGCGCGGTGGCCGGAAGCGGCACACCGCGCC